>JADLFU010000013.1 GCA_020849655.1 Polyangiaceae bacterium | reverse complement strand
CGATTGTGCACCGTGCGCGGCGAAACCCCCACGAGGCCACGGGGTACCTCCTGCTGTCACCCGACGGCGCCGACGCGCGTGGGGCTCGCGCAGAGGCGTGGGCCGCGCCGCGTCGTGCGCCCGGCACACACGCACGCACACGGAGCTCGCCATGGGTCTGGGGATCGTAGAGCGCGTCAAGAAGGCCTTCCAGAAGAAGGAGGCGGCGAAGGCACAGCCGCCGGCCACGAACACGAAGCAGGAGGAGGTGCTGGGGAGCATGTCCTTCGAGCAGGCGACGGCCTTGCTCGCGCCCGGCGGCGGGCTCGATCACCAGCGCCAGCCGGCCGCGGCGAAGAAGCAGCCGACCCAGCAGCAGGCGGTCGCGACGGCGACGACGGCGCTGCAGTGGAAGCTCGCCGACAGCGGCGCGGCCAAGAAGGGTGCGCCGCCGCGACCGGTGCTCGGCACGCACAAGCACGGTGGCCCGCTGCCGAACGCGGCGATCGCCAAGACGAGCCCGCTGCCCAACCTCTACCAGTTCAGCCCGGACCGGCCGCAGGACGTGGACGGACCGCCGGCGCCGCCCGAGCTCGTGTACTTCAACGCGCCCGAGTCGGCGTCGGCGAAGAAGGAGCAGGCGCCGCCGGAGCCCATGTACTTCAACGCTCCCAAGAAGGCGGAGGGCGAGTACCACAACAGCGACGCGCCGGCGCCTACGCGTCCCCCGGTGGGCCCGGCGCCTGCGCGCCCCGAGCCGCAGGCCTCGCGCGCGCCCGCGCCGGTCCTCTACCAGAACGACGACGACGCCGACGGCCAGGCCGACACCGACTTCTACGTGTCGCCGGGGACCGGGTCGCAGGGCTCCCAGACGCAGGCGCCACCGCGCGAAGGAGCGCCGCAGCAGGACCCGGGGATGGAGGTGCCGCAGGAGCTCGTGAGCGACGCGAAGCAGGACGAGCTCGCCGCGCTCGCGGTGCAGATGCCGACGCCCAGCGCGCTCGGCGCGTCCGAGCTCGCGACGTTGCGCGCCGCGGCGAAACACGACGCGAGCGAGCTCACGCGTATGCCCCTGACGGCGCGCGAGGGGATGTCGGAGGGGTGGGCGCTGATGCCGATGTTGCGCTCGCAGCGCGACGTGGACACGACGACGTTCAACACGAACTACCGCTACAACGACGTCGCGGAGATCGCCGAGCACCCGGGCGGCACGACGCAGACGACGGATCGGGCCGAGACCATCGTCGAGCTGAAGAACGGCCGCTTCGTCTTCACGCAGAGCGGGGACGAGCTCGAGTCACGCAACCTCCACCTGCCCGGGTTCATGCTCCGCAACGCCTTCAAGGACAAGAAGGCCGCACTCGGTCGCGACCTCACGAAGGCCGAGGGCGAGCAGTTCTACCAGGAGCTCGTCGCCGCGGGTGGGCGCTACATCTTCGTCATGGACGCGAGCGGCACCGTCTACGCGGGCGAGAACATCCACGGCCTGCAGCACCACTCGAGCTTCATGGGGGGTGGCGCGATCGCGGCGGCGGGCGAGCTCGTCGTGAGTGGCGGCAGGCTGACATTGATCTCGAACCAGTCGGGCCACTACCAGCCGGGCCCGGGCTTCTTGTGGCAGGCCATCGCGCAGATGGCGAGCCAGGGTGTGGACATGTCGTCGGTCACGGCGGAGATCCTCGGGGTCGGCGCGATGAACGCGGGCGAGTTCCTGCACTTCTTCGACCCGGTGGCGGATCCCGACCTCATGCGCGCCGCCTACGCGACGACCGTGCTCAAGCGTTACCTCGCCAACCCGCGCAACGCCCAGGCGGCCCGTGGTAGGCAGCAGATCCCCGACGCCCCGGTGACCGGACCCGAGGGCAAGCAGGAGGTGGCCCATGCATGACGCGACCGACGCCGCCTGGCGCGCGATCCTCGACGCCCTCGCGCGCGACGCGGAGGCGGACGAGGCGACCCTGCTCGCCTTCGTACGCGGCGACCTCGTCGAGGGCCGAGCGCGCCGGGTCCCCGACATCATCGCCTACGCGGACGCCTGGGACCGGCTCATGGAGCGCGCCCCCGGCCTGAGCCCGGCGACCCTCGACGCGCTCTTCGACATGGCCGCCAGCGTCCCGCACGGCGACCCGATGCGCGGCCTCGTGCACCTCTTGCGCGCCGCCCTCCCCGAGGCCGCCATCGACGAGCGCGTCGCAGCGCTCGCCGCCTCGACCGAGCCGGCGCGCCGCTTCGCCGCCGAGAACCTGCGCTACGGCCTGCGCACCTGACACGCGCGCCTCGCCGCGACCGCCGCGCGCTCCCCGCGCCCCGCGCCCCGCGCCCGCCCCCCGCTCCCCGCGCTCCTCGCGCGTCCACGTCCACGTCCACGCAGCGCGCCACGGTCAGGGGTCGAAGTACGCGTACAACGCACGCTCGAAGGTCGCCGGATCGCCATCGTGGGGCGCGTCGAAGGCCGCGGTGACGTCGCGCTCGAGCCACGGGCGGTCGGCATCCGCGGCGACGGCGGCAACGGCGCCCAGCATGGTGCGTCGGTCGCGGCGCATGGTCAGCAGGAAGCGGTCGATCATGCAGCCCGTGTCCATGTTCAGGTGCTTCGCGTCGTCGATGAGCACGACGTCCTCGGGCTCACCGACGAGGTACAGGAGGAAGCAGAGCGCGTACAGGTCGTCGCCGCAGCCGTCCTCTGGCGAGGCGCGCCGCGCGGCGATGGTCGCCCGGGTGAGGCCCCTGATCTCGTCGAGGTCTTCCGTTCGAGGCGCGCGCAGCCAACGTGCGATCGTGCTCCAGCGCGTCGTCTCGTCCATAGGCGGCACGTCGTGTCTCATGCAGCGGGCTCGCACCGCTCGCTGCGCCCGATGCCGCGGCCGGAGACGCCTGTGGACCCGCCCCTGGCCCAGGCGCAGCCGCGGATCCCGGTAGTCAATATACCTGACCATCGCACGACGCGAGCGCAACCGGCGGCCGGGGGCGCCCCGTCGCCGCCGCGCCGCACGGGGGCTGGCGGGCGCGGAAGCGTGGACGTGGACGTGGACGTGGACGCGCGCGGGCGGAGGGGGACGCGCGGGGGCGAGCGGCTGATCATGGCGTGAGCGGGCACGGGCAGAGGGTCGGGTCCGTCGCGGCCCGCCCGAGCCAACGAAGGGCCGGCGCGATCGAGGTGCAGAGCGCCTCGCGTTCGGCCGGGGGGACGTGCCGAGTCCAGTCGTGATCGTTCCACTCCGACCGAAGCAGGGCGAGGCGTTCGTCGTCGTGGCGCCGACGCAGCTCGTCCCGCGCGCGGAGGGCCGCCTCCAACGGCTCGCGAGGCGCCGCTGCCAGCTCCTCCTCCTGCCGCTGCGACAGCGCCACGCTCGCGGCCTGGTAGGCATCCGCGCGTCGTCTCTCGGCGTCATGCTTCACCGACAAGCAGCGCGACCACACCTCCCCGCACCGAGACACGACGCCATCGGCGACGATCTCCCTCGCTTCGCGAGCGTGGAGAGGGAACGAGCCGGCGGCGTCGAGGAGGCCGATGGCGGCGACGAAGTCCTCGTCACCGCACGACGCTCCAGCCAGCTCGGACTCGCCGATCGTCATCAGGGTCCGGGGCAACGCCCAGAAGCCCAGGATCACCAGCGCGAGTGCCGCACCGGCGACGATCCAACGGCGCCTCCGGCGCCCCGTGGCCGGCTGCTGCGTGAGACGACTCGGGGGCGTGGTCGGCGGGCCTTCCATGGCTGCGTCCCTCACGGGGGGCTCGCGGGGTTCGTTTGCAGCCACGACGCTGCCTCTGCGCCGAGTGACGCCAGGTGCCTTCCAGGGGGTCGGTGTGCGAGGAACGCCGTGAAGAGCGTGCGGGCCCTGGCGCTCCGGCCGGCCGCGGCGTGGGCGGCGCCCTCCCAGTAGTCCGCCTCGACGGATCCCGGCCATGGCGCAGGTTCGCTGAGGCGTCGGACCGCGCGGGCCGCGTGGATGGCCTCGTCGAGGTCGCCCGACCCGAGCCGTTGCCGATGCCTGACGAGGGCGCGCGCCAGCGACAGCTGCAGGGCCGGGTCGCGTGGAGCGCGCGCGACGGCGGCCTTCGCCTCTTGAACCTCGACGCGGCAGGCCACATCGCTCCTGCGGCTCCGGCGGCAGGTCGGACAACGGATCGGCACCGAGTCGAAGTGGAACTTCAGCGTCTCGTACCAGAACTTCTGCTCCGCCGCGCGAAAGGTGAACGCCAGCCCGCACTGCACACACGCTCGCTGCTGGTCGACGTAGTAGTAGCGCGGGACGTGATGGACGGGGCAGAACGACTGCGCACGGATGTCGCCGAGGACGGCGCCGGCCGGCGGACGCGGCCGGAAGTCCGGGTCGATCTCGCGCACGGTGACGGCGTGACCCGCGGCGTTGGTGCGGACGACCTCGACCAGCGGTATCGCGCCGTAGAGCGCGTCGGTGATCGTCCCAACCGGCGGCGCCTGGCCGCTCGCCACGCGCGGCGGCTTCCGT
>JADLFU010000012.1 GCA_020849655.1 Polyangiaceae bacterium | reverse complement strand
GTCGCCGCCGTAGCACTTCGCCGTCACGTCCTTGCGCAGCGCCCGCACCGTCTCGCGCGCGATGATCTTGCCGCCGATGGCGGCCTGGATCGCGACCTCGAACTGCTGCTGCGGCACGAACTCCTTCAGCTTCTCGGTGAGCGCGCGTCCGCGGTGGTACGCGCGGTCCTTGTGGACGATGAGCGCGAGCGCGTCGAGCGGCTCGCCGTTCACGAGGATGTCGACCTTCACGAGCTTGTCCGCGCGGAACCCGGTGAGCTCGTAGTCCATCGACGCGTAGCCGCGCGAGCACGTCTTCAGCTTGTCGTGGAAGTCGAACACGACCTCGCTGAAGGGAAGCTCGTACGCGATGATCACGCGATCCTTCGACGCGTACGTCATCGACAGCTGCACGCCGCGCTTCTCCTGGCAGAGCGCGATGACGGCGCCGACGAACTCCGCCGGCACGTGGAGGGTGACCTTCGAGATCGGCTCCTCGATGCGCTCGATGACCTGCGGATCCGGGAGCATCGCGGGGTTCTCGACCCGCAGCGTCTCGCCCGTCGTCTTCGTGACGTTGTAGACGACGCTCGGCGCCGTCGTGATGAGCTCGAGGTTGAACTCGCGCTCCAGCAGCTCCTGGATGATCTCCATGTGCAACAGGCCGAGGAACCCGCAGCGGAACCCGAACCCGAGCGCCTCCGACGTGTCGGGCTCGAACGAGAACGCGCTGTCGTTCATGTGCAGCTTCTCGAGCGCGTCGCGCAGATCGGGGTAGGCCTCGCTCTCGGTCGGGTACATCCCCGCGAACACCATCGGCTTGACGTCCTTGAAGCCGGGGAGCGCCTCGGTCGCCGCGTGCTTCGCGGTCGTGACGGTGTCGCCGATCTTGGTGTCGTGGACGCTCTTGATGTTCGCGGAGAAGAACCCGACCTCGCCGGGCCCGAGCTCGTCGACGGCGAGCGCGTGCGGCGTGAACACGCCCATCTCGGTGACCTCGTAGTCGCGCTTCGTCGCGAGGAACCGCACCTTGTCGCCCTTCTTCAGCACGCCGTCGACCACGCGCACCATCACCATCGCGCCGCGGTAGCTGTCGTACCAGCTGTCGAAGATCAGCGCGCGCAGCGGCCCGCCGGGCGCCCGCTCCTTCGGCGCCGGCACCAGCGCGACGATCTTCTCGAGGATGTCGGGCACGCCGACGCCCGTCTTGCCCGAGCACGGCACCGCGTGCGCCGTGTCGAGCCCGATGACCTGCTCGATCTCCTCCTTCGTGCGGTCGACGTCCGACGACGGCAGATCGACCTTGTTCAGCACGGGCAGGATCTCGAGGTTCTGGTCGAGCGCGAGGTACACGTTGGCCAGCGTCTGCGCCTCGACCCCCTGCGTCGAGTCGACGACGAGGATGGCGCCCTCGCACGCCGACAGCGAGCGGGACACCTCGTAGTTGAAGTCGACGTGTCCGGGCGTGTCGATGAGGTGGAGGCGGTACTCGAGGCCGTCCTTCGCCTTGTAGGAGAGCCGGACGTTCTGCGCCTTGATGGTGATCCCGCGCTCGCGCTCGATGTCCAGCTTGTCGAGGAACTGCGCCTGCATCTCGCGATCGGCGAGCGCGCCCGTCACCTCGAGCACGCGGTCGGCGAGCGTCGATTTCCCGTGATCGATGTGCGCGATGATGGAGAAGTTGCGGATCCGCTCGATGGGGAACAAGGTCGCGGCGGGATAGTCGCAACCGCGCCGCCGCGCCAGCGCCGAGAGGGCGCGGCGTCAGCTCTTCTTCGGCGCCGTCGCGGCCGCCGGCTGCGGCGCGTCGGACACGAGCGACAGCTGTCCGGGCAGCTGGTCGGCGTACATGCGCAGCACGAGATCGATGCCCTCGCGGATGTACACGGAGACCGGCACCTTCGTGCGCTCGGACAGCACCCGGAGCTGCTCGTTCTGCTCGAGGGTGATGTACACGGTCGACGAGATCTTCTTGCGTGACATGCGCTTCCCTCGGCCGGGCCGAGCAACCGGGAGTGAACGTATGTTGAGCTACACCTGTCGTCAATGCCCCACCGAGCGGCGCTTGCGCCCGCGCCGGGTTGACATGTAGTCTCCCGCCCGCCTCATGCGACTCAACGAGCACAGGTCGGCCCGCGGTGCCGCGGTGACAGCGGTTTTTTGTGGCCTGGCGCTGCTCGCTGCGTGCTCGAAGAGCGTCTCGGTCGGCGGGGCGAAGTCGGCCGGCTCCGAGCCGGACAGGCCGCTCCGCGTGGAGCCCCCGGCGTGCAACGTCGCGAAGGCGTCGAGCACCGAGGATGGCAACGGCGACGGCAGACCCGACGTGTTCAACGTCTCGTCGGGCTCGTGCAAGGCCGTCGACCTCAACTTCGACGGCAAGATCGATCGCTACGTCTACCTAGACGGCGGCGGGGTCGTCCGGCGCATCGAGAACGACTTCGATCGCGACGGCCGCCTCGACGAGGTCCAGCATTTTCGCGGCGGAGAGCTGTTCCGCAAGGACCGCGAGATGAACCTCGACGGCAAGTTCGACACCTGGGACTACTACGAGGGCGGCAAGGTCGTGCGCCGCGAGCGAGACACGGACGCCGACGGCAAGGTCGACCAATGGTGGACGTTCCCCGACGCGGGCAACCAGGCGTGCCCCGTGGTCGCGTCGGACCGCGACGGCGACGGCCTCGCGGACGTCGGCTCGGAGGTCGACATCTGCAAGCCGCAGGGCGACGAGCCGGCGAACATCCTGGCGACGTCCTCCGCGTTCGGGCAGAAGCCGCCCGCTCCTGGCGCGTCCTCGAGCGTCGCGCCTCCTCCTGCGTCGTCTTCCTCTGCGGCGCCTGCCGCGTCTGGAGGCTCGAAATGACAAGATCGGGCGCGCCGACCGGCGCCAGGTGGCTGCTCGTGTTCGGCGCCTTCGGAGCGCTCGGCGTGCTCGCCGCGTGCAGCGGCCGCCCCGCGAACTCGGGCGGGCAGGCGGCGCCTCGCGAGCGCGGTCGCGCGACCGACGCCTCGAAGGAGGCCGTCGACGACCAGACCAAGTGCGACTTCAAGGGCCGGGACGACCGCGAGGTGAGCGAGACCGCGGGGATGGGCACCATCCTCCCGAACGTCCGCAAGGTCTACCAGGTCTTCGGCACCGGCGAGGACCGCCGCAAGGTGCTCGTCTGCCGGGAGGTCGACAGCAACCTCGACGGCATCAAGGACGTCGTTCGCACGTTCACCGACAAGGGCGAGGCCGCCTCCGAGCAGGCCGACTCCAACTTCGACGGCAAGATCGACACGTGGATCACGTTCGCCGGCGGCCGCGTCTCGAAGCTCGCGGTCGACCGCGACGGCGACGGGCAGCCCGACATCTGGAACTTCTACGTCGGCGGCCAGCTCTCGCGCGTGCAGCGCGACACCACCAAGGACGGCAAGCCGGACGTCTGGGAGTTCTACAACCACGGGCGGCTGGAGCGCATGGGCGTCGACCTCGACGGCGACGGCAGCGTCGACCGCTGGGACCACGACGAGATCGCGCGCCGCGCCGCGGAGGCGGCGGAGAAGGCCGAGGAGCGCTCGGCCGGCGGAGCGCGCGTCGATCCGAGCGGCTCTGCGTCCGCGCCCGCCGCCGCGACCCTCGCGCCGATCACCTCCGCCGCGCCGCCCGCGAAGCCCAAGTCGAAGCAGGTGCGCGACCGCGAGAAGAAGGGCAAGTAAGCGAGGCAGTCTCAGCTCAGGCCTCGCTCGTGCCCTCGCGTCCGTAGGCGTCCTCGAGGCGCACGACGTCGTCGAGCTCCGGCGTCGACACCTCGATCACGTCGACGTCCGTCACCGCGACCATGCGGTGGATCGTGCGCGGAGGGCAGTGGAACGTGTCGCCGGGGCCGAGGGTCAGCACCTCGAGCGCGTCGACCGCCCCCACCTCGAGCCGGAGCGTGCCGCGCTGCACGAGGAAGGTCTCGTCCTTCTCGCGGTGCAGCTGCCGGGACAGGCGCTGCCCGGCGCGGATGTGCAGCAGCTTGCCCGCGTAGCGCGACGTCTCGGCCCAGATGTCCTCGTGCCCCCACGGCTTCGGAACTCGTCGCATGAACCTGCGAGATCGTATACCACGCGGGCAGGATGAGCATCGAGCGGCTGCAGAAGGTGATCGCGCAGGGCGGCGTAGCGTCGCGCCGAGCGGCGGAGGCGCTGATCACGGGCGGTCGCGTCCGCGTGAACGGGCGCGTCGTCACCGAGCTCGGCACGAAGGTGGACCCCTCGCGCGATCACGTGGACGTCGACGGCAAGCGCCTGCTCGCGGAGCGGCTCGTGTACCTCGTGATGCACAAGCCGCGGCTGGTCGTCTCGACGCTGAGCGATCCCGAGGGCCGCCCGACGGTCAAGGATCTGTTGAAGGGCATCAGGGCGCGCGTCGTGCCGGTCGGGCGGCTCGATTTTCACACGAGCGGCGTGCTGCTCTTCACCAACGACGGTGAGCTGACGCACGGCCTGTTGCACCCGAAGAAGGCCGTGCCGAAGACCTACGTCGTCAAGGTGACCGGCGAGATGAGCGAGGCCGATCTCGCGCGCTGGCGCGCCGGCGTGCAGCTCGACGACGGCATCACGCGCGCGGCGGAGGTCACGCTGCTGCGGCACGAGGCTGGCAAGACGTGGATGGAGGTGACGCTCTTCGAGGGGCGAAACCAGCAGATCCGCCGCATGGGGGAGGCCACTGGGTTCCCCGTGATGCGGCTCGCGAGGCAGTCGTTCGCCGGCGTGACGATCGAGGGGCTGCGCCCCGGCGCGGTGCGACCGCTGACGCACGACGAGCTGACGGCGATGCGGGAGCACTGGGGCGTGCCGCGGCGGGTGAGCTGGGCGTCGACGGGCGCAGCGGCGCTCACGCCGAGCCGAGAGCGTCGCGCGCCGTCGGTGGCGGAGCGCGCGAAGGCGAAGCACGCTCCAGCGAAGCACGGGCCGGCGAAGCACGGGCCGGCGAAGCACGGGCCGGCGAAGCACGCGACGGCGAAGCACGCGCCGGGCCGCGCCGATCAGGCTGCGCCGGCCGGGCGCGCTCGGGCCGGGCGTCCTGCTGAGCGTCGGTCCGAGGTCGACCGGGCGCCGCGCGATCGAGGGCCGAGGCGCTCAGGCCGCTGACGTCGCCGCGATCAGCTCCGCGAGCACGCGGGAGGCGCGGCCGTCGGCGAGCGCGCGCGTCACCTGCTCCGTCGCGTCGCGCGGGGACAGCCCCCGCGCCACGACGAGACCCGCCGCGGCGTTCAGCACCACGGCGTCGCGGGCGGGGTGAGGCTCACCGGAGAGGACCTGCGCGATCATCCGCGCGTTCTCGGCGGGGCCCTCGCCGAGCAGCGCCGACGGCGGGAGCCGCGGCAGGCCGAAGTCTTCGGGGGTGACGACGAGCTCCGAGATCGCCCCGTCGCGGAGCGCGGTCACGCGCGTCGGGCCGCACGGGGACAGCTCGTCGAGGCCGTCCTCACCGCGCACGATCCACGCCGCCGCCGTCCCGAGCGCCCGCAGCGTCTCCGCGAGCACCGGCCGCAGGGCGTCGTCGTACGCGCCGAGCACCTGGTGCGTCGCCCGCGCGGGGTTCGCCAGCGGGCCGAGTACGTTGAACAGCGTGCGGATGCCGAGCTCGCGCCGCGCGACGCCGCCGTGTCGCATCGCCGGGTGGTGGGACGGCGCGAACAGGAAGGCGACGCCGACGTCGCGCAAGATGCCCGCCTGGCGATCGGCAGCGACCGTGACGACGACGCCGAGCGCCTCGAGGACGTCCGCGCTGCCAGAGCGGCTCGAGACGGCGCGGTTGCCGTGCTTCGCGACAGGTACGCCGCACGCGGCGACCAGGAGCGCCGCCCCGGTCGAGAGGTTCCACGTGCCCGCGCCGTCGCCGCCCGTGCCGCAGGTGTCGAGCACGAGCGGGAGCCCGTGCGGGACCTCGATCATCGAGCGACGGAGCGAGGCGGCCGCGGCGTGGATGACGTCGGGCGACTCGCCGAGCAGGCGCAGGCTGACGGCGAGCCCCGCGACCTGGACCGGCGTCCACTCGCCCGCGAGGATGGCGTCGAACGCCGCGCCGACCGCGGCCGCGCGACCGCCCGGCGGGCCGACGAGCGCCGCGAACACCTCCGGGAACCCCGTCACGCGCGCGCGCCCTCGAGCGATCGCACCCAGTTGCCGACGAGGTCGAGGCCGCGCTCGGTGAGGAAGGACTCCGGGTGGAACTGCACGCCCCAGACGGGCCGCGACTCGTGCACGAGGCCCATGATCTCGCCCTCCGCCGTCCACGCGTTGACGCGCAGGCACGGCGGCAACGACGCGCGCTCGACCAGAAGCGAGTGGTAGCGCGTCGCCTCGAGCGGCGATGGCAGCCCCGCGAACACGCCGGTGCCGTCGTGAAGGATCGGCGACGTGCGCCCGTGCATGAGCCTCGTGGCCCGGACGACCCTCCCTCCGAAGGCCTGACCGATCGCCTGGTGCCCGAGGCACACGCCGAAGATCGGCAGCGCGCGCGGCAGCGATCGGATGGCCTCGAGGCTGACGCCCGCGTCGTCGGGGGTGCAGGGGCCCGGGCTGATCAGCACGCCGTCGGGCGCGCGCGCGACGATCTCGTCGACGCCGATGCGGTCCGCGAGCGCGACGTCGCACGCGGCGCCGAGCGTCTCCAGGTACTGCACCAGGTTGTAGGTGAACGAGTCGTAGTTATCGACCACCAGCACGCGAGGCATCGGCGGCGCTCAGCGGCCGATGCGCGGCGGGCGCCCGCCACCCGTCGTCGGCTGGGGAGTCGCCGGGTGGGGAGTCGTCGTCGGCGTCGGGGTCGTCGGCGGGGTCTGCGGCCACTTGCCGATGCGAGGGACGCCCGTCGTCGGCGTCGTGGTCGTCGGCGCGGGGGTCGTCGTGGTCGCCGCGGGCGGGGTCTTCGGACCGACCACCGTCGTGCCGCCCCCGGTCGTGGGCGGCTTCGTCGCGACGGGAGGCGGCGGCGTGAAGACCGGCGGAGGCTGGGAGATCTCGGTGGCGGTCGGCGGCGGCGACGGCGGCGCGGGCTCGGCCGAGGGCACCGTGGCAGGGGCGCCGATGACCGGCGGGGGCGGCGTCGAGTCGTCGTTCGAGCGCGCGCTGCGCGCGATCAGCATCGCCGGGATCGCGACGGCCCCGATGGCGGTGACCGCGATGAGCGCCTTCAGCGCGGTGTTGCTCTGGGGCTGGCGGCGCGGCGGCGGCATCGCGATCCCACCTCTCGGCGGGGGCATCGCGAGCCCACCCATCGCGGGCGGCGCGGTGTACGCGGGCGCCGGCGTGGCGGGCGCGCCGTACTGCGGCGGCATCGGCGCCGCGGCGTAGGGAGGGAGCGCCGTCGCGCCGGGGATGGGCGCGTTGTGCACTGGCGCCGCCTCGGTGCTGCCCGGGCGATCGTGGATGTCAGCCGCCGCCGTCTTCGGGACGGGCGCGCGCCCGCCCAGCCCAGGGTCGTCCATCGTCTGTCCTCCGGGGGAGAACGCCGCGACCACCGCGGCGCCGTCGACCAGCCGCTCGGAGCGCTTCAGCGTCAGCGCGCCGCGGAGCGCGGCCGTCCAGCGGTGGCCCGGCGGCAGCTGCGGCCACGCCTCGCCGGTGCGGCTGATCTGGCGGTAGCGCTCGGCGTAGATGGAGAGCGTGCCGTCATCGGAGACGTTCGCGGGGTGACGGCCGAAGAAGGCCTCGTAGGCGACGACGCCGAACGCGAACACGTCCTCGGTGGGGCGGCCCTGCGCGACCTCCCAGAAAAGCGGATCGATGCGCTCCGGCGGCATGTACGCGGGCGTCCCGACCACGGTGCCGACCTCGGTCAGCGGCTTCGGGTTGCCGAGCATCGTCGCGATCCCGAAATCAACGAGCTTTACATTCTCCGGATCGTGCGGCGCGCCGAAGAAGGAGCGGGAGACGAGGATGTTCTGCGGCTTGACGTCACGGTGCACCATGCCCTGCTGGTGCAGGTACGCGAGCGCGCGCGCGACGTGCCCGAGCAGCGTCTCCCGCATCCCCGCGTCGCACCTGGGATCGCGCAGCGTCGCGCCCAACTCCTGCCCCTCGACGAGCGTCATCGCGACGCCGAACAGGCCGTTCTGGGCGTCCTCGACCAGGCCGAGGCACGACACGACCGACGGCTGGCCGCCGGAGAGCCGGACGAGCGACTCGGCCTCGCGCCGCACCCGCTCCACCATCGTCACCGGCGAGCCGCGCACCGGGATGAGCTTCAGCGCGACGGGCGTGGGGGCTCCGTCCGCGCGCGCTCGCCACACCGACCCTTGACCGCCGGCGCCGATCGGGCCGTCGAGGACGTAGGGCCCGATCCGGTCTCCGGGGTTCAGTCCGTACATGCGTGGCTCAGCTGGGGTCATGGTCCGAGGGGTTCGACGTTCGACGCGCGGGTTCGAGCTTATCCCGCCGGGGCGCTCAGCGCAGCGCGGAGAGCGCGGCGAGGATCTCGGCGTTGTCGCGCGGCGTGCCGAGGCCGTGGTTCTTCACGTAGGCGGCCTTGCCGTCGCGGTCGACGACCACCGTCGCGCGGCTGGTGAAGCCCTTGTCCTCCTCGAAGAAGCCGAGCTGCCGGGCGAACCCGCCGCGCGGCTGGAAATCGGCGACCAGCGGGAAGCTCAGGCCCAGCTTCTCGGCGAAGGCCGCGTGGCACCACGCGGAGTCGACGCTCACGCCGACCACCTCGGTGTCGACGCCCTGGAACTGCGAGAGATCGTCGCGGAAGCACGACAGCTCGCCCGAGCAGACGGGGCTGAAATCAAGCGGGTAGAAGGCGAGCACGACCTTCTTGCCGCGGAGGTCGCTCAGCTTGAGCGGCCTGCCCGGCTTGCCGCTCGACGTGGGGAGGCTCGAGGGGAGCTCGAACTCGGGGACGGCGTCACCGACGGCGATCATCGCGCACCTCTAGCGCAGTTTGATCGAGACGGACACGCCGTCCCTCACCGGCACGATCGAGGTGGCCAGATCGCTCGCCGATCTCAGCGCGGCGAGCAGCCCGAGCACGCCCGCCGTCGCCGCCGATCCGTCGTCGCCGCCCGGCAGCACGCGCCGCGCCCAGAGCACGTTGTCGAAGACGATCGCGCCGCCGACCCGCGCCTTCGCGCGCGCGAGCTCGAGCGCCGCCGGGTACTCGTGCTTGTCGACGTCACAGAACACGACGTCGAACGGCCCCTCGAGCGGCGCCGCGACCTCCAGCGCGTCGCCGCGGAGGAACGTCACCGCCACGTGCGGGAACTCGGCGTCGCGCAGCGAGCGCGCGCGGGCCTCGTTCTCTGCGGAGGCGTCCGTCCAGACGAGCGACGATCCCTCGCCGAGCGCGCGGGAGAACCAGTACGCGCTGTACCCGAAGCCGGAGCCGAGCTCGAGCACGCGCGCCGCGCCGACCGCGCGCGCCGTCGTCTCGAGCAGGCGGCCGACGAGCGGGCCGACGATGGGGAAGCGGGCGCGCGCGGCCTCGTCCTCGAGCTCGCGCACCCGCGGCGGCCGCTCGGGGAGCTGCGCCGCCAGCAGATCGTGCAGCGGGTCGTCGAGGACGCCGCCCGCGCCCACGTCAGAACGATCCGAGGCCGGGAGGCGGGGTGCCCTTGGTGAGGCCGCGGGCGCCGCCGGCGGGGCTGTTCGGGCCGTCGTCGGGCTTGCCGCGGAAGCGCTCGTACAAGGCGTCGAGGCCGACCGTGGCGGTGAGGTAGAAGCGACCGCCGTCGGGGGAGTAGAAGAGGTTCTGGCGGTTGCCGCTCGGCGCGATGGTGTTCGTCACGTGGTAGTAGCCGAGCGCGAGGTTCAGATCCTCGGTGAGCTGGTAGTCGAAGCCGCCGAGGATCCACGACAGCAGCGTGTAGCGCTGCGGATCGGGGTTGTCCGGGTTCGAGCCGCCGCACGCGGTGCCGTTCGAGATCGTGACCGGCGTGCACGCCTCCGAGTGGTTGTACTTCCACTGGGAGATGAAGATGGCGTCGAACGTGAAGCCGAGTTTGTCGGTGATCTGCACGCCGGTGTCGAGGACGCCGAGGAACTGGTGGTTCACCAGGAACCCGCCCGACAGCTGGTAGTTGCGACCGGTGCGGCCGTCGGTCTGCATCGTCGGGCGATCGGCGAGGGTGTCCGCGTCCTGGCGGGTCGTCGCCTTCGTGAAGGCGTGGGTGTAGTACGCGATCCCCGCGACGCGCGCCGACGAGAACCAGTCGCTCCCGCGGGACAGCGGGAACATCTGCACCACGCCGCCGCCGGCGCCCGCGGTCACGATCACGCCGCGCGCGCGCGAGTCCATCGACGTCGGCAAGAGCACGCGGGGGCCGAAGCTCACCGACGTCGCGTAGCCGTCCTTCCGGTAGAGCTTGCGCGAGTAGGGAGCGTTGATCCAGATGTCGCCGAGGATGTTCTGGCGCCGGAGCGTGCTGTCGTCGGACGACGTCATCTCCTTGTACATGTCGATGCGCGCGTTGATGTTGATGCTGTTCGTCCCGTCGTCGAGCAGCCAGACGCGGGGGCGCACCGAGATCCACAGCTGGTAGAGCGGGTTGCGGGTCTGGTAGTCGTGGCCGATCCCGACGGTCTCGGGCGTCATCGACTGGTCGATGACCGCCGTCGAGCCGCGCCAGATGAGGCGAGGCGGGGGCGTCGCCGCCTTCTTGGGCTCCTCCTTCTTCACCTCGTCCTTGGGGCCCGCCTGAGCAGGCGCGCCGACCGTGGTCTGCCCGCTCGAGTCGACGGTGAGCGTCGGACCGCCGGCCGGCGCCGTCTGCCCGGGGGCGCCCGCGGGCGCGGTCGGATCGGTCTGCTGCGCGAGCGCCGGGACGGAGAGGGTGGCCGCGAAGATCGCGGGGAGGACTGCCGAACGGAAACGCATGAAACGCTCCTGATGAGGAATCGACGCGCGCCTCCGGGGCGCGCGAACAGACGGGGCACCTTTCACGGACGGGTGCGCACGTCAACGAATGGTTGGGGAGACTCGGAGGCCGGAGAGCAAGTTTGGGTCCACGCTGAAATTCGCAGGATGGGAGGGCCGCGCGCGGGCGCTCCGTCAGCCTCGTGACGGGCCGCCGACAACCCGCGAACGCGCCACGGTGAGCCGTGGCGGCGAGGACCTCGAGGGCGGCGCGCCCGACGGGGGGCAGCGCGCGCGGTACAGCGGGGTGGACGGGACTCGAACCCGCGGCCTCCGGCGTGACAGGCCGGCGTTATAACCAACTTAACTACCACCCCAGGGAACAACCTGGCCCCGAAAAGGGAGCCGCTGATTACAGCGGCGAGCCCTGGACTGTCAAACAGAATCGACAGCGCCTGGAACTGGGCCGGGGGAGCGTGGATATGGCATCGCTCGGGGGCCATGTGTCGGATGCTCGGCGTCGTCGCGCAGGCTCCCGTGTCGCTGGAGGCGCTGCTGAGCACGGCGCCGCGCAGCCTCGGGGCGCTCTCGCGCGAACACCGCGACGGGTGGGGGGTGGCGGCGAGCGCCGGGCAGGGCTGGCGGGTGCACAGGCGCGTCGAGTGCGCGGGAGAGTCGCCCGTGTTCCGCGAGGAGGCGCGCACGGAGCGGGCGGCCGTCGCGATCGCGCACGTCCGCCAGCGCACGGTCGGCCCCGTGTCGCTCGCCAACACGCACCCGTTCGAGCGCGGCGGGTGGGTGCTCGCGCACAACGGCACCGTCGACGACGTGCCGGGCCTCGTCGCGATGTGCTCGCCCGCGCGCGCCGCCGAGGTCGAGGGAGACACCGACAGCGAGCGGCTGTTCGCGTTTCTGCTGACCTGCCTCGACGCGGCGCCGGGCGACGCCGAGCACGGGCTCGCGACGGCGGCGCGGCGCCTCGCCTGCTTCGCGGGCCGGGGCGCGGTGAACTTCCTGCTGTCCGACGGCGATCGGATGTTCGCGCACCGCTCGGGGCGCTCGCTGTTCGTGCTCGAGCGGGGAGAGGGAGAGGGGAGACGCACGGCGAGCGTGACCTTCGCCAGCGAGCCGCTGACGACGGAGCGCTGGCGGGAGCTCCCGCAGGGATCGCTGTGGAGGGCGACCCGCCTCGGCGGCGCGTCGGCGCCGCGCGCGTGCGAGCTCGGCGAGCCGAGCCCGACCGAGCGACCGAGCGCGCTCACCGTGGTTTCGTGCTAGCGGGTGCGGTCGCTGCCGGAGCGCGACGTGACCACCTCGATCGACTTCGATGATCTCTGGGACGACGATCCCGACGAAGCTCCGCCCGCCGAGCCACCGGCCGCGCCGGCGCGGACGACCATCCCGGCCGCCGCCGCGCCGATCGCGCCAGGGGCGGCGCCTGTCGCGCCCGTCGCCGCGCCCCCTCCGGCGGCGCCGCGCTGGGAGAAGAAGAAGCGGCGCGCCAGCGGTCCGGCGCCCGTCCTCGGGATCCCGGTCGTGGCCCCTCGACCCGCCGCGACGAAGAGCAAGAAGCGCGAGCGCCGCGCGAACGCCGCGCGGTCCCAGCACGACTCGACCCGCGCCGACGAGGAGCGCCTGGCGGAGCGCCGCCGTCGCGAAGCGGAGCGCCTCGACGCGACCGAGGCGGCCCGCCGGGCCGCGGACGAAGCCCGGCTGCGCGAGCG
This sequence comes from Polyangiaceae bacterium, assembly GCA_020849655.1. GTDB lineage: Bacteria > Myxococcota_A > Polyangia > Polyangiales > Polyangiaceae > JADLFU01. The sequence continues at coordinate 75,549 of JADLFU010000012.1, read as the reverse complement.
GGAGGAGGCCGTCGCGCTCGCAGAGGAGAGGGCGGCGCGCCGCGCGAAGCGCCCCCCCAGGGTCGAGGCGGAGGCCACCGCCGAGGTCGCGGTGTCGAAGGTGGCCACGCGGCCGATCGCCTCCTCGCCGCGCGCCCGCGAGCCTCGCGCCCCCGAGCGGCGCGCTCAGCCTCCGCGCGCCGAGGTCGCAGGGCCCGCGAGGGCCGAGCCCACGAAGCTCACACAGATCCCGTGGCGACCGGTCGCGGTGGTCGTCGCCATCGTTGCCGTGATCGCCGTCGCCGCGTACTTCCGCTGACGGTCCGCTTTCGTGCGAAGCTGCCGCGCGTGCGCCGGGCCTCGTGTGGTTCGCTCCTCGCCGCGTCGCTCTCGCTCGCCGCGTCGCTCTCGCTCGCCACGGAGGCGCGGGCGGACTCGGAGCTCGCGTTCGAGGGCGCCGCGCCCGACGACGCGCTCGACCACTTCTTCCTGCCCTTCGACGTGCCAGCGGGGACGCGCGAGATCGAGGTCCAGCACGAGGGCCTCACCGACGGGGACGTCCTCGACTGGGGGCTGCTCGATCCCGAAGGATTTCGCGGCTGGGGCGGGGGACACAAGGAGCCTGCGATCGTCGGCGAGCTCGCCGCGTCGCGCAGCTACGTGCCCGGCCCGCTGCCCGCCGGCGCGTGGCGCGTCGTCGTCGGCAAGGCGCTCGTGAAGCACCAGCCCGCGCGCTACCGCGTCGTCGTGCGCCTGCGCGACACGCCGACCCTGGCCCCCCAGCCCGAGCGTCGACCGTACTCGCCGGCGGCGCCCATCGGCGGCGGCGCGAGGTGGGTCGCCGGCGACTTCCACGTGCACGCCCGCGAGAGCGGCGACGCGAGCCCGACGCTCGACGCGATCGCGACGTTCGCGCGGTCGCGCGGGCTCGATTTCGTCGAGCTCTCCGATCACAACACCGACGCGCAGCTGTCGTGGTTCGCCGACGTCTCCGCGCGGCACCCCGAGCTGTTGCTGGTGCCAGGGTTCGAGTTCACGACGTACGACGGCCACGCGAACGCTGTCGGCGCGACCCGGTGGGTCGACCACAAGATCGGCCAGCCCGGCGTCACGATCGACGCCGCGGTCGACGCGATCGAGGCGCAGGGCGCGATCTTCGCGGTGAACCACCCGGCCTTCGAGCTCGGCGACGCGTGCCTCGGGTGCGCGTGGAAGCAGCCGCTCGCGCCGTCGCGCATCCGCGCCATCGAGCTCGGCACCGGCTCGGTGAAGAAGGCCGGGGTCCTGTTCGGCGAGCGAACGTTCGAGATCTGGGAGTCATGGCTCGCGACCGGCGCGCACGTCGCCGCGATCGGCGGCAGCGACGACCACTCGGGTGGCGGCGCGATGGAGCTCACCTCCAGCCCGATCGGCAGCCCGACGACGATGGTGTTCGTCGAGGAGCTGTCGGTGGCCGGCGTGCTCGCGGGCGTCCGGCGCGGGCGCACGGTCGTGAAGCTCGATGGGCCCGCGGACCCGATGATCGAGCTCGCCGCCAGCGTCGCCCACGACGACGACACCGTGCGCGCGGACGCCGTGACCCTGCGCGCGACGATCACGGGCTCGGCCGGCGAGACGGCGCGGTTCGTCGCGGACGGCGTGGCGCTCGACGAGGTGCCCGTCGACGCGAGCCCCTTCGTCCTGGAGCGGACGTTCGCCGCGCCGGCGACCGGTGAGTCGCGGATCCGGGTCGAGGCGCTCGTCCGGGGCGCCCCGCGCTCGGTGACCAGCCACGTCTTCCTCCGCAAGCCGACGGCCGCTCCGGCCTCCCCCGCTGGCGACGACGGCGCGTGCGCGTGCGCCACGCCGGGCCGCGGGGCGCGCGACGCGACGCCTCCACGCGCGCTCGCGATCGCCGCCCTCGCCTGGAGCGCTGTGGGGCTTGTTCGCCGGCGCAGGGGCAGCGCACGCGCGCGCGCGCGGTGACGTATCCTGCCGGGCGCACGTCGCCACGACGGGGGACCGATGAACCGCCTCGCACGCCTCGCCCTTCTCGCGCTCCCGCTCGTCCTCTTCGCGTGTCCGCACGCCGCGCGCCCGCCGGAGCCGCCGCCCACGGAGCCGCCGCCCGCCCCCGTGCCCGAGGAGCCGATCGTCGTGCGGCCCTCCCGATCGGGGCTCGGCTTCCGCGTGACGGAAGTCGACGGGACGGTCGGCGCGCCGAGGAGCAGGCTCGCGAAGGGCGCGCCGCTCCCCGCGGACGACGAGCGCCGCCTGCTCGAGCGCTTGCCTCCGCTCGCGAAGCTGCCGGGCGACGAGGCGACGTTCGCGCTCCGCGACCGGTCGCAGCCGCCGCCGCGCGCTGGCAAGACGGTCACCGAGCCCTTCCCGCCGAGGGCGATCAAGCCCGCGCCCACGGCGCCGCAGCCCGGCCCGCTCACCGTGACCCGGCACCTGCCCGACGGCGAGGTGACGCTGGCGCCCCACCTCTCCGTGTCGTTCTCGCAGCCGATGGTCGCGATCACGTCGCACGCGGAGCTCGAGCGCACCCCGCCGCCCGTCTCGCTGTCGCCGACGCCGCCGGGCAAGTGGCGCTGGATCGGGGCGCAGACGGCGCTCTTCGAGCCAACGGGGCGGTTCCCGATGGCGACCGAGTACAAGGTCGAGATCGCGGCGGGCGCGCGCTCGGTGGCCGGCGGCGTGCTCGCGAGCGACGTGCGCTGGACGTTCGGTACGCCGCCGCCGCGGCTTCGAGCGGAGCACCCGAGCGGCGGTGGCCCGGTCGGGCTCGAGCCGCTGATCTTCGTCGGGTTCGATCAGAAGATGGACCCGGCCGCGACCCGCGCGGCGCTGCGGGTCACCGCGGGCTCGTCGCCCGTCGAGGTGCGCGCGGCGACGGACGACGAGATCGAGTCCGACCGGGAGGTGCGGGAGCTCACGAGGCGCTCGGAGGCGGGGCGCTTCGTCGTCGTGCGCCCCAGATCCCCGCTGCCGCGCGGCGCCCGCGTGACCGTCACCGTCCCTCGCGGCACGGCGTCGGGCGAGGGGCCTCGCGTCACGGACGCCGACCAGTCCTTCGGCTTCTCGACCTTCGGGCCGATGACCGCGGTGCGGCTCTCGTGCGCGTGGGGCGGCGAGTGCCCGCCGCTGCACCCGCTCTCGCTCCAGTTCTCGAACGACGTCGCCGCCGCGAGGTTCGACAAGGCGAGCGTGCGGGTCGAGCCGGAGATCCCGGGACTGAAGCTCCAGGCGAGCGGCCCGATCGTGCGCCTCACCGGGCGCACGCGGGGGCGGACGAAGTACAAGATCACGGCGCTGCCGGGCGTGCCGGACACGTTCGGGCAGCTGTCGGCCGAGGAGCGCGTGTTCGAGCTCGAGACCGGCAGGGCGGAGCCCACGCTCCTCGCGGAGTCGCGCCCGATGATGGTGCTCGATCCGGCGGTGAAGGGCGCGCTCTCGGTGTTCACGGTGAACGAGCCCTCCGTGCGGGCGCGGCTCTACGCCGTGACGCCGCGCGACTGGGCGACGTACAAGAAGTGGCGCAGCGACTGGGACTACGAGGGCAAGCGCGGCGCGCCGCCTGGCACGCTGCTCTGGTCGCGCGTCGTGCCGGTCAGCCAGGCGCCGGACGAGCTCGTCGAGACGCAGATCGATCTCGCGGGCGCGCTGAAATCAGGGCTCGGCCACGTCATCGTGGTCGTCGAGCCGACCCGCCCCGCGAAGAAGGACCACCCGCGCGAGTCCGTGCGCGCCTGGGTGCAGGTGACGAACCTCGGCCTCGACGCGGTGGCCGACGGCGGGCGCGCGGTCGCGTGGGTCACCGAGCTCGCGACGGGCGCGCCGCTCGCGGGCGTCGAGGTCGGCGCGCTCGACGAGGGCGCGGGCGTGCGCGCGACGTCGGGGACGGACGGCCTCGCCAGGCTCGACGGGCTCGGCACGACGAGCCTCGTCGCGCGCCGCGGCGACGACGTGGCGGCGCTGTTCGATGGGGTCTCGCCCGGCGTGATCGGCGACTCCCTCGCGTGGCTCGTCTACGACGACAGGAAGACCTACCGGCCCGGCGAGCAGGTGCACGTGAAAGGGCTGCTCCGCGTGCGCGCGGGAGAGCTCGGCGGCGACGTGCGCGCGCTCTCGGCCGGGAGCCGACGCGTCAGCTGGAGCGTCGTCGACTCGCGCGGCGTGGAGCTCTCGAAGGCGCAGCGCGCCGAGGTCGACGGGCACGGCGGGTTCGATCTCGCGTTCTCGATCCCGAAGACCCCGAACCTCGGGCGCGCCCGCGTGAAGCTCTCGCTCGAGGGCGACTCGACGGGCGCGAGCGGACGTCAGCACACCCACACGTTCTCGATCGAGGAGTTCCGTCGCCCCGAGTTCGAGGTGACCGCGCGGGTCGAGGGGGGACCGCACGAGGTGGGCCGCAGCTCGACGATCACCGTCGCCGCGAAGTACTACGCCGGCGGGGGCCTCGCGGAGGCGCCGGTGGGCTGGCGCTTCTCGAGCGCGCCCGCGCGCTTTCGCCCCGCGAACCAGGAGGGGTACCAGTTCGGACAGAGCCCGGAGCGCGCGTGGTTCTCCTTCGGCGGGCGCCGCGCGAAGGCCGCGCAAGACGAGACCCTCACGGGCCTCACCACCGGGCAGGGGGAGCACCGGGTGCGGCTCGAGTACGACGCGCTGCCGGAGGCCTTCCCGATCTCGATCACGGCGCAGGCCAGCGTCACGGACGTCAACCGTCAGGCGTGGGGCGCGACGGCTGCCGTGCTCGTGCATCCCGCCGACGTGTACGTCGGGCTGCGGCCGTCGCGCGCGTTCGTGAAGGCAGGCGACGCGCTCGATCTCGGCGTCATCGTGACCGACCAGGCTGGCAAGATCGACCCGGGCAAGCGGGTCGACGTCCGCGCGGCGCGCCTCGACTGGGACCAGATCGACGGCGAGATGAAGGAGCTGGAGCGCGACGTGACCACGTGCGCCGTCACGGCCGCGGAGGCGCCGGTCGTGTGCTCGCTGAAGGCGGGTGAGGCGGGGCGCTACCGCGTGCTCGCGACGGTCGTCGACCGGCACGGCCGCAAGAGCCAGACGGAGCTGTTCACGTGGGTGCTCGGCGACGGCATGCCGAGGGATCGCGATCTGCCTCGCGACGCCGTGCGGGTCGTGCCCGACCGCGCGTCGTACGCGCCCGGCGACACCGCGGAGCTGCTCGTCGTCGCGCCGTTCGCGCCGGCGGAGGGGCTGGTCACGCTGCAGCGGCAGGGCCTCACGCACGTCGCGCGCTTCACGATGCGGTCGCAGACGGAGGTGGTGAAGGTCCCGATCGGCGAGGGGAGCTTCCCCGGTGTGCACGCCCGCGTCGACCTCGTGGGGGCGACGCCGCGTGACGGCGCGGACGGCGAGCCCGACCCGAAGCTCCCGCCCCGGCCTGCGTTCGCGACCGGCGCGGCGAAGCTCCCGGTGCCGCCTCGCTCGCGGACGCTGGCGGTCTCCGCCGCCGCGCGCGACCCGGAGATCGAGCCGGGAGGCTCGACGGTCGTCGACGTCACGCTCCGCGACGACGCGGGCGCGCCGGTCGAGGGCGCGACCGTGGCGGTCGTCGTCGCCGACGAGGCCGTGCTCGCGCTCGGCGCGGTGGAGCTCCCCGATCCGATCGCGGTCTTCTACGCCCCGCGCGCGCCCGGTGCAGCGGTCGACGTCAGCCGCGATGACGTCGTGCTGGCGGCGCTCGACGCGAGCAAGGTGCAGCTACGAGCCGCGCAGCGGGCGGCGCCGAAGAGGAACGGGAGCAAGAAGGACTCGTCCGCCGTGGGGCTCGGCAAGCTCGGCGCTCCGCTGGCGCGCCCCGCGCCTGCGCCGAGCATGGCCTCGAAGGCGATGGACGCCGCGGGGTTGAGCCTGGCGGAGCGCGAGGAGGCGAAGCCGGCGGATCAGAAGATCGCGACGCGCAGCGATTTCGATCCGCTCGCGGCGTTCGCCCCCGCGATGACGAGCGACGCGGCCGGGCGCGTGAGCCTGACCGTGAAGGTGCCGGACAACCTGACGCGCTACCGCGTGATGGCGGTCGCCGCGCACGGCGAGCGCAGGTTCGGCGCCGGCGAGGCGACGCTGACCGCGCGGCTGCCGCTGATGGTGCGGCCGAGCGCGCCGCGGTTCTTGAACTACGGCGACGCGTTCGAGCTGCCGATCCTGGTGCAGAACCAGACCCCGGCCGCGCTCTCCGTCGACGTCGTCGGCCGCGCGTCGAACGCGCTGTTCACCGCCGGGGCGGGCCGACGCGTCGAGGTGCCCGCCCACGACCGCGTCGAGGTCCGCCTGCCCGCGGCCGCGGCGAGGCCCGGCACCGCGCGGTTCCAGGTCGCGGTCGCCTCCGGGCGCCACGTCGACGCGGCCACCGTGCAGCTGCCCGTGTGGACCCCCGCGACGACCGAGGCGTTCGCGACCTACGGGCAGCTCGACGAGGGCGCGACGTCGCAGCAGATCACGCTGCCCTCGGGCGTCGTCCGTGAGTTCGGTGGCCTCGAGGTGACGACGTCGTCGACCCAGGTCGCGGCGCTCACCGACGCCGTGCTCTACCTCGCGCGCGACCCGTTCGACTGCAACGAGCAGCTCGCGTCGCGCGTGATGTCGATCGCGGCGCTCCGCGACGTGCTCTCGGCGTTCGGCTCACCGTCGCTGCCACCTCCGCGCGAGCTGCTCGACGGCGTGAAGCGTGACCTCGCGAAGCTCCGCGGCAGGCAGCACTGGTCGGGGGGGTTCTCGTTCTGGGGCGGCGATCGCGAGGCGTGGCCGTACCTCTCGATCCACGTGATGCACGCGCTCTCGCGCGCGAAGGACAAGGGCTTCCCCGTGCCCGCGGACACGCTCTCGCGCGGCGGCGCGTACCTGCGACAGATCGAGCGCTACCTGCCGCCCTCGTACCACCCGGAGGTCCGCCGCGCGCTCGTCGCGTACTCGCTCTACGTGCAGAAGCGCCTCGGGGACGGCGAGCCCGCGCGCGCGCGGAGCCTCCTCGCCGAGGCGGGGGGCGTCGAGCGCGTCGGCCTGGAGACGCTCGGGTGGTTGCTCTCCTCGATGAGCGGCGATCCGGGCTCGACGAAGGAGGTGGAGGCCATCCGTCGCCACCTCGCGAACCGCGTGAGCGAGACGGCCGGCGCCGCGCACTTCGTCACCTCGTACGAGGACGGCGCCCACCTGTTGCTCAGCTCCGACCGGCGCGCGGACGGCGTCATCCTCGACGCCCTGATCGAGGATCAGCGCGACAACGACCTCATCCCCAAGGGGGTCGCCGGGCTGCTCGCGCACCGCAAGGCGGGCCGCTGGTACAACACCCAGGAGAACGCGTTCGTGCTGATCGCGCTCGACCGGTACTTCTCGACCTACGAGAAGGCGACGCCGGATTTCGTCGCGCGCGCGTGGCTCGGCGACTTCTTCGCGGGGGAGCACGCGTTCCGCGGCCGCACGACCGAGCGGCACCAGGTCGACGTGCCGATGAGCGCGCTCGCCGACCTCGGCTCCGCGCCGCTCGTGCTCGCGAAGGAGGGGGAGGGGCGCATGTACTACCGCGTCGGCATGCGTTACGCGCCCGCCGATCTCCGCCTCCCTCCCGCGGAGCACGGGTTCACCGTGAGCCGGACGTACGAGGGCGCGGACTCGCCCGGCGACGTCACGCGTGACGCCGACGGCACGTGGCGCGTGAAGGCGGGCGCGAAGGTGAGGGTGCGCGTGTCGATGATCGCGCCGTCGCGCCGGTACCACGTCGCGCTCGTCGATCCGCTGCCTGCGGGCCTCGAGCCGATGAACCCCGCGCTCGCCGTCACGGGCGCCATCCCGGCCGATGACGCGGCGGCGAAGCAGTCGGGCGCGCCGTGGTGGTGGTCGCGCAGCTGGTACGAGCACCAGAACCTCCGCGACGAGCGCGTCGAGGCGTTCACCTCGCTGCTGTGGGATGGCGTCTACGACTACTCCTACGTCGCGCGCGCGACGACGCCGGGGACGTTCGTCGTGCCCCCTCCGAAGGCCGAGGAGATGTACTCGCCGGAGACGTTCGGGCGCGGCGCGGGAGACAGGATGGTGGTCGAATGATCCGCGTCCGCCTGGCCTTCGGACTCGGCGCCGCGCTCGCGGCCGCGCCGGGCGCCGCGCGCGCCGACACCGTCACGTGGGCCCAGCGAGCACCGGCGGTCTCGCCCTCGGCGAGGAGCGGGGGCGCGATGGCGTACGACGCCTCGCGCGGCAAGATCGTGCTGCATGGCGGGACGACCAAGGCCGGCGTCTCGCGCGAGACCTGGGAGTGGGACGGGGTGACGTGGACGAACGTCACGCCGGCCAGCGCGGCCGATCAGGGCCCGCCGCGCGCGTTCGCCGCGATGGCCTACGTGCCAGGACGCGGGATCGTGCTCGTCGGCGAGGACGACGCCGCGATCTCTGGCGGGACGACCTCGTGGGTGTGGGACGGCGTCGCGTGGAAGGGCGAGTCGCTGCCCGGGCCGACGGGGCGCATCGCGCCGTCGCTCGCGTACCTCGCCTCGAAGAAGGCGCTGACGATGTTCGGCGGCTCGTCCGTGCCGATGTCGGACGACCAGACGTGGAGCCTCCCCGACGGCGCCGACGTGTGGATGAGCGCTCCCGTCACGGTGCGGCCGAAGGCGCGGTACGGCGCGTCGTTCGCCTACGACTCGAAGCGCGGCGTCGTGGTCCTGTTCGGCGGCAAGCTCCCGACGGCCGATCCGAAGGACTTCAGCGACACGTGGGAGTGGAGCGGCGCCGCGTGGAAGGCGTTCACCGGGGCGGCGCCCGAGGGGCGCGCGTTCGCGGCGACGGCGTTCGATCAGGCGCGCGGCGTCGTGGTCGTGTTCGGCGGGCTCGGCGCGAGCGGCACGGCGCCGATCGATCTCGGCGACACCCAAGAGTACGACGGGCAGAAGTGGACGTCGCGGGCGACCTCGGTGGCGCCGTCGCCGCGCGTGCAGGCGGTCGCGGCGTACGACGTCGCGCGCTCGGAGCTGGTGATGTTCGGTGGCCTCTCGATCGCGAGCGCCGGCGCGCTCTTCGGCGAGACGTGGGTCTCCCGGGGCGCGGGGACTACGTGCACCTCCGACGCCGCGTGCGTCGGCGCGTCCTGCGTCGACGGGGTGTGCTGCGGACAGAAGTCGTGCGGCGTGTGCGAGGCGTGCGACGTCGCGGGATCCATCGGCCTCTGCGCGCCGGTGAAGGGGCGCGACGACGCCGACACCTGTCAGGGCGAGCGCACCTGCGACGCGGGCGGCTCGTGCCGCAGGCGCGACGGCGTCGCGTGCGGGGCAGACGCCGACTGCGCGTCGGGGCACTGCGCCGACGGCGTGTGCTGCGACACCTCGTGCGCCGAGCGGTGCGACGTGTGCTCGAAGCCCGCGGGCGCCACGGCCGACGGGGTGTGCTCACCCCTGCCGAAGGGATCGAGCGGCACGCCGCCGTGCGCTCCGTACCTCTGCGGCGGCGCCGCCGTCTGCGCCGTCACCTGCGCGATCGACGACGACTGCGCCATCGGCTCGCGCTGCGCGGAGGGCGCGTGCGTGCCTGGCGGGGGCGCGAAATGCAGCGGTCCCGTCACGATCGTCGGCGCCGACGGTCAGGCCGGAACGTGCGCGCCGTATCGCTGCGCGGCCGGCGCGTGCACGATGACCTGCCAGACCGCGGACGACTGCGCGGCCGGGAACACCTGCACCTCCGCCGGCAAGTGCGTGCCTGCGTCCGCGCCCGTCGCCCCGCCCGCCGAGTCGTCCTGCGCGTGCGGGATGGTCGGCGTCGGCGGCGCGCGGTGGAGCGGGGCGCTCGGGCTGGCGGCGCTGCTCGGGCTCGTGAGGCTCGCCTCAGGGCGAGAACGTGATCCCTACCGACGGCGCGACCAGCGCCCACGTCCCTGACAGCGTCGCGCGAGGGTGCCCGGCGAGGTCACCGGACGACAGCAGCACCTCGTCGCGGGTCGCGTCGCGCGTCGCCGGCCGGAGCGGTGAGAACACCCAGACCGCGAGCCCCGCGCTCGCCGACACCCGCGCGCCGAGCGCGACGCTCGCGCGCACCTCGGGTGACGCGTAGAGCGAGACGCCCCCGCCGTCCGCGGTGGAGGTCGCCGCCACGACGAGCTGGTCGACCGAGTATTGCCCCCGACGCTCGTCGCGGACCGAGTGCGGCGCCACGCCCAGGCCCAGGCGCCCCTGGACGGAGACGCGCGCGCCGTGTCGCAGCGAGAGCCACGCCCCCACCGGATACGCCCGCAGCCGCAGCTCGTCGGTCACGGCGCCCGGCGCAGGTCCGCGTCCGTTCGGGGTGATGACGTCGCTGCGCCCTTGCAGCGCCTGACCTGCGCCGATCCACGCCGCCTCCGCGCCGACCGCGAGCGAGGGCGTGAGGCGCGCGCCCAGCCCGACGCGCGCGAGCCCCGCCAGGACGAGCCCGCGCTCGCAGCCTGCCTTGCACGTCGCGTCGAGCTCTCCGCCCAGCGTCCGACCCGCACCGCCGCCGACGTCGAGCGACACCTCCCACCCGATCGATCTCACGTTGCGCTCGGTCGCCCGCACGACGCGGGTCTCCCCGTCGCGCAGCGAGACCGTGGCGGACCAGGGCGGGCGCGAGCTGAAGCGCACCTCCACGCGCGTCGCCCCGCTGGGCAGGCGCACCTCTCGCGGCGCCGCGCCGAGCTCGACTCCGTCCACCACCACGACGCCTGGCGCGTCCGCCTCGACGCGCAGCGACGCCGAGAGGGCGCGCGCAGGCACGCGGAGCGTCGAGGTCGCGTCCGCGCGCACCGTGGCGTCGAGCGGCGCCGAGCCCGTGCCGGCCGGGCCGCGCAGCCACGCGACGTGGGGGCCCGCCGCGAGGGCGCCCTCCCACGGCGTGCGACCCACCTGCGCGCCGTCGATCCACAGCTCGAGCCCCGCGCCCGAGGCTTCCTCCACGCGCAGGCGTCCGAGCGCGGCGATCGCGACGAGGCGGCCGGTCACCCGCGCTCGCTGCTGCCCCGCGACGCTCACGCGCTCCTCGAAGGGCGCGCGCCCCTCGCGCAGGACGCGCACGGTCCGCTCGCCCGCCGACACGCGCAGCGGCGCGCCGAGCGGCAGCCTGCCGCGGTCCTTGCCGTCGATCAGCACCGTCGCGCCCGGCTCGTCGAGGGCGATCTCCAGCTCGCCGACCGAGCCGCGCAGCTCGTCGATCTCGCGCCGGATCGCGGCGAGCTCCTCCGCGCTCTGCTCCGGGAACTCGCGCAGGAGCGCCTCGAACAGCTCCATGGACTCGTCGAAGCGGTGGAGCTTGCGGAGCACGACGGCGGCGTTGCGCGTGTTGCCGCGCGTCGGGGCGAGCCGCCGTGACGCGAGGAACTCGGCCAGCGCAGCCTCGAGCGCGTCGTCCCTCAGCAGGCCGACCCCGCGCTCGAACCGCGCCTTCGCCTCGTCGCGCGCGGCGACCGAGGGCTCGGCGTGCGCGCCCGTCGTCGCGAGCGTGAGCGCGCACGTGAGCGCGACGCGAGCGCCGCGGGCGCGCGGCCTCACTCGAACCCCTGGGTGACGTCGACGCGGGTCTTCGCGGGAGCGGGCGTCGCGGCCGTGGGCGGCGCGCTCGTGGGTGGGGCAGGGGATGGCGCAGCGCGTGTCGGCGGCGGCGCGGCGCTCCTCGCGGCGCGCGGAGGGTCGACGGTGTGCGGCGTCGCGGCGCTCGCGGTCGCGCTGGCAGACGCCGCGACCGGGGCGCTCGCGGACGGGGGCGCATCGCTCGCCGACGGCGTGGTCGCGGGGCTGCGCGCTGGCTCCGCGACGTGAGGGGGCGCAGAGCTCACCCGCAGCCACACCCCTCCGAGCGCGATCCCCGCGATCGCGATCCCCGCGCCGATCGGCCAGCGGGGCGCGCGGGGCGGCGGGGCCGACGGACGTCGCACGCTCGCCGCGGTCGTCGACGCCGTCGCGAGCTCGGTCGTCGCGAAGCCGCTGATGGGGGGCACGGTCACCCGCGGCGGCGCGGCGTCCTCGAGCGTGATGCCCAGCTCGTGCGTCTGGATCCGCGTGTCCGCGCCAACGATCTTCGAGAGCGCCTCCCGCAGGTCGTCGGCGCTCTCCCAGCGCGCCTCGCGGTCGAGCGCGAGCGCGCGCTGCACCACGCGCGCGAGGCCCGGGTCGACGTCTGCGGTGTCCTCGAGCGTCGGCGCCCCCACCGTCGAGACCGCGAGCAGCAGCTTCGGAAACGAGAGCACGCCCGCGTGAGGTGCGGCTCCGGTCAAGAGCTCGTACATCACGACGCCGAGCGAGAAGAGATCACTGCGTCCGTCGAGCGTCACGTCGCCCGCCACCTGCTCGGGGGACATGTAGAGCGGCGAGCCGACGAGGTGCCCCGTGCGCGTGAGCGCGTGGCTCGCGCCGGCGTCGACGCCCGCCTTCGCGACGCCGAAGTCGAGCAGCTTCACCGTCACCTCTCCGTCTTTGTCCGCGAGGAAGATGTTCGCTGGCTTCAGATCCCGGTGCACGAAGCCCGCCGCGTGGGCCCGCGCGAGGCCCGCGCACGCCTGCAGCGCCACGCGCGCGACGAGACCGGACGCGAGCGGCCCGACGCGCGCGAGGGTCGTCGCGAGATCTCGCCCCCGCAGGTACTCCATCACCAGGAACCGCTGCCCCGTCTGCTCGTCCGCCCCTGCGTCGAGGACGCCGACGATGTGCGGTGACTCGATCGCCGCCATCGCGCGCGCCTCGCGGTCGAAGCGCGCCTGGGTGGCGGGATCGGCGGCGCCGAGGATCACCTTCACCGCGACGCGCCTTCCCGTGACCAGGTGCTCCGCCAGCGCGACCTCTCCCATCCCGCCTTGCCCGAGCGTGGCGAGCACGCGGTATTTCGACGCGAGGATCTGGCCGACCGTGAGCACCGCCCTCCCGTCGCCATAGCAGAGCGACGCCGTCGCGTAGAGCCCGCCCGCCTGGGTGTGCTACCTGCCGCGCGCCGGATGCCCGACGAAGGACTCTACCGCCGCCCGCTGCCGCCCGAGCTCGTCGCGTTCACCAGCCCGGAGGGGCGCGTGCTGTTCCGCGAGGCGCTCGCCGAGGGGCACCTCGAGGGCTGGTTCGCGCTGTCGGAGCAGTTTCATACGCAGGCCGACCCGGCGTTCTGCGGGCTCGGCACCCTCGTCGTCGCGCTGAACGCGCTCGGCATCGATCCCGGTCGCGTGTGGAAGGGCCCCTGGCGCTGGTACAGCGAGGAGCTGCTCGACTGCTGCCTGCCGCTCGAGAGCATCCGCGCGCGAGGCGTGACGCTCGGGCAGTTCGCGTGCCTCGCCCGGTGCAACGGCGCGACCGCGCTCGTGCGCCGCGCGGACACCTCGACGCTCGACGAGCTGCGCCGCGATCTCGAGGAGGCGTGCGCCGCGCCGGCGGGCGTCGTCGTCGCGGCCTCCTACTCGCGGCGCGCGCTCGGTCAGACGGGCGACGGGCATTTCTCTCCCGTCGCCGGGCTGCACGCCGCGCGCGATCTCGCGCTCGTGCTCGACGTCGCGCGGTTCAAGTACCCGCCGCACTGGGCGTCGCTCCGCGCGCTGTACGACGCGATGCGGGAGATCGACGCGGTGACGGGGCACCCGCGGGGCTGGGTCGTGCTCCGCCGGCGCGTCTCGTCGGGCGCGAGCCTGCTCTCCCGGCTCGCCGATCCGCGCGCGCCGTGGCTGGAGGCCGCCCGCGCGCTCCTGCTCGATCTCTCGCGCTCGCTCGAGCAGACACCCGCCCGTGACGTCGACGAGCTGCTCCAGCGCGTCTCGTCGCTCCTCTCACAGCGCTTCGCCGCGCTCGCGGCCCCGCTCGCCCGCGCCGGGGACGCGCCAGACGCGGAGCGGGAGCTGCACGCGCGCCTCCGATCGGCGATCGAGGCGACGCCGCTGTTCGGTCGCGTCGTCGCGTCGCAGCCCGCGCTCGATCCCGCGCGCGCGCTCGGCGTCGCGGCGCTCACCCTCGCGCTGCCGGACGCCGCGCTCCCGACGCTCTCGCCCTCGGTCCGCGACGCCCTCGACGCCGCGCGCGCCTCCGCCGACCCTGCCCTCCAGCGCGAGCTAGGCGACCTCCGCGAGCAGCTCGCGGCGCTGATGGAGCTCGCCGCGCCCACCGATCCGGAGCCGGCCCCGTGCCGCGCGCCGCCGGGTATCCTGTCGCCCGATGAGTGACGACAAGATCAACAAATCCGACGCAGAGTGGCGCGCCGAGCTCACGCCCGCGCAGTACCATGTGCTCCGCGAGCGCGGCACCGAGCGGCCGTTCACCGGCGCGTACGACGACCACCGCGCGCCCGGCACCTACGCCTGCGCGGGCTGCGGCGCGCCGCTCTTCTCTTCCGAGACGAAGTTCGACTCGCACTGCGGCTGGCCGGCGTTCTCTGGCGCGATCGAGGCCGGCCGGGTCGCGCGGCGGGCGGACCACTCGCACGGCATGCGGCGGGTCGAGGTGACGTGCGCGCGGTGCGACGGGCACCTCGGCCACGTGTTCGACGACGGGCCGCCCCCGAGCGGCGAGCGCTACTGCATCAATTCCGTGAGCTTGACGTTTCGATCGCGCTAACTTCTCGCGCGCGCCGCGCCCTTCGCGCGGCCCCGGAGGATCCGATGGCCAAGGGACAGGAGAAGCCCAACAGCAAGAACAAGCCGAAGCTCTCGACCAAGGAGAAGCAGCAGAAGAAGAAGGAGAAGCAGGCCTCGAAGGGCAAGTGACCCTCGACGCGCGGCGCTCGGGCTCGCGAGGTGGCGCCTCGCGGCCCGCGGTGCGCGCCCTCCGCCCGTCGCTCACCAGTCGATGATCGCGGAGCCCCAGGTGAAGCCAGAGCCGAACGCCACGAGCGCGATCTTCATCCCGCGCTTCAGCTTGCCCGAGCGCGCCGTCTCGGCGAGCAGGATGGGGATCGTCGCCGCGGTGGTGTTGCCGTAGCTCTGGATGTTCGAGAGGAGCTTGTGCTCCGGGATGCCCAGCTGCTCGGCGACGTACTGGTTGATGCGCAGGTTCGCCTGGTGGAACAGGAAGAAATCGACGTCGTCGTGCGTGAGGCCCTTCGCCGAGTACGCGGTGAAGAGCGCGCCGATCATCCGTTCGACCGCGTGACGGAACACGAGCTTCCCGTCCATCTGCGCGTACATCATCAACGGCTCGACCTGCCCCACGCCGTGCTCGTTGACGGGGATGAACGGCCGCTTCTTGAGGTCCCACACCTTCTGCGCGAGCACCTCCGCGAACCTGCCGTCCGCGCCGAGCCACCACCCGCGCACGCCGCGGTCCTCGTCGGTCGCGCGCAGCACCACGGCGCCCGCGCCGTCGCCGAACAGCGACGCGATCGAGCGCCCGCGCGCCGTCCAGTCGAGCGCGGCCGAGTGCAGCTCCGCGCCGACGAGCAGGATGTTGCGGTACACCCCCGCCTCGATCATCGAGGTCGCCGTGCCGAGGCCGTAGATGAACCCCGAGCACTGGTTGCGCACGTCGAGCGCCGGGATGAACTTCGCGTCGGCGCCGTCGCACAGGCCGAGCTTCTGCTGGAGGAACACCCCGCCCCCCGGAAACCCGTAGTCAGGCGACAGCGACGCGTACACGATGAGGTCGAGGTCGTGCGCGGTCATGCCTGCGTCGGCGAGCGCCTCCTTGGACGCCTCGAGCGCGAGGTCGGAGGTCGCCGTCCCCTCGTCGGAGTAGCGCCGCGCCTCGATGCCGGTGCGCTTGACGATCCACTCGTGGGTGGTATCGAGGCCGTACACCTCGCGCAGATCGTCGTTCGTCACGACGCGCGGGGGGACGTAGAACCCGGTGCCGGCGATGTAGGCGTTCGTCACTGCGCGGCATGTCATCGGAGTCGCGTCCCAGGGGCCAGCACAATCGGCGCCCGCGTCCACGCGCATGATGATTGTCAGAGCCGCCGAGGTGTGCCCCGGGCCAATATCGACGGTTCACGCGCGCGCGGCGGCGCCGTAGATCCCCTTCGCCATCAGCGAGGTCGCGCATGCCACGCGCGCCGCGAACACGGCGCCGTGCGCCTCCCTGATCCCGGCGTCGTCCGGCGCCGCCAGCCGGGCCCAGCGGACGAGCTGCACGGCCTTGCGGAGCGACACGTCGTCGCCCGCGTCCACGAGCGCGCGGGCTCGCGAGGCCAGCGCCTGGGCGCCTCCCGCGAGCTCGGCGACCTCGAGGGCGAGCGCGCGCTCGGGCGCGGGGTGGAGCGCGGCCGGATCACCCGTCCACCAGCCGCCGTACTGCCGCCAGACGTTGCGCAGGATGAACTCGGGCTCGTCGTAGATGGGCTGCATCCACGGCAGCTCCGCGAGCGCTCGGGGGAGCCGGACGCCGTGCAGGATGGCGTCGAGGGGCTCGCCTGCGTTCATCCGCGCGAGCGCCGAGTCGTGCAGGAATTCCAGCGCCTCCGCCGTCGTCGACAGCACCCGCGCGATCTCCTCCGCGCCTGCGAGCGGCAGGCCGTGGCTCGGCAGCATCAGCGCCGGCTGCTCGGCGATCATCTCCCGCAGCGCGAGCGCCCACTCGCGCGGGTAGCGCTGCACCTTCTGGGGGTTGCCGGCGTTCGGCGAGCACCAGATGAAGAGGTCTCCCGGGTAGAGCACGCGCGGACGCTCGAGCACCACCCACGCGTGGTCGTCCGTCTCTCCGCGCGCGTGCCGCAGCCGGAGCGCGCGGTCGCCGAGTTCGACGCGCGTCTCCTCGTCGAACACCTCGTCGGGCGCGCGGTAGCTCGTCGGCCACTCGAGCGCGTCGAGCGAGAACTGCCGGCGGTTGATCGCGCCGTTGTACCCGGCCGTCGCGCGGTACCGCTCGAACCTGGCCAGCACCCCGCGCTGCGCGAGCACCCTCGGCCGCGCCCGCCCCGCGGCGTCCGCCTCCTGGTCCCATGGCGCCATCCCCATGCAGTGATCGACGTGCCCGTGCGTGTAGACGGCGAGGCAGAGCGGCGCCTGGGTCCACGCGCGCACGGCGGCGTGGTTCATCGCGGCGACGAGCTCCGCGCCCGTGTCGACGAGCGCGAGCGCGCCCTCCGCGGCGAGCGGCATCACGTTGCAGAAGCTCGGGACGAACGCGACGCCGGGCAACAGCTCCCTCAGCCCCGGGTCCACGCCGAGCATGAGCCCGGTCTGCGGCAGCGCAGCCTTCCCCTCCACGACGTCGCGCGCGAGCTCCAGCAGGTCCATCGCCGGAGGTTACCCGCGCGCCGGCGTCAGGCCCAGTCGCGGCGGGCGACGATCCCCGCCGTCCTGCCGCGCTGCTCGACGATCAACGGGCGGCCGCCGCAGCCGAAGTTCTGCACGCCGTAGCAGCACGCAGGGTGCTCGGCGCTGCCGCCGATGAGCTCCAGGGTAGGCCCCGACTCGACGCCCGTGCACGAGAACGTCCACGGGAGCTGCTGCTGCAGCGAGGGCGAGGTGAACGGGGGGCAGTCGGAGTCCTGGCTGGCGGGCTCGAAGCACACCTTGGTCGATTTCCCCCAAGGGTAAGGCTGGTCGCACTCGAAGCCGCTCTCGCCGCACTCGCACACGCTCCACGTCTCCTTGTCCGGGCTGCACCACGAGCCGGCCACGCAGCTCGCGCCCTCGAAGCAGCCGACCGAGATGGGCTTGCCCGCGGCGCCCGCGCTGCCTGCCTGCGCCTTGCCCGCGCTCCCGGCCTGCGCCGACCCAGCCTGCGCCGCGCCGGCGCTCCCGGCCTGCGCCGACCCGCCCTGCGCTGATCCGGCGCGCCCGCCCACGCCGGCGCCGGCGCGCAGGAGGTCGCGGGGATCGTCCAGCTGGTCTCCGGTCCGCGCGCCGCACGCGACCGCGCCGACGGCGGCGCTGGCGACGAGGAGGCGCTGCAAGAGGCTCTTCGGGGTCATGCGCCCACGACAGCACGAGGCGTGCCGGCCGAGCAATCCTCACGTGCCGGGCAGCGGGCCCACCCGCGCGGCGGGCGCCGGCCCCCGACGTGGCACGCGCTGGCACACACGCGGCGGGTGCCTGAACGCCCGTTGACCGCACCCCGGAGGCCAGGTACGTTCATGCCTCGGTCTTGGGGCGCGGCCACGTCGTCGCGCCGGTTTTGAACGCCACGCGGCGCGCTCGCAACACTGGAGGAACCCATGAAGAAGCTTGCTCTCGGCTCGGTCGCCCTGCTCGCTTGCGCGCTCACCGCGGCGTGCGCGTCCAGCGATCCCCAGGCGCCGGCGCCGCAGCCGTCCGACTCGACCCCGGGCGCCGCGGCGCAGACGGCGGCTCCAGGCCGGCTCGGCGCGCGCTACCGCGGCACGTTCGGCGCGGGCAAGGGCCTCGCGTTCGAGCGCCTCCCGATGCCCGGCGCGGCCGGCGCGGGCGAGCAGGCCTTCAAGCTCGACACCGGGAGCAAGTTCACGTTCGCGACGCTCTCCAGCACGGGCGGGTTCTACTGCTCGGGCGCCAACAACTGCGCCGACTGCACGAGCGGCACGTGCGGCGCGCTCGGGACGCCCCACCCGCTGTTCTCCGACTGCGGCGCGGGCGGCGTGCAGACCTGCGGGCAGGTGAACGTCGACCCGGGCGCGGCGAGCTTCGACGACGTCTGGGTGGTCATCAGCAACGTGACGACCACGAACGGCACGGTCACTTTCTCCGGGACGGACACGCCCCCCTCGACGTACAATCCGCCGCTGTCTGGCGCCGTCTACTACAAGTACGGCACGCTCGAGGGCGCGTCCGCCAACAAGCGGATGAACATCAACTACTCCGGGGGCTTCGATCCGACGGTCGACAGCGTCAACTTCACCGTCGAGGTCTACTCCTCGGGGCGCTACACGGGCTACACGGTCTCGGGTCCGGCCGTGGCGACCCCCCCCGACGCGTGCGCCGGCGGCACCGTGCTGCTCGACGACGGCGGCGGCGAGAGCGTGACGTCGCTGTTCAGCCTCCCCTTTCCGTTCACGATCTACCAGCTGAACCCCAGCCACGCGACGCCCGCCGCGTACGTGGACAAGGGCTGGGTCTCCGACAACGGGGTGTTCGGCATCGGGGCGACCGGCGCGTCTGACAACAGCAACAACGTGCCCTCCAGCCAGTTCGGCTTCGGCAGCGCGGTGGGCATGGTCTTCTGGGCCGACCTGAACCTCGCCTACGCGGGCGACTCCAAGGTGTGCATGAAGACGCTCGGCACCGCGCCCAACCGGCAGCTGGTGCTGCGCTGGCACGACGTCGACATCAACCTGAGCGGCACGACGAAGGTGAGCATGACCGCGATCGTGTACGAGGGGACGGACGTCCTCGAGTACTACTACGAGGAGCCCACGGCCGGCGGCATCACCAGCGACACCCGCGGCATCGACGCCGTCGTCGGCGTCCAGGGCACCAATCCGCTCGGCGTGACCCGCGTGGGTCAGGCGGCGGTGACCCCGAACACCGTCTTCCTCCCCGCGACCGGCGGGGCTGCGAACTACCCCGTCCGCTACACCCTGACCCCGAACTGACCATGGACAAGCCCGACGACAAGAGCGCGCCCCGCGCCCCGAAGAAGCCCTACCAGCCGCCGAAGATCGAGAAGAAGCGCTCGGTCGCGCGGGTCACGTTGCTGTCGGGCATGGCCGTCAACATGGTCAGCGTCGGCGTCATCAACGTGATGAACTGACGGCGACGCCGCCGGTTTCTTGAGAGAGAGGCGCGCCGATGGCAGTGGGATGGATCACTTTCCACATCACCGATCGGTGCAACCTCGACTGTCACCACTGCCTGCGCGATCCCGAGCTGCGCCCGAAGGATCTCCCCGTCGCCTTGATCCGCCGGGTGCTCGGCGAGGCGCGCGAGAAGTACGGCTCCGACCACACCGCGTTCAGCGGCGGGGAGCCCACGCTGCACCCCGAGTTCGGCGCGGTCGTCGACGCCGCGGTCGACCAGGGTTTCAGCTGGCACATGGTGTCGAACGGCCACGGGTTCCCCGCGGTCCTCGAGCTTCTCGGCGCGCGCCCGGAGCGGCTCGCGGGCCTCACCTCCGTGTCGTTCAGCCTCGACGGCGCGACCGCCGGCGTCCACGACGCCATCCGCGAGAAGGGCAGCTACGAGGAGGTGCTCCGCGCGGCGTCGGTGTGCATGGCGTCAGGGGTCAAGTTCGTGCTGCAGATGGCCGTCCACGCGAAGAACGAGCACGAGGTCGAGGCGATGGGGCTCCTCGCGAGCCAGCTCGGCGCCAACCGGCTCTCGTTCACGCTGACGCAACCGACCGGCACCCACCACGACCGGGATCACTACCTGTCACCGGCCGCGTTCCGCAGGGTGCTCGCGCGCATCGAGCGGCTGCGCGACGCGTTGACGCTGCCGGTCGGGGTGCCCGAGGGGTGGTACACCGAGCAGCCGTTTCATGTGTGCCAGCCGTTCGCGAGCCAGCAGCTGCACGTCGATCTCCAGGGGCGCGTGAACCTCTGCTGCCAGCACTCGGGCATCCCCGGCGACGGCTCCGACCGGGACATCGCGGGCGACCTCAACGTGATGTCGCTGACCGAGGCGCACCGGCGCTTCGTGAGGCTCGTCCACGACGCCCAGGAGGCGAAGCTCGACGCCATCGAGCGCGGCGAGATCGGCGACTGGGATCATTTCGCCTGCAACTGGTGCATGAAGCACTTCGGTAAACCGCACTGGATCGACGACGGCGTCGGCGGCCCTCCCGCGGCGCGACAGCGCTGGCGGGGCGCCTGGGAGAAGCGCAACCGCCTGCCGATCGTGTCGTGATCGCGGACGTGCACGGGCTCGCGGTGTCCCACGACACCGAGCTCGACGACGATCCGCTCACGCCGTTCTTCTCGGCGTTCCCCGCTGTCGTCCGCGCGCCCGAGGTGGTCGTGCGGGTCCGGCGCGCGACGCCGACGCGGCCCGCTGGGCGACCGCTGTACTTTCTTGGTGCCGTGCAGGTGTACGCCGAGCCGGACGGCTACTCGCTCTTCGACGGCGACGCGCGCGGCGACGTGTCGGCGGAGGGAGGCCAGGTCAGCGTCGCGGCGCCGTGCGCGCCACAGCCGTTCCTGGGTGGGCTGATGCACGCGGCGCTCCTGCTCGCGCTCCGCCTGCGCGGGTGGGTGGAGCTGCACGCGGCGGGGCTGATGCTCGGTGAGCGCGCGGCGCTCCTCGTCGGAGACGCGGGCGTGGGCAAGACGACGGCGCTGTTCTCGTGCGTCGAGCGTGGCGCGCGGTTCCTCTCGGACGATCGCGTGCTCCTGCGCGGCCCGGACCGCGTGCTCGCCTACCCGCGCGAGGCGCACCTGGCGGCGGCGACGGTCGCCGCGCTCCCCTCGCTCCGCGACGTGCCGCTCGCCGGCCCGGTGCTCGGTGGCAAGCGCCGCGGCGACGTCCGCGCGCGGTGGCCGGAGCGCTTCGTCGCGTCGTCGCCAAGGCCGGCGGCGCTGGTCTTCCCGCGCCTCGCGAGCGAGCCGACGCGCCTCTTGCCGCTCGCCCCCGCTGACGCGCTCGGCGGGCTCATCGAGGCGAGCGCGCTCGTCGCGGTGGCAGAGGTGCCCCTCGCGACGGAGAACCTCGCGCTGCTCGCGCGCCTCGCCGACGCTGTGCCGGCGTGGTCGCTCGAGCTCGGGCCTGACGCGCTCCGGGATCCGGGCGTCGTCCACGCGGCGGTCTCGAGGGCGGCGTCGTGAGCGCCAGGCTCGTCGCGGAGGCGATCGCGTTGCGTCTCTCGCTGCCGTTCGCGCTCCGAGCTTCGCCCCTCGACGCGCTGCTCGGGCGCCTCTCCCGGCCGACGTGGCGGGCGCCGCTCGTGTCGGTGCGGCGCGCGCTCGCGTCGACCGAAGGGTGGGTCACGACCGCCCGCGTCGTCCCGGACACGTGCCTGTACCGCGCGCTCACGCGCTTCGCGCTGCTCGCGCGCCACGGTCACCGCGCGGAGTTCGTGCTCGCGGTGGTCACCGACGAGCCTGACACCGGCCACGCGTGGGTCGAGCTCGAGGGTGAGGTCTTCGACGAGGCGCTCGAGCGCGCGTACACGGTGACGCTCCGCGCGAGCGCTCAGGGATCGAGCGCGACGCGCAGCTCGAAGGGCCCCGCGGCGGCGCCGACGGTGTCGACGACGACGAAGTAGGTGACGCCCGCGGTCGCGGCGAAGCTCGTCGTCTCCGTGGCGCCGGCCGCGGCGCTCGACGCGCACGCGAGCTCCTTGCCCTTGGCGTCGCACGCGTCGCGCACATAGACCGCGCCGTCGAGGGAGGGATCACCGTCGGGGGATCGGAGCTCGACGCTCAGCGTCCCGCTCTTCAGCGGTCGCACGCGGTACGCGCGCTCGCCGCCGCTCGCGCCCGCGCCGCAGGTGGGCGCGACGGTCGACGCGCCGCCCGCCGTGTCTCCTTCGAAGAGGAGCGCCTCACCGTCTGGGAGCTCGTGCGTCACGCCGGCCGGAGAGCACATGTCCTTCGGCGACGACGGCGTGGGCGTCGCGGTGAGCTGGTACGGCGCGCTCGTCAGCGTCTCCACGACTAGCGTGATGTCCTGGCCCGCGATGGCGGGCGCGACGAGCTTGCCGGACGCCGTGCACGTGGCCTCGCCGCCGCCGCACTTCGTCAGCGTGTACATGCTCGGCCACACGCCGGCGGGCGCCGTGAACGTGATCAGGCCGTCGGACAGCGGGCGAAAGCGGAAGACGCGCTCGGTCGTGCCCTTGCCGGTGCAGCTCGCCGACAGATCGTCCTTCGCCGCCGCGCTCGACGCGTCGACGACGACGGGCGCCTCGTCGATCGAGATGAACCCTGCGAGATCGGCGCACGAGTCGCCGACCCCGGAGCCGGGAGACCCGGCCGCGCCCGCCGCGCCCGCGCTCGACCCGCCCGACCCCGCGGCGCCTGCGCTGGCGCCCGCTGCGCCGGCGCTCTGCCCGCCCGCGCCCGCGCTCGTGCCTGCCGCGCCCGCGCTCGCGCCTGCCGCGCCCGCGTCACCGCCCGCGCCCGCCTCGCCGCCGTCACCCGCCTGGCCTGCTGATCCGTTGATCGGCGTGGTCGTCGCCACGTCTTCTTCTGCGACGCACGCGGCGGCGAAGAGCGCGAACGACAGGGAGAGGGCGGCCCAGGATGCTCGGCGGATCATGTGTTCGAATACCTCCTGCCCAGCATACGGCGGGGCTCGACGCGGTGCCCCCGAAGTGGGACGGTCGGCGGCGTGACGATCGTCGCCAGCCCCCGGGTCTTGCTCACCGAGCTCGCCGACGGCAGCGGCGTGTTGCTCGATCTCGACACGAAGTTCTACTTCACGCTCAACCCCGTGGGCGTGGCCGCGTGGCGGGCGCTCTCCGCGACGGGCGGGGCGACGATCGACGCTGTCACGCGCGTGATCTGCGAGGAATTCGACGTCTCCGCCGACGTCGCCCAGGCCGATCTCGAGGCGCTCGTGCGCGGGCTCGACGATGACGGCCTGGTGAAGCTCACGCGCTGACCGCGCGCTCACTCCTCCTCGAGATCGCTCGGGTGCCACTCGCACCACATGTTGTCGTCCGTCACCGTCGGCAGGTGGCCGAACCTCGCGAGCAGGCTCTCGCGCGACTCGAGGCCCTCCCACACCGGCGGGCGATGCAGCGTCGCCGGCAGGTAGAGGAGATCGGCCATGCGCTTCGCGTCCCACGCGTCGCCTGCCGGGTCGAGCAGCGGCGCGCCGTCCATCCGGTAGTCCTCGATCGTGCGGCGCCAGCGCGCCTCGTCGAAGACGACGGGCGCGTCGGACACGACCATGAAGTTGTACAGGCGCTGCGCGTGGGGAAATGACACCGCGGCCGTCTTCATCACCGGCTCGGAGAGCGTCGTGTTGAACATGAACACGCCGCCCGGCGCGAGCCGCGCGCGCACGACCTCGAAGAACTCCGCCGACAGGAGGTTCGTCGAGTGACCGCGCCAGTGCCACGTCGTGTTCATCACGATGGCGTCCCAGCGCGCGCCGGGGTGGCGCTGCAGGTAGCGGCGGCCGTCGTCGATCACGATCTCGATCTTCGGATCCTTCAGCACCGGCGCCACGATCGGCACCTGCGGGATGAGGTCGAGGTAGCCGGGGTTGATCTCGATGACCGTGAGCCTCTCGACGCCGGGCAGGCCGGCGATGATGCGCGCCCACGCGCCCGACGCGAGGCCGACCATCAGCACGCGCTTCGGCGCGGGGTGGTAGGCGCCGAGGGCGTACGCGCGGAACACCCAGTTCGGATCGTCTCGCAGCCCGACGTTCAGGATGCCGTCGTAGACGCCGCCGCCGTACACCTTGCCGTCGGTGACCGCGATGACGCCGTGGCGGTTCTCCACGAGCGCGTCGAAGCGTTTGTCGGCGGTGAAGGCCTTGCGAAAGAACAGCCGCTCGTGCACCTGCTCGAACACCGCGCGGCTCGTCGCGGCGGTCGCGAGCAGCGTCACCGCGGCGACGCCCGTGACCGCGAGCCTGCCGCGCGCCGTCGAGGTCGCGGTCGCGCCGCTCAGCGCGAAGAGCGCGAGGCCCGCCACCGAGAGCGCGACGCGGGCCCCGCGCAGCGACAGGTGCTCGAGCAGGAGGAACCCCGTGGCGAGGCTGCCGAGCGACGAGCCCGCGATGTTCGCGACGTAGACGTAGGAGAGGCGCGCGCCCGCGCGATCGTCGGGGCGGATGCCGAAGTGGCTCGCGAGCGGGAGCACCGCGCCGAGCAGCCCCGCGGCGAGCGCGACGAGCGGCAGCGAGAGCTGCCACTTGACCGACGTGACCAGCCGCGCGAGCGCCGGCACCACGAGGAAGGAGGCGACGTTCGCGAGGTACACGAACACCGCCACCGGCAGCAGCCTGCGCCGCTCGGCGCGCGCGTCGTCGTGGCAGAACGCGCGAGAGCCGAGCGAGCCGAGCGCGACCCCCGCGAGGTACGCGCCGAGCAGCCAGCCGAACGTCGCCGGCATGCTGCGCGAGACGATGCCGTAGGCCCGGTACCAGAGGATCTCGTACGAGAGCGCGACGAACCCGGCGAGGCCCGCGACCCAGAGCGACAGCGAGAAGCTCACGCCTCGCGCGCTCCCTTGCGCTCGACGACGGCGAACCCGCCGACGATCGCCGCCGCGACCCAGTTGACGACGGCCGCGACGAGCACCGCGCGCGCCTGCCCCAGCCGCGGCAAGAGCAGCGCGACGGCGGCGACGGACGCGAGCGCGGAGCCGAGCGTGTTGACGAAGTAGAGCGCGCCGACCGACTTGCCGACGTTGCCCGAGCGCCGGACGAGGTGCGCGGTCAACAGCGGCAGCGTCGAGCCCATCAGCAGCGTCGGCGCGAGCACGAGCAGGAACGTCACGCCGGCGGTCGCGAGCGGCGGCAGCGAGAGCGTCGCCTCTCCCACCCGGTGGAACAGCGGCAGCGACACGAGCCCGAACGCGCCGATGCTCGCCTCGACCGCCGCGAACAGGAGCAGGACCGGCCGCCGCGGCTCCTTCGAGAGCGCGCCGCCCGCGAGGCTGCCGAGGCCGAGGCCGAGCATGAACGCCGTGACGATCACCGTCACGGACTCGAGGTTGATGCCGTAGATCGCGAACAGCGAGCGCTGCCACACGACCTGGTAGACGAGCGCCGCGAAGCCGCTGAGGAAGAAGACGAAGAAGACGGCGAGCCGCGCGAGCGTCATCGACCCTGCAGGTGCTTCTTCATGAAGGCGATCGAGTGCCCGAGCATCAGCGCCTGGTTCTCGCGCCGCTGCGCGCCGTGGCCCTCGTTCGGGAAGATCATCAGCTTCGTCGAGACGCCCTTCGCCGCGAGCGCGTCGTGCAGCTGGATGGCCTCGCCCGCGGGCACGCGCGGATCGGTCGCGCCCTGCAGGATGAGCAGCGGCGCCTTCAGCTTGTCGAGGTGGGTGATCGGCGAGAGCTTCAGCAGCGCCTCCCGGTCCTTCACCGGATCTCCGTACTCGCTGATGCGCAGCTGACGCCGGTACGGCGCGGTGTTCTCGAGGAACGTCACCAGGCTCGACATGCCGACGACGTCGACGCCGGCGTCGTACGCGCCCGCGAACATCGTCATGCCGATGAGCGTCGAGTAGCCGCCGTAGCTGCCGCCGTAGACGCCGACCTTCGGGGCCTTGCCGCTGCGCTCGAACGCCTTCTTCACCCACCTCGACGCGTCCTCGATGTCGGTGATCACGTCGAGGCGCTTCGGCCCGTCGTCGGCGTGCAGCCACGCCTTGCCGAGGCCGTCCGAGCCGCGCACGTTCGGCTCGACGTACACGAAGCCGGCGTCGACCCACATCTGCGCGCTCGCGCTGAACCCTGGCCGCGCCTGGGACTCCGGCCCGCCGTGGAAGTGCACGACGACGGCGCAAGGATCGTCGGGGCAGCGCGCGGGCTTGCGCACCCACGCGGGGATCGAGGCGCCGTCGCGCGCGGGGTAGTGCGCGAGCTCCGCCTTCGCGAACGACTCGGTCGCGAGCTCGGGCGCGCTCGGCTGGTGCCAGGGCTCGGCCTTCCCGGTCTTCCAGTCGATGACGTACGCCCGCCGCGGCCCCGCGCCGTCGTCGACGCTGAGCGTGGTGAAGCGGCCGTCGGGCGTGGTCGCGCCCGCGTTGACGTGATCGGCCTCGGGCAGCTTCGGCAGCGCGAGGGGCCTCTTCGTGCGCGCGTCCATCGCGAACAGTCGCGTGCGCCCGCCGTCGTCGACCTGGTAGAGGACGCGCGTCTTCGCCGGATCGACGCTGAACCCCGAGACGTCCGCGCGGCGCTCCTCGGTGATCGGCGTCAGCTTGCCGCCGGCGAGCGTGTACAGGCGCCTGAAATCGCCGAGCTTCGAGGTCTGCACGAGCACCTCCCCGCCGTGTCCCCACGCGGCCCTGTACTCCTCGGCCTCGCCCTGCCCGAGCAGCGGCGCGAGCTGCTTCGTCTTCGGCGACCACTCCCAGAGCTCGGACGACAGCGCGCCCGTCGCCTTCTGCAGGAGCAACGCGCCCTCCGCCGTCGTGTCGACCACGCGCCACAGGCCGTCCGCCTCGACGACGGGCTCGGATCGCCGCTCGACGAGGTCGTAGCGGTAGACGACGTACGAGTCGCGCTTCTTGTCGTTGGCCGTGAAGTAGATCGAGCGGCCGTCGGCGCCGAGCGCCTGAAAGTGCGTCTGCACGCCGGGCTTGTGCTGCACCACCGTGAGCTCGCCCCCGCGGAGCGCGTCCTGGAGGTACAGGCCGGGGTTCTCCTCGCCCTTCCGGTCGCGCGCGAGAACGACCTGCTTGCCGTCGCGCGTGACGGCGAGGAGCGTCGTCACGTCCTCGCCTCCCGTGAGCTGCGTGGGGAACCTCCCGGCCCCGTCGACGCGGAACACCTGCTGCACGCCGGTGATCGCCCAGTTGAAGAACAGCCGCTTGCCGTCGGGGGAGAGCGCGCCCGCCGACGGGGGCCGCAGATCGAGCATCGCCTGGATGCGCCGCGCGACCTCGGGCGCGAGCGGCTCCGGCGGGTACTTCGCGAGCACCTCGGGCGGCACGCTGCTCGCGCCGTGTCCCTTGTAGCCGGGCGGGGCCGCGGACGCCGACGTGGAGGCCGCGGGCGCGTCCTTGCAGCTGCCGAACGCCTCGTGCCGGTGGTGACGGTGCTCCCGCGCGTGCTCGGGCGGCGGCGCGCTCGAAGCGCACCCGAGGTGCGCGAGCGCCCCCACGACCGCGGTGAGCGAGCAGGTGCCGAGGGCGAGGCGCTTCATCGCGCCCGCCTTACCACGTCAGGCCAGCTGCGACGCCAGCACGGGCAGGTGCATGTGTACGCCGCTCTGCTCCTGCTCCTCCTCGATCAGGTCCGCGATCATGCCGCGGCAGGAGCCGCAGTCGGTGCCCGCGCCGCACTCCGCGCCGACCGCGCCGACGGTGCCCGCGCCCCGGCGGATGCAGCCCCGGATCGCGCGGTCGGAGACTCCCTTGCACAGGCAGACGTACATCGTGCAGTTGAATATAGTTTTCAACATCAGAACTTCAAGCGCTATTTTTCGTGTCGCGCGGGTATGACGACCGGGTGCGGGACGAGCCCGGTTTCATCGCGGAGGTGCTGCGCGTGCACGCGCGGTTCAACGCGGAGATCATCGAGGGGCTGAACGTGTGCCCGTACGCGGGGCCGGCGCGGGCACAGGGCGCGAGCGTCCGGCGCGTGTCGCTGTCGACCGACGTCTCCGCGACGCTCCACGAGATCGAGGCGGAGCTCGCGCCGCGCGAGGAGATCGAGGTCGCGCAGATCGTCTTCCCGCTGGTGACGCTCGGGGCGGCGGAGTTCTCGCGCATGGGCTCGGCGCACGCGGAGGAGAGGAGCGCGCGGTCGGCCCGCCGACCGATCTTCGTTCACGCGGCGTTCCACCCGGAGCTACCGTACGGGATCGACACGCCGTCGCGCCTCGTGCCGCTGTTCCGTCGCGCGCCCGACCCGATGATCCAGCTCATCCGCCTCGCGGTGCTCGACGCGGTCCACCGGTCGAGGCCGCGCGGATCGCAGTTCTTCTCCGGCGGCCCGGAGGAGCTCGCGCGGCTGCTCGCGGCGCCGCGCCCCGAGAGCGTGACCGACCGCATCACCCGCGAGAACCACGAGCGCGCGACCGCGGGAGGGCACGAGGACGTCCTCGCGATCCTGGCGGACATCGCGGCCGATCGCGCGCGCGCGTACGCGCCCTTCTTGCAGGACGAGGGGCGCTGAGTGGCGCGCGTCGTGGACCTGCCGTCGCGCGGCACGCTGCTCATCGCGACCGATCTGCAGGGGAACGTCGCCGACTGGCTCGCGGTGGAGCGGAGGTTCCTCGAGCTCCACGCCGCGCGCGAGGACGCGTTCCTCGTCGTGACGGGCGATCTCGTGCACGGCCCGGAGCTCGATCCCGACGAGTGGCCCGCGCAGCTCGGCAGCTACTACCACGGCGACTCGGCCGAGGTGCTGTCACGGGCGGAGCGGCTGCAGCGGCAGTTCCCTGGCCAGGTCGTGTACCTGCTCGGCAACCACGAGCACGCGCACGTCGGCGGTCCGACCGTGGGGAAATTCTTCACGGACGAGGCCGCGCGCCTCGAGGAGCTGATGGGCGCGCGCCGCTCGTCGGAGGTGCGCGCGTGGCTGCGGACGTGGCCGCTCGTCGCCGTCGCGCCGCGCGCGCGGATCTGCATGCTGCACGCGGCGCCCCACGCGAACATCTCGTCGCGCGACGACGTCGAGCGCGTGGAGCTCGGGTCGCTCGCGGGGCTCGACGCGGAGTCGGTGACGTCCCGCTCGGTGCTCGGCGCGATCCTGTGGGCGCGCTCGACCACGCGCGAGCGGGCGCGCGCGTTTCTGCGGGCGCTCGGGCCTGCGCTGACGACGGCCATCTACGGGCACGACGTCGTGCGCGAGGGGCTCGCGGTCGAGGACGCGTCGCGCGTCTGCCTCTCGACCAGCTTCGGCTGCCACGACGGAGACAAGATGGTCGTCGAGTGGGATCTCTCGGAGCCCGCCGTCTCCGCCTTCGACGTCGCGCGGCGCGGCGCGAGGCGCCTCTGGCCCGACGCGCCCATCGTGTACAGCGATCCCGGCGTCGCGCGGTGAGCGGTCGGCGCCTCACTCGCAGGCGCGGAGGCGCAGCGCGCGAGGAGACTTCTTCAGCGGATCCTCCGTGCCCGTGACGAACCCGCGGCCGTCGGGGAGGTACGCGACCGCCTCCGCCTGGAGCTCGTCGAAGTCCGTGAGCAGCGTCGTGGGCGAGGCGTCGAACGCGCGCTCGAAGGGCTCGCCCGGCGGCGCGCGGTACTCGTAGAGGCGGCTGTAGGTGCGCAAGAGGAACCTCTCCGCGCACGGGTGCACGTCGCCGCCCGTCGCGAGCAGGCTGCCCCCCGCGGGGAGCTGGAGCGTCGTCAGCTTCGTCGCCTCGCGCGCCGGGCCCGCGGCGAGCGGCGCGGCGAGGCGATAGACGGCGCTCGCGCCCGTCTCCGACTTGGTCACGACGTACGCGTCGCCGGTCACCGGGTGGACGAGCAGGGTCTCGGCGTCGTGGGGCCCGTCGGGATACACGAACCTCACACGCTCGCCGGCGAGCACCGTCGGCGCGCCGGGCTCGGACGGCGGCGCGGGCTCGGTGACCTTCACGAGCCAGACCTCGGCGCGCTTCGCGTCGTTGTCGCCGATGTCGGCGAAGAACAGGCACGCTCCCGCGTCGCAAGGGCCCGCGGCGACGTCCTCCCAGTCGGTCGCGGCCTCGCCCGCGACGACGAACTCCCCGGCGGCGGCCCCGCTCCTGTCGAACGCGAAGAACCTGGCCGTGTCCCCCGAGTCGTTGTGGGCGTAGAACACGCCGGCGCGCGCGCGGCTGGCGACGACGCCGGACAGCTCGAGGAGCGCAGGGTGGGGGACGGGCACCTGCGTGACCTCGTCGCCGTACGCGTCACACGCGACGCACACGGCAGACCCCGCCGCACCGGAGGCGCCCGCGACCGTCACGCCCGCGGCGCCAGCCGCCCCGCCCGCGCCGGGCGCGCCGCCCGCGGCGACCGGGGGGCTCGTCGCGTCGCTCGCGCCGCACGCCGCGACCGAGACGAGCGCGACGAGCGTCAAGGCTCTCGACATCGCGCGAGCCTAGTACCGACGGCGGCCACCGTCTCCCGCGAGATGGAGTAGCCTCCCCGACCGTGCAGGAGAGACCTCCTCGCGTGAAGGGAGTGAGCTTCCGATCGGTGATGAACGCCGTCGAGTCGCTGCGCGGCGCGGGGGCGCGAGAGCGCTGCGTCGGCGCGATGGCGCCCGAGATCGGCGATCCCCTCCGCTACGGCCAGATCGTCGCGGGCGGCTGGTACCCGATCGGCTGGTACAAGGCGATGTGGCAGGGCGTGCTCGCCGGCGCGCAGGGCGGGCCGGAGCTGGTGCGGCAGGTGGCGCACGAGTGCATGCGCCAGGACACCGCGGGCGTGTACCGCCTCGTGATGCGCCTCGTGTCACCCGAGACGGTGTTCGCGGGGGCCTCACGCTTCTTCTCGACCTACTACGACACGGGCACGCTCCAGGTGCGCCACCGCGACACCGGGTTCGCGCGCGCGGAGTGGACGGGGTGCGCGGGCTTCGACCGCACGATGTGGCAGGAGGTGGTCGCGAGCGGCGAGGCGCTCGTGGAATTCGCGGGTGGCAAGCACGTGCGCCACCGCATCCTCAGCGGGGGACGCGACGGAGACGTCGACACGGTCTCCGAGGTCCACTGGGTCTGACGCCTCACGCGCCGACGGTCTTCGACACCTCGAGCGCGCCCCCTCCGTAGCCCCACCGCAGGCACGCCTGCACCGCGCGCGCGCGACAGAGGCCCGTCGAGACGAGCACGTGCATCGCGTCCTGCACGCGCCCGCGCAGCTCGGCCGGCGCGTCGATCTCGCGCGCGACCCTGGCGCGGTGGCGGCGCACCGCGGCGTCGTCGAGCTCGCCCCGGCGGAGCGCCTCGACGGCGATCTCGGCCGCGAGCTGGCCGCTGCGCAGCGCTTGCCAGATGCCCTCGCCGGTGAGCGGGTCGACGTGGCGCCCGGCGTCGCCCGCGGTCAGGAGGCCGGGCATGCCGGTCGGCGCGCGCAGATCCGAGAGCGGCAGCTGCCACGTGCGCACCTGCCCGACGCGCCGCGCCCGCGCGAACCGGTCCGCGTGTCGCGCGAGGAACTCCTCGAGGAGCCGCGAGAGCGGCGCGCCGCGCGCGTCGTAGCCGTCCCGTCGCAGGTACACCCCAACATTGCTCACACCGTCGACCGGCGGGAAGATCCACCCGTAGCCGCGCGGCAGCGCGCGATCGAACCAGTGCTCGCTCCACCCCTCGCGGAGCGCGCCCTCCACGCCCTCGAAATACGCGGTGGCCGAGATCGCGAGGTGGCGGCCGTGCGGTCGAGGGGCGCCGAGCGCGCGGGTCGCGAGCGTCCCCGGGCCGTCCGCGCAGACGACGACGCGGGCCCGCCGCGGACCGCCGGAGACGCGGGCGCCGACGACGCGGCCGGCCTCGATGAGCAGATCGTCCGCCGTGACCCCCTGCTCCACCGTCGCGCCCGAGCGGGCGAGCGCGTCGACCAGGAGGGCGTCGAGGTCGAGCCGACCGACGATCCTGCCGCGCGCGGCCCCGTAGTCGCGCGGGATGGCCGCGCCGCCCGGCAAGACCGCGAGCGCGCCGTGCACGTCGGCGTGCGGCGCGTCGCGGAGCGCGGGCCCCGCGCCGAGCGCGTCGACGATCTCGAGCGCCTTGTTCGAGAGGGCGTCGCCGCACGTCTTCGGCCGCGGGAACGTCGCGCGGTCCACCACCGTCACGCGCAGCCCGGAGCGCGCGAGCGTGACGCCGGCCGCGCACCCCGCGGGGCCCGCGCCGATCACGAGCGCGTCGACGCCGCTCATGGGTTGTAGATCTCGAAGTCGGCCGGCGCGCCGTCGACCCCGATGAACCCGACGCGCGTCAGCGGGCTCGGCACGCGTCGCAGCGTACACCCCGGGCGGCAGCGCAGGGTCTCGAGGTAGTGGTACTTCAGCACGAGGGATCCTCCCGCCGAGCCTCGCACGGTGATGCGGTCGGCGACCGCGGTGACGACGCCCGGTCCGCCGCCCACGATCCACGACGGCGCGAGCCTCACCCGGTACCAGCGCGCGCCGGGCGGGCCGACGACGGGCTCGAGCAGATCACGCCGCTCCTCGACGCTCGGGTAGGGCAGGACGAGCCCCACCCAGCCGACGTTGAAGGCCTCCGCGTAGCGGCGAAACGCCTCGGGATCGATCGGCTTGCCGTCCTCGTGGACACGGAAGAAGTTGGCGTCCGAGTGCGCGAGGTTGATCTCGCGGAACCCGCCCAGCACCTGCGCGCGGGTGCGCCCCGCGGCCTGCTCCCCGCTCATCCACCACTCGAGCAGCCAGCGGCTCCGGCCGTCGTCGTGCGCGGTGATGAACCGCTCGAGCAGGGGGGCCTTGTCGTCCGGGGTGTGTCGAAAGTCGAAGGGCTTGGGCCAGCCGGGGAGGCCGAGCTCGAGCGGCCCGCTCACGTTCGGCGGCGGCAGCGGGAGCGGCTTGTCATGAGTTGGCACGAGCTGGGGGACGAAATACTGCACGTCCCGCGCGAGCCTCGGCGCGCCCAGGAGCGACGAGGCGAGGAGCGCGAGCCCCGGCGCGCCGCGCTCGCGCACGGCCTGCCACACCGGCCCGCACAGCTCGTCGATGGCGCCGCCGGCGAGCACGGCCGCCAGCATCACGAGCGGCAGGATGAACCGGTACGGCTGCACCTGGCGCAAGAGCGGCGTCACGCCGCCCACGTACGCGATGAACAGCGGCACGCCCGTCGCGACGGCCAGCCACACCAGCCGCGCGTCGCGCGCGCGCCGCGCGAGCACGAGCGCGACGGCGCCCGCCCCGAGCGCGACGAACCGGAACGACGTGAGGTTCGCGACGACGCCGGTCACCCAGGGCTCCTTCGTGATCGCGAGCCAGTCCCAGAGGAGGAACGTGGGTCGGGCGTCGAGGTAGTAGCCGCTGTCGAGGATGTAGTGCCAGAACCTGAAGGCGACCCGCAGCCACCACGCGTTCGCGAGCACGGTCACCGCGGCCGCGCCCCAGACGAGCGCGTGCTCCCGCCTCGACAGCGACGCGCGCGCGCGCACGTAGGCTGTGAGCATCGGCGGGGCGAGCACGAAGAACACATATGGATGCACGGTGTGCGCCGCGGCGAGGGCCGGCCCGAGGACGAGGACCTGCCAGGGGCGGCGGTCGCGCAGGTACGCGACGAAGAGCCCGAGCGGCACCAGCCACGCGTACGAGACGACGCCCCAGGAGATCATCCCGACGAACCACAGCCAGTGGCTGAAGCCGTCGAACCACCAGACACAACACGCGAGGGCCGCCCCGACCAGCGCCGCGCGGGGGCGCTGGCCGAGCAGGCGTGCGCCGAGCAGCACACAAGGGAACACCGCCCCGAGCGCCGCCCAGATGAACAGGTTGAACGCGCGGTCGAAGGGCACCCCCAGCTTCACGAGCGCAAGGCACCAGAGCTCGAACCCCTTGTTGTCGGCGTCGAAGATGGCCCCGGAGGGCTGGCCGGCGAGGAGCTGCGGGTCCCACATCCAGCCGCGCCCCGACGCCGTGAACGACTCGACGGCGCGCTTGCACTGCTCGTAGTGCGTCGACCAGTCGAAGCTGATGAGCGGCGCCGGGCCGAGGATGACGGACGGCGGCGACATGTACAGCATCACGCCGAGGTGCACGCACCAGAGCAGCGCCGCCGCCAGCCAGAACCGGCCGCGGCTCATGACAGCGCCCCGGTGAGGCGGCCCGCCAGGTGAAAGTGGCCGACGATCAGGAGCCAGCCGACGCCGAACAAGAGGCGCAGGCGGTCCCAGCTCTGGTTCGCGTGGGCGGTGTCGAGCCGCGTGAAGAGCCCCAGCGACAGGAGCGGCCCGACGATGACGTCCAGCGTCAGGGTCGCGTACACCGACGCCGCGAGGACGAGGGCGCGGGTGAGCGCCGCCGCCCGCACCACGCCGAGCGCGGCCGCCGTCGTCCGCACGCCCGCGGCGGCGTCCGTCTCGGCGTCGCGGATGACCTGCACGCCCTCGGTGACCATACAAAGGATCGCCAACAAACCCACCATCGCCCAGCCGGGCCGGCTGTCGAGCGGGCAGCCCACCAGCGCCATCGACGTGCCCCAGGTCGCCATCGACAGCAGATCGAGGACGGGCCGTCGCTTCAGCCACCGCGAGTACAGCACGATCACGACGACGTTGACCCCCAGCACGACGAGCAGGTCTCGGCCGTGCGCCGCCGCGAGCGCCGCGCACGCGCCGAGGACGAGCGCCGCGCCCTGCACGCCCGCGCCGAGGTGCGCCGCGAGGAACCTCGTGCGCTCGACGTCGCGCCCCTCGGCGCGCTGGTCGATCTCGACGTCGAACAGATCGTTGACGAGGTAGACGAACACGTTGAGCGCGAGGCCGAACGCCACGCGGTGCGCGACGTCGCGGAGCGGCAGCGAGAGGCCGAGGGCGAGGGTCGCGCTCGTCACGAGGTTGCCCATCTCTCGCTTCTTCAGCCGGTACACCGTCGCATCGGCGACGATGCGGGCCGAGTCGAGGAGGCCGAGCATCAGCGGGCCGAGGGGCGAGAGGGCAAGGCGGGGCGGACGCTATCGAAGGGCCGGGACCGCCGCAACGGAGACGCGCCCGCGCCCGGCCCACGCGAGCGCAGCCGCGGCGGCGTACGCGGCGACGCCGAGCCAGAGCGCGCCGGAGATGCCGGCGTGCATCGCGACGAGCGTCGCCAGCGCCGAGCCGAGCACGCTCGCGGCGCCGTTGACGCCCCACAGCCACGGCACCCGATCGGGCGCGCGACGGGCGACGGCGGCGAGCCACGTCGGCAGCGCTGCACCGAGGAGCGCGCCGAGCGGGGCGAGCAGCGCGCACGCGACGCCGAGCCGCGCGCCCAGCGACCACGTGAGCGTCGCCGAGAACACCCGCGCGAGCAGCCCCGACTGCGACACGACGAGCAGGTACGCGACGAGGGACAGGAGCGCGACGACGAGGCGCGCGGGGCCGGCCGCCGTGAGCACGCGCCGCGCCGCCGCGCTGCCGAGCCCGCCGGCCGACAGCAGCACGAAGAGGACGACGGCGAGCCCGTCGGAGGGGCGCCCGAGGTACAGCGTCACGCGCTGGACCATGCCGATCTCGACGGCCATGAACCCGACGCCGAGGAGCGCGACGAAGCCCACGTCCCCTGCGTGTCCTCCGGTGCCCCCGCCCTCGCGCGCGCGGAGCATGAGCGGCGCGAGCATGCACGCGAGCACCATCACGGCGGAGATCAGCAGCACCTTCGCGAGGACGAAGAGGCCGTTGCCGAAGGGGTACGCCTGGGTGTTCGCCGACGGCGCGACCATCCGCCACAGATCGCCGAGGCGGTTCTGATAGAAGAAATACGGGCGATCGTCGGTCGTCGCCGCGACGTCGACGGGCCACGAGGCGAGCGCGCGAGCGAGCTCGGCGTCGTCGCGGGCGCCGAGGATCGTCGCCATCATGCGCTCGCTGCCGGCGCTCGGCGGGGGCTGGCCCGGCGCGTACGCGAGCTGGAACCCGAGCTCGTCGGCGCGTCGGCGCGCGCGGTCTCGCTCGTCGGCGGTGAGGGCGCCCCGCTTGACGATCACGGTGTGCAAGACGGCGTCCGGCAGCGCGAGCCACGGCGCGCTGACGACGACGACGCTGTCGGCGGGCGCGCCGCCGTCCGCGAGCACCGCCGCGCGCGCGAGGGCCACGAGGCGCTGCCCGCCCGCGAGGCCTGGGAGGCTCACGCTCGACACCGACAGCAGCCCGCCAGGTCGCAGGTGCGAGAGGTAGTCGTGGAACGCCTCGACCGTGTACAGGCTGTTCTCGCTGAGCGCGTACGCGCCGGCGGCGGTCGCGGCCGAGGTGTCGACCATGCTGAGCTGCACGAGATCGAGGTCGCGCGGCGTGTCGCGGAGCGCCGCGCGCCCGTCGCCGAGGCGGAGCGTGACGTCGGGCCGGTCGTAGAGTCCGCCCGCGTAGGTGCGGTACGCGCCCCTCACGACGCCGTTCGCGACGAGCGGGTTCAGCTCGATCGCGGTGACGTGCCGCGCGCCCGACGCGAGCGCGGCGAGCACGTCCTTGCCTGCGCCGGCGCCGATCACGCACGCCTCCGCGGGCGCGGGGCGCACCTGGTGGACGAAGGCCGTCGCGTCGTACAGGCCGCTCGTCACCTCGCCGAGGTCGCCATGAAACCGCGTCAGCATCGTCAGCGCGTTCAAGTCGATGAGCACCGCCTTCTGCTCCGGCAGCGGGCCGCGGTACCTCGGGCTCATCCCCCAGCCGCGAAACTCATGCTGCGCGAGCACCGTCACCATCGAGTAGGAGTTCCACCGGTTGAACTCGGGCCGCAGCGCGTCGAGGCGCTCCCCCTTCGCGAAGCGGACGCGGAACGCGCCGGGCGCCGCGAGGAGCGCCGCGGTGACGAGCGCCGCGACGCCGAGCCCGAGCGCGCGCCCACGCGGCCACGCTGGTCCGGGTCCGCCCCCCGACAGCGCGACGCCGGCGAGGCCCGCGAGCGCGGCGGTCGCGACGACCACGCGCGGCGCGTCGACGGCGTCCATCGCGGGGATGACGGCGAGGCACCCGACCGCCGCGCCGAGCAGATCCCAGGCGTACAGCGCGTGCGCGCGCGCCGCGTGCCGCGTCATCGCGAGGCCGATCGCGAACCCTCCGACGACGAACGGCGCCGCCCCCGCGGCGAAGATCAACGACAGCTTGCCGACCTCGCCGAGCAGCGCCTCCGTCCAGCGCGACGACACCTGCACCAGCACGAGCTCCGCGCCCACGATGACGGCGGCGAGCACGGCGCACGCGATCGACAGCGTCCGCGAGGTGCGCGACGGATCCAGGCGACGCTGGCCCAGGTACAGCGCGACCGACGCCGCGCCGGCGCCGAAGAGGGCGACCGAGATCGCGAGGAACGCGAAGTGGTACCAGATGGTGACCGAGAACACGCGCGTCAGCGCGACCTCGATCATCAAGAGGCAGGCGCTCAACGCCGCGACGCCCAGCCCCACGCGCGGTGACAGCGGCAGGGCGGAGGTCTCGACCATCGACGCCGCTGCCATGCGCGCGTTGGCGCGTGGGAGCAACGGAGGACTGGTGCCCGCGGCGCGCCCTGGTAGGCTCCGGGGCTCACCATGCGCGTCAAGGGGAAGCTGGTCGCGGTCGCGTGCGCGATCGGCGCGGTTCACTGCGAGCAGAGCGCGCCGACGGCGCTCGTGCTGGCGGTGCGGGCCGACGACGCCGCCCTCGCCGGCACGGATCGCCTCGAGATCCGCGCGCAGCGGGGCGGCGTCACGCGGTTCGGGCGGACGTACGGCGTGCCCGGCGCGGTCACGCTCCCCGCGACGTTGACCTTCGTCAACGACGACGGCCCGACGTCGGACCCGGTCAGGTACACGGTCATCGCCCACCGCGCCGACGAGTCTCGCTCGATCACGCGCGAGGCGCGCCTCGGCTTCGTGGATGGCAAGACGAAGCTGCTGCAGCTCTCGTTGCAAGGGCAGTGTGAGCGCGTCGAGTGCGTGGACGGCAAGACGTGCGACGGCGGGAGGTGCGCCCCGATCGACGTCGA
Source organism: Polyangiaceae bacterium (assembly GCA_020849655.1). Classification (GTDB taxonomy): domain Bacteria; phylum Myxococcota_A; class Polyangia; order Polyangiales; family Polyangiaceae; genus JADLFU01. Next base: position 37,590 of record JADLFU010000012.1, on the reverse strand, counting down.
CCCGGGGACGCTGCCTGACTTCGTCGACACGACCCAGGCGCTCCAGCCGCCGACGGGCGGCGCCGCCGGGGCGGGGGGCGCCGAGGGCGGGCGGGGTGGCAGCGCCGGGGGCGGTGCCGGTGGCGCCTCGGGCGCGAGCGGCGGAGCGGGCGGTCAGGCGGGGGCCGGAGGCGGCAAGGCTGGCAACAGCGGCGCCGGCGGTCAGGCCGGCGCGGGGGGTCAGGCTGGCAACAGCGGCGCTGGCGGTCAGGCTGGCAACAGCGGTGCGGGCGGCCAGGCTGGCAACAGCGGCGCTGGCGGTCAGGCTGGCAACAGCGGAGCCGGGGGCAAGGTTGGCAACAGCGGCGCTGGCGGTCAGGCTGGCGACAGCGGTGCGGGCGGTCAGGCTGGCAACAGCGGCGCTGGCGGTCAGGCTGGCAACAGCGGTGCGGGAGGCCAGGCTGGCAACAGTGGCGCCGGCGGCGAGGCTGGCAACAGCGGCGCGGGGGGCAGCGGCGGGGCGGGCCAGGCGGGTGCCGGCGGCGGAAGCGCTGGCAGCGGAGGAGGGGGCGGCGGCCAGGGAGGCGCGAGCGGCTCGGCGGGCAGCGGCGCGTTCACCGCGGTGGGGACGATGCTGGCCCGCAGCGGCGCGCAATGGATCGATCTGCCTTCCCTCGGGAAGCTGTTGATCTGTCAAGGCTCCTACCATGACAAGGCCATGGGCGGGAACGTCCCCGTCGACGCCTGCGAGCTGCTCGACAAGACGACGTTGACCGTGACCCAGACGGCGCCGCTCGTGAACGTGCTGGTGGAGGGCTGGCAGTGCGGGGAGAGCGACGGCACGGCGCTCTTCGGCAGCGCGTACGCGACGCCGGAGTCCTATCGCTGGGCTGCGGGCGGCTTCCAGACATCGAGCCCACCGCAGAAGTCGAGGTCGATGGCCAGGGCGGCGCGGTTCGGCCCGTCCCGGGATCGGATCGTCGTCGCGACCGGCGCGTCAGCGATGGAAGTGACGAGCGAGATCTGGAACATCGCGCTCGGCACCTGGTCGACCGGGCCGAGCCTCTCGGTGCCGCGCGTCGCGGCGGGGATGCTGACGCTGGACGACGGCTCGGTGCTCGTGGCCGGGGGCGGAGACGGCGCCGGCGTCGACATCGAGACCTCCGAGCGCCTCGATCCGGCGGGCGCGGCGTGGTCGGCGCCGGCGCCGGCGTTCCCGATGTTCTCGCCGCGCCTCGTGAAGCTCCTCGACGGCTCGGTCCTCGCGCTCGGCGGGTACAGCGCGAGCGTGGGCACGGTGAAAGTGTACCGCTACAACCCGGCGACCGACTCCTGGGGCCTGGTCGCGCCGCTGCCGCAGGCGCGCTCGCTGCTCGCCGCGGTGCTCCTGCCGGACGGCCGCGTGTTCGTATCTGGGGGAGAGGAGTACGACGGGAACGGCTTCCAGTCTCGCGCCGACAGCTGGTTCTACGATCCCGCGAAGGATGAGTGGTCGGCCGGCCCCCCGCTGCCGGTGCCGCGCGACACCCACACGATGGTGGTGCTGGGCGGCCGGATCGTGGTGTTCGGTGGGCAGACCTCGACGGGCGCCTCGGGCCAGTTCCTCGCGAACGAGACGGCGCTCCTCACGCTCCCTCTGTGAGCCCGGAGTCCATCCTGAGGTGCGCGCGTCAGTCGCAGACGCTCGCGCACCTCGTCTCGGCGCACCCCGTGGCCTTCTCGTAGGCGGCCTTGCCGTCCGGGGCGTCGAGCCCGCACTTCTCGACGCAGGCGTCGATCTCCGCCTTGCCCGCGTCGCCCGACAGGAGCGAGCAGGCGAGGATGCAGTTGACGTACACGTCGTTGCACACGACCTCGCCGAGGCAACCGTTGATCTCCTCACAACACTGTTGCTCCGCGCACGTGTTGCAAGCAACGTTCTTGCTGGAGTACGGGGACACGAGCTTGCACGCCCCCGCCGCGCCGCCGCTCCCCGCCGCGCCGCCGCTCCCCGCGCCGCCGCTCCCCGCCGCGCCGCCCGTCGTCGCTCCCGCCGCGCCGCCGGCGCTCGAGCCCGCGGCGCCGGCGGTGCCCCCCGCGGCCTTCCCGCCTGCCGGCGTGTCGTCGCCCTGTGTCTCCGTGCCGCTCGACGCGCACGACGCGAGCGCGCACGCGAGCACGAAGCCCAGCGCGCCGGCGGTCTTCAGCTGCTCCATGGGCGCACCCTAACCCGAATGTCCGGTCGACGGGCTCGACGGGCGCGCGCCGAGCGCGCCCCGGAGGACGCGCTCACGCCTGACCCGCCCAAGCTAAGAACTGGTGGGCCTCGGTCGAGTCCTTCAGGGCGGTCGTCGACGACTTGCCGCCGCTGATCACCTCGGCGACCGCGTCGAAGTACCCGGTGCCCACCTCGCGCTGGTGGCGCGTCGCGGTGTAGCCGTCCTTCTCCGAGGCGAACTCGGCCTGCTGGAACTCGGAGTACGCGGCCATCCCGCGCTCCGCGTAGCCCTTCGCGAGCGTGTACACCGAGTGGTTGAGCGCGTGGAACCCGGCGAGCGTGACGAACTGGAACTTGTAGCCCATCGCGCCGAGCTCCCGCTGGAACTTCGCGATCGTGGCGTCGTCGAGGTTCTTCTTCCAGTTGAACGACGGCGAGCAGTTGTAGGCGAGCATCTTGTCCGGGTGCGCCTTCTTCATGCCCTCGGCGAACTGCTTCGCCTCCTTGATGTCGGGCTTGGACGTCTCGCACCACACGAGATCCGCGAACGGCGCGTACGCCACGCCGCGCGCGATGGCCGTCTCGATGCCGCTCTTGATCCGGTAGAAGCCCTCGGGCGTGCGCTCGCCCTTCTCGATGAACGGCCGGTCGCGCTCGTCGACGTCGGAGGTGAGCAGCTTCGCGCTGTCGGCGTCGGTGCGCGCGACGAGCACCGTCGGCACGTCGGCGACGTCGGCCGCGAGGCGCGCGGCCGTCAGCGTGCGGATGAACTGCGAGGTCGGGATGAGCACCTTGCCGCCGAGGTGGCCGCACTTCTTCTCGCTCGCCAGCTGGTCCTCGAAGTGGACGCCCGCCGCGCCCGCCTCGATGAGCGACTTCATCAGCTCGTACGCGTTCAGCGGCCCGCCGAACCCGGCCTCCGCGTCGGCCATGATCGGCGCGAGCCAGTGGCGCGTCACCTTGCCCTCGGCGCTCTCGATCTGGTCGGAGCGGCGCAACGCCGCGTTCACCCGGCGCACGACGTTCGGCACGCTGTCGACGGGGTACAGGCTCTGGTCGGGGTACATCTGCCCGGAGGTGTTGTTGTCCGCCGCCACCTGCCAGCCGGAGAGGTAGATGGCCTCCAGCCCCGCGCGGACGTGCTGCACCGCCATGTTGCCCGTCAGCGCCCCCAGCGCCGGCACGTAGTCACGGTTGTGCAGCAGCTCCCACAGCCGGCGGGCGCCGAGCGTCGCCAGGCTCGACTCGACCTTGAACGATCCGCGGAGCCGCTCGACGTCGGCCTGCGAGTAGGTGCGGGTGACGCCCGCGAAGCGGGTCGCCTGGAGATCGCCGTAGGTCTTGGTGATGGGCTTCGTCATGGATCGGTGGCTCCGTGGAATGATCGGTTGTGACAAGTCGGGATAAGGTTCGGTCGAGCAGCGCGTACGCCGGCAGCGTGAGAAAGTCCTCGAAGCGCGCGGCGGTCGACATCTCCACGAACAGCCGCGTCGCGTCCGCGAACCGGCCTGCGTCGAACCGCGCCGCGCCCAGCTCCTCGCGGAGCTTCGACAGCTCCTCGCGGACCACGCCCTCGAACCACGCGCGCGTGACCTCGCGGCCGCCGTCGAGCGTGACGCCGAAGCTCAGCCACTGCCACGCCTGGGCGCGGGAGATCTCGGCGGTCGCCGCGTCTTCCATCAGGTCGTAGAGCGGCACGCAGCCCGACCCTCGCAGCCACGCCTCGAGGTACTGCACACCGACGCGCACGTTGTGGCGGAGGCCCGCCTCGGTGCGCCGCCCGTCCGGGACGCGCAACAAGTCGTCCTCGGAGACGGAGACGTCGTCGCGCGAGACGCCGAGCTGGTTCTTGCCCGGCATCCTCTCGTCGAACACCGCCTTCGCGACCGGCACGAGCCCGGGGTGGGCCACCCAGGTGCCGTCGTGCCCGTCGGTCGCCTCGCGCAGCTTGTCGGCGCGCACCTTCGCGAGGGCGGCGTCGTTGGCTGCGGCGTCGCCCTTGATGGGGATCTGCGCCGCCATGCCCCCCATCGCGTGCGCGCCGCGGCGGTGACAGGTCTTGATGAGCAACAGCGAATAGGCGCGCAAGAAGCCCTTGTCCATCGTGACCTCGGCGCGGTCGGGCAACAGCGCGGCCCGGTCGGCGGCGCGTCGCTTGATGAAGCTGAAGATGTAGTCCCAGCGGCCACAGTTGAGGCCCGCCGAGTGATCGCGGAGGGCGTGGAGGATCTCGTCCATCTCGAACGCCGCGGGCAGCGTCTCGATGAGCACCGTCGCCTTGATGGTGCCGTGGGGCAGGCCGAGCCGCGCCTCCGTGCGGCAGAACACGTCGTCCCACACAGCGGCCTCGCGGTGGCTCTCCATCTTCGGCAGGTAGAAGAAGGGCCCCGCGCCGCGCTCCAGCTGCGCCGTCGCGTTGTGGAAGGCGAAGAGGCCGAAGTCGAACAGGCACCCGGGCACCTCGCGCCCGTCGACCCGCATGTGCCGCTCGACGAGGTGGAACCCGCGGGGCCGCACGAACAGCGTGGCCGTGCGCTCGCCGAGCGCGTACGCCTTGCCCCCGCCCTCGAACGAGATCGTGCCGCGCACGGCGTCGCGCAGGTTGATCTGGCCGTCGAGCTGGTTCGCCCACGTCGGCGCGTTCGAGTCCTCGAAGTCGGCCATGAACACGCTCGCGCCCGAGTTGAGCGCGTTGATGATCATCTTGCGGTCGGGCGGCCCGGTGATCTCGACGCGGCGGTCGAGCAGCACCTCGGGGACGGGCGCGATCTTCCAGTCGCCGGCGCGGACGTGCGCCGTCTCGTCGAGGAACCGCAGGCGCTCCTCGCCCGCGTCGAGCCGCGCCTGTCGCTCCCGGCGCCGCGCGAGCAGATCGTCGATGCGCGGCTGGAACTCTCGCGCGAGCTCGGCGACGAACGACAGCGCCGCGGACGTGAGGATCTCGGCCTGCTGGGGGGAGATCGGGGAGGTGAGCACCACGCCGTCCGGGAGGTTCGTCACGGGCTGGACGGTGCGCCCTTTGACGCACTCGGTCAAGCGCGCGGAGCACGAAGCCTGTAAGCGATGTCAAACGTTGTAAATCGCGATGTGTCATGCTGTAAATGCCTGTCAATGACAACGGCCCGCAAGGCGAAGAATGACGCGCCGGAGCTGCCCCGGCTCGGCGCGAAGGTGCGCGCGGTGCGGCGGCGCGGCGGGCTCTCGCAGCAGCAGCTCGCAGAGAAGCTCGGCATCAGCGCGAGCTACCTGAACCTCATCGAGAACCACCGCCGCCCGCTGCCCGCGCCGCTGCTCGTGAAGCTCGCGCAGCTGTTCGAGATGGACCTCGGCAGCTTCGCGGTCGACGACGACTCGCGGCTCGTCAGCGATCTGATGGAGGCCTTCAGCGATCGGATGTTCGAGGGGCTGCACCTCACGCAGCACGAGGTCCGCGAGCTGCTGCAGAGCCAGCCCACCATCGCGCGCGCGATCCTCACGCTGTACGGCGCGTACGCCGCGGCGCGCGGCTCCGCGGAGCACCTCGCGTGGCGCGTCGTCGACGAGGGCGACGAGGAGGGCGCGCCGCGGGGGTTCCAGCTGCCGTCCGAGGAGGTGAGCGATCTCATCCAGCGCCACCTCAACCACTTCCCCGAGCTCGAGGAGGCCGCGGAGGAGCTGTGGCGCCGCGCGAGGTTCGACAGGGAGCAGCTGTACGGCAACCTCATCGGCTATCTCCACAAGGCCCACGGCGTCGCGGTGGAGGTCGTGCCGCACGGCGCCGAGCCGGGGATCCTGCGGCGGTTCGACGCGCGCCGGGGGCTCCTGCGCCTCTCGGAGCTCTTGCCGACGCGGAGCCGCAAGTTTCAGGTCGCGCACCAGCTCGCGCTGCTCGAGCACCACGAGGTCATCGACGGGATCGTCGCCGATCCGATGCTCTCGACCGACGAGGCGAGGGCGCTCGCCCGCGCCGCGCTCGCCAACTACTTCGCCGCCGCGCTCCTGATGCCCTACGGGCAGTTCTGCTCTGCGGCGGAGGAGGAGCGCTACGACATCGACGTGCTCGGGCGGCGCTTTCGCGTTGGCTTCGAGCAGGCGTGCCACCGGCTGACGTCGCTGCGCAGGCCCGGGCGCGAGGGCGTGCCGCTGCACATGATCCGCATCGACGTCGCGGGGAACATCTCGAAGCGCTTCTCCGCGTCGGGCATCCGGTTCGCCCGGTACTCGGGCGCCTGCCCGCGCTGGAACGTGTTCGCGGCCTTCATGACGCCGGGGATGATCCGCATCCAGGTCTCGAAGATGCCCGACGGCGAGGCGTACTTCTGCATCGCGCGCAGCATCCAGAAGGACGCGGGCGGGTTCCACGCGCAGCACCCGGTGCAGGCGATCGGCCTCGGGTGCCGCGTCGAGCACGCGAAGCGGCTCGTGTACTCCGACGGCGTCGAGCTCGAGGGGCACGAGACGGCCGTGAACGTCGGCGTCACCTGTCGGCTGTGCGAGCGCACCGACTGCGAGCAGCGCGCGTTCCCGTCGGTCGGCCACGCGCTGCGCATCGAGGAGGACGTGCGGCGGCTCTCGGTGTTCACGCCCGTCGGTCGCTGAGTTTCGCATGTGGTACCGATCGGTGTGCCCCTCGACGACGACGCGCCGCGCTCGCTGCTCGCGCCCGGCCGGTCGCCGTCGCCGCTCGCCCACCCGCGAGCGCCCGCGCGACAGCGCCTGACGGACGTCTCGTCCGAGCTCCGCGACTTCTCGATCACGACGTACGACGTCGCGCCCGAGGCGCTCCGCCGGCTGCTGCCCGAGGGGTTCGAGCCCGAGGTGGTGACGCTCGGGGGCCGGCCGCGCGCCCTCGTCTCCGCCGTCAGCTTCGTGAACACTCGTTTCTATGTTGGCTTTGCGCCGTTCATCAGGCTGACGTGCCAGCAGACGAACTACCGCGCGTACGTGCGGCGCGAGGGCGAGTCGGCGGTGTGGTTCGTCGCGACGTCGCTGGGGTCGAGGTTCGTCGCGCTGCCGAGGCATGTGTGGCGGTTCCCGTGGCATCGCGTGCGCGGGGCGTGCGCGTCCGAGTGGCGAGGAGAGCACCTCGAGGAGCTCCGGTGGCGCGGCGAGGCCCCGGAGGGAGAGGAGCGCCTCGTCGCCAGGGGGACGGGCGCGACGCTGGCCACGCTGCCGGGGTTCGAGGACGCGGCGGAGGCGAGGCGCGTGCTCACGCACCCGCTCGTCGGCTACCTGCGACGACGCGACGGCCTGGTCGTCACCTACGGCGTGTCGCACGCGCTGCTCGACCTCGAGGTAGCGTCCGCGAGCGACGCCCGGCACGAGGTCTTCGAGCGCGCGGGGCTGGTCCCGGCGGGGCAGGCGCCGCACTCCGTCCTCGTGCAGCGAGCGACCCACTTCATCGTGCGCCTGCCGCCGTCCCGGCTGCGGCCCCAGCCCGTCGCGCGGCGCGCGGATGTCTGATAGCCAGGAGGAGATGAGCGCCGCGCCGCCCGAGGACGAGCCCACGGTCTCGGTGCCGCCCGACGTGTTCGACCGCCCGACGGTGCCGGGCCCGGACACGGCGACGCTGCGCGCGCTCTCCGCCGCGGAGCCGGCTGCCCCGACGTCGGCTGGGCTCGCGCCTGCGCTCGGGGAGGCGGGGCTCGCGGAGCCCGCGCCAGCGTCTGGCGGCGCTCCGAGCGTCGAGGTGTCGCTGGACGTCGAGCCGGAGGCGGAGTCGCTGCCGCCGGCGTCGATCATCGAGCTCGTCGCGAAGGCGCCGCCGCCCCCGCCGAGGCGCGCGGGCGAGTCGATCGCCCCGATGAGCTTCGTCAGCAGCGAGGCGCCGCACTGGCCGCCGAGGGTCGTCGGGGACGTGATGACGCGCAAGGTGATCACGATGGGCGAGCACGAGCCCGTCGGCGACCTCGACGCTCTGATGGATCGCTTTCACTTTCATCACCTCCCCATCGTGACGGCCGGGATGAAGCTCGTCGGGCTCATCACGCCCACCGACTACCTGCGCGCGCGGCTCGGCGTCGGGCCGGGGGGCGAGGCGATGACGCCGGCCGACGCCTCGACGCCGGCGCGCGAGATCATGCGCCGCAACCTCGTCACCGGCACGCCCGACGCGCCGCTCGCGACCGCGTGCAAGGTGATGATCCAGCAGCGGCTCGGGTGCTTCCCGATCATCCGCCCCGACGGCGCGCTCGTGGGGATCGTCACGCCGAGCGACTTCGTCCGCCTCGCGTACGCGTTCCTCGACGCCGCCGCCCGCTGACGCGCGGAGGGGGCGACGTGCCAAGCACGGGTCTCGGGATCCCTTCTTCGCGAGCGCCGGTTCCTTGCGCTTCAGCCCATATCAGCTCGAATTCCGCTTCGGACTCCGACACTCGCGCCTTGGGCTCCCGAAACCCATGCTAAGCGGCCGCGCCCGCAGAGCGGGTGCACCATGGCTCGCGACGAGCCCGCGTCCGGCGGGTCCCCCATCTCGTTCCCCGAGGCGCTGCCGATCTCGGCCCGCGTGCGCGACATCGCCGTCGCGCTGCACGAGCACCAGGTCATCGTCGTCGCGGGCGCGACCGGCTCGGGCAAGACGACCCAGCTGCCGAAGATCGCGCTCGCGATGGGGCGCGGCGTCGACGCGCTGATCGGCGTCACGCAGCCGCGCAGGCTCGCCGCGACCAGCGTCGCCGCGCGCGTCGCGGAGGAGCTGGGCAGCCCGCTCGGCGCGGACGTCGGCTACAAGATCCGCTTCGACGACCGCACGTCGAAGGGCACGTACGTCAAGTTCATGACCGACGGCGTGCTGCTCGCCGAGATCGAGCACGACCGGCTGCTCCGCCGGTACGACACGCTGATCATCGACGAGGCCCACGAGCGGAGCCTCACGATCGATTTCGTGCTCGGCTGGCTCCGCCGCATCCTGCCCGAGCGCCCCGAGCTGAAGGTCGTCGTCAGCTCGGCGACGCTCGAGACCGGGCGCTTCTCCGCGTTCTTCGGCGGCGCGCCGGTGATCGAGGTCGAGGGCCGCACGTTCCCCGTCGACGTTCTCTACGAGCCCCCGCCCGACGACGTCGATCAGGCGACGGCGGTCGCCGACGCCGTCGCGCGCATCACCGCGCTCGATCCTCGCGGTGACGTGCTCGTGTTCCTCCCCGGCGAGCGCGAGATCCGGGAGGCGGAGCAGGCGCTCCTCGGGCGCGCGCTCCGGCACACGCGCGTCGTGCCCCTGTTCGCGAGGCTGACGGCCGCGGAGCAGGCGCGCGCGTTCGCCGACGCGCCGGAGCGCAAGATCATCCTCGCCACCAACGTCGCCGAGACCTCGATCACGCTGCCGCGCATCGTCTACGTGGTCGACACGGGCGTCGTCAGGCTCTCCCGGTACGACGCGCGCTCGGGCACGACGCGGCTGCAGATCGAGGGCGTCTCCCAGGCGAGCGCCGAGCAGCGCAAGGGCCGCTGCGGGCGCGTGCGCGACGGCGTGTGCGTGCGGCTGTACGACGAGCCGAGCTTCGCCGCGCGCCCCGGGTTCACCGATCCCGAGATCAAGCGCACCGGCCTCGCGGGCGTGATCCTGCGGATGAAGGCGCTGTCGCTCGGCGACGTCGAGGAGTTCGCGTTCCTCGACCCGCCGGGCGCGCGGGCGGTCGCGGAGGGGTACCGCGTGCTCGAGGAGCTCGGCGCGCTCGACGAGCGGCGCGAGCTGACGGACCTCGGGCGGCGCCTCGCGAGGTTCCCCGTGGATCCGCGGCTCGCCCGGATGATCCTCGAGGGCAGCCGGCGGGGCTGCCTGCGCGAGGTGCTGACCGTCACGGCGTTCCTGTCGGTGCAGGACCCGCGGGAGCGGCCCGCCGCGGCGCTGCAGCGCGCCGATCAGGCGCACGCGCGGTTCCGCGATCCAGCCTCCGACTTCGTCGGCGCGCTGCGACTCTGGGCGTTCGTCGAGGAGGCGGAGCGTCGCGGCTCGTCGCACCTGCGGCGCGTGTGCAAGGAGTCGTTCCTGTCGTTCCTCCGCGTGCGCGAGTGGATCGAGGTGCGCCGCCAGCTCGCGGATACGGCGCGCGAGCTCGGCCTCGAGCGCGAGCCGACGATCACGTCCGACGCCGATCCGCTGCACGCCTCGCTCGCGTCAGGATTGTTGTCGCGGGTGGGGATGTGGAACCAGGAGAACAAGGTCTACATCGGCGCGAAGCAGACCAGGTTCACCCTGCACCCGTCGTCCGCGCTCGCGAAGAAGCCCCCCGGGTGGGTGATGGCGTTCGAGCTGGTCGAGACGACCCGCCTGTTCGCGAGGATGGCCGCGCGCGTCGAGCCCGAGTGGCTGTGCGAGGTGGGAGGCCACCTGTTGCGGCGGAGCTACTCGTCGCCGCACTGGTCGGCGCGGTCGGCGCGCGCGTCGGTGCGCGAGCACGCGACGCTGTTCGGCCTGCCGGTGCGCAAGGATCGCAGCGTCGACTACGCGCCGATCGCGCCCGCACAGGCGCGGCGCATCTTCCTCACGCACGCGCTCGTGCGGGGCGAGCTGGAGACGCGCGGCGCGTTCCACGACGCGAACCGCGCGCTGTACGACGAGGTCGCCCGCCTGCGCGACAAGGCGCGCCGCAGCGACATGCTCGCGGACGAGGGCGCGGTGTTCGAGGTGTTCGATCGCGTCGTCCCCGCCGACGTCGCGTGCGGCAAGGACTTCGAGGCGTGGCGCGAGCGCGCCGAGCGCGTCGACCCTCGGTGCTTGTTCCTCTCGAGGGAGGAGCTGCTGGCGGGCGAGGGGGAGCTCCGCCCGGAGGACTACCCCGACGCGGTCACGCTGCACGGCGCCGAGGTGGGCGTCACGTACCGCTTCGATCCGTCGGCGGACGACGACGGGATCACGCTGACGGTGCCGCTGTCGCTGCTGCCGCAGCTCTCGCCGGGCGAGCTCGAGTGGATGATCCCGGGGGAGCACGCGCGGCTCGTCGCCTCGCTGCTCGACGAGCTCCCCCGCGCGCGCGCCCGCGAGCTCGGCGATCTCGGCGCGCTCGCGCGGGCCATCACGCCGAGGCTCACCCCGTTCCGCGGCGAGCTCGTGCCGGAGACCGCGCGCGCGATCGAGGCCGAGACGGGCGTGTCGCTCCCGGACGGCTCGCTCCGCCCGGACGCGCTGCCGCCGTACCTTCGTCCCACCGTGCACGTCGTCGACGCCGAGGGGCGCACGGTCGCGCGCGGGCGTGACGTCGCGGGGCTGCTCCTCGCGCACGGCGCGAGGGCGCGCGAGGCGTGGCAGCGCGCGGCGCGGCCCGAGCAGGAGCGGAGGGTGATGACCACCTGGGACCTCGATGAGCTCCCCGAGCACGTCGACCGGCGCGTCGGCGCGACCACCGTGCGGGCGTATCCGGCGCTGTTCGACCGGGGCACGTCGGTGGAGCTCGAGCTCGCCGAGTCGAGGGCGGCGGCCGACGCCGCGACGAGGGCCGGCGTGCGGCGCCTGCTGTCGATCGCGACCAAGCGGGAGCTGTCGGCCTGCGTCCCGAAGGCCCTGCCGCAGGCGTCGCGTCGGACGCCGTCTCGCGCCGAGGCGGAGGCCGAGCAGGCCCGCGTGCGCGCGCGCGTCGTGGAGGAGGCCTTCGGGCTCGACCACGCGCCGCTCCCGCGCACGCGTGAGGGCTTCGAGAGCCTGCTCCGCGACGGCAGGCCCGGCGTCGCCGTGGCGTCGAGGCGCTGGTCGACCGCGCTCGCGGAGATCGCGACCGAGCTCGGCGCGCTCCTGGCCGCGCTCCAGGCCGCGCGAGGCCAGCCGGTCGGCAAGGCCGCGATCGCAGAGCTGGCAGCGCACGTCGAGCGGCTGGTGCCAGCGGATTTCATCGACACGATCCCGGCGGGGCAGCTCGCGCACGTGCCGCGCTACCTGCGGGCCGCGAGGGCGCGCCTCGCCCGCGCGCTCCACGATCCCCGGAAGGACGCCGAGAAGCTCGCGCAGCTGGCGCCCCACTGGGACGCCTTCACGCAGAGGCGCGCGTCCGCGCGCGATCTGTCGGCCGTCGAGGAGCTGCGCTGGGCGCTGGAGGAGCTGCGCGTCTCGATCTTCGCGCCCGAGCTGCGCACGCCCGTGCAGGTGTCGACCGCGCGCGTGGCCGCGATGCTCGCGGCGCTCCGGTGAGCGCGGCAGGGCCCCGGCCCGCCGGCCGAGACGCTGGCAGGCGATCGGGCCAGGGCAGACCGTCGCGCGTCAGCCGCTCACCAGCCGCATGCCTGGCCCTTGTTCTGCTCCTTCAGCCAGGTGGAGAGCGGCGCGAAGTACTCCAGCAGCGGGCCGGCGTCGGCCTGATCGCCGCCCGTGATCGCCCTCATCGCCTCGGGCCAGGGCTTCGACGCGCCGAGCGCGAGCATCGCCTGGAGGCGCTCGCCCGCGGCCTTGTTGCCATAGATGGAGCAGGTGTGGAGCGGCCCCTTGTGGCCGGCCGCCGCGCAGAGCGCCTTGTGAAACTGAAACTGGTAGATGCGCGCGAGGAAGTACCGGATGTACGGCGTGTTGCCGGGGATGTGGTACTTGGCGCCCGGATCGAAGTCGGCCTCGGTGCGCGCGACGGGCGCGTCGACGCCCTGGTAGCGCTTGCGCAGCGCCCACCACGCCTCGTTGTACTTCTCCTTGGGCGTCGTGCCGCTCATCACGTCCCAGCGCCACTTGTCAATCAACAAACCGAACGGGAGGAACGCGACCTTGTCGAGCGCCATGCGCAGGAGGTGGTTCGTCTCGGCCTTCGGGTTGTCGGGCACCTTGTCGAGGAGCTTCTGGTCGGCGAGGTAGCGGGGCGTCACGCTGAGCGCGAGCGTGTCGCCGATGCCCTCGTGGAACCCGTCGTTCGCGCCCTGCTGGAACAGGATCGGCAGCTTGTTGTAGGCGTGAAAGTAGTAGTTGTGCCCGAGCTCGTGGTGGATCGTGATGAGATCCTCCTCGTCGATCTTGATGCACATCTTGATGCGGAGATCGTCGCTGTAGGTGACGTCCCACGCGCTCGCGTGGCAGACCACCTCGCGGTCCCTCGGCTTCTTGAACATCGAGCGCTCCCAGAACGTCTTCGGCAAGGGATCCATGCCCAGCGACGTGAAGAACCGCTCGCCGAGCTTCACGAGCTTGATCTCGTCGTACTTCTGCTTCGCCAGCGATCGCTCGATGTCGAGCGACGCCTGCCCGGGGTAGGGCTCGACGAGCGGGTAGATGTCCATCCACTCCTGCGCCCACCTGTTGCCGAGCAGCTGCGCGGGGATGGGCGCCTTGTCGTGCACCTTGTCCTTGCCGTACTGCTTCTGGAGCTTGCCGCGGGTGTAACAGTGGAGATCGTCGTAGAGCGGCTTCACCTGCTGCCACAGCCGCTCGAGGTCGGCCTCGAAGGCCTGGGCCGGCATGTCGTAGCCGCTGCGCCAGAGCTCGCCGAGATCCTTGAACCCGATCTCCTTCGCGCCCTGGTTGCCGAGCTCGACGTACCGGCTGAACTTGTCGCGGATGGGGGGCGAGATCGCGTGCCAGCCGACCCAGGCCTCCGTCAGCTCGTCGTACTTCCGGCTGGTCTTCAGGATCTTGGAGAGCTCGCCGAGGTCCTGGCACTTGCCCTTCAAGCGCGGCGGGCAGTACTTGCCCTTGCCGTAGATCCCCTGCATCTGCGAGAGGATCTGCGCGAGCTCGCCCCGCGCCTTCGCGTCGTCGGGCGCCGGCACCGTGCCGGCGAGCCGCAGGAGGTGGCGCATGCGCGCGAGGTCGGGCGGGAGCTCCAGGCCGTCGAACCTGCGCGCGTCCTTGATGGCGCGCCCGAGGTACTCCATCGCGGCCTCCTCCATCTGGGCGGCGAGGCGCTCGGTGTCCTCTGTGATGTACGTGAGGTTGACGAAGCCCATCGTCTCGCGGCTCGCCCAGAGCTTGCGCAGATCGCCGTCGACCTTCGTGAAGAACGCGCGCGCCTCGTCGACGGTGGCGGGCCGGTCGACGGGCGCGGCGCTGGCGACGGGGGGCGCGGCGGGGGGGCACGCGGGGCAGGGGGTCTTCGCGGGGGTCTCCGTCGCGGCCGGGCCGCACGCGGGGGCGGCGACGGCGAGGAGGCACAGCGTGGCGGCGAGGGTCAGCCTGGGGGGGCGCATGGGGCGCGCACCGTCGATCTTGTCGCGACGCCTGGCAAGCAGAACGCGCCGTTCACAGGCCGCATCCGACGCGCACGGTCGGCGTGACGGAGGCCGCGCCGGGGTTCGTCGCGTCGGCGTCGACGGCGAGGTGGACGGCGATGTTCCCGCCGAGCGCGGCGCCGACCGCGCGCCCGACCAGCCCTCCGATGAGGCCGCCCCCGGCGGCGCTCGACGCGGCCGTGGAGCACGGGACCGCGCCGTCGAGCGCGGCGCGGAGGTGCCCCGCGCGCGAGACCTCGCCGCGCCCGGCGAGCGCGAGCGCGCCGTTCGTGAGCTTGAGGCTCGTGAGGGACGCGGGCGCGCCGGCGGGCGCCGAGATCGTCGCCGACACGTCCGTCTGCGCCCCGACGAGGCCCGCGGCCTCGCGCCCGACCGACGGCCGCACGCCGTCCACCCTCGCCGTGAGCTCCCCGGTCGTCACGCCCGCGCCCTCGGGCACGCTCAGCGTCAGCGCGCCCGACGCCCTGGCCTGCGGGTGGCGACCGCCCGTCCAGGCCGCGATCGACTGCTCCGGGAAGGTGAAGGCGGCGCTCCCCGCGCCGCGCTCCGGCAGGCGCAGCCGCGCCTCCAGGCGGCCCGGCACGCGCACGGTCGTCTCGTCTCCCGAGACGGTCCACGACAGCTCCGCGCCCGTGGCGGGCGCGCCGGGCAGCGTCACCTCCCGCGCGGTCAGCTTGCCCCCTGCCACGGGGTCGTGATCGACGTCGACGCCGCGCGCCGTGGCGGCGCCCCAGGTCGCGGTCGCGTCGCGCGCGTACAGCCTCGCGCCGTCGCCGCCCCCGCGCCGCGCGGCTGCGCGCAGGCCGTCGAGATCGAGCTCGGAGACGGTGATCACCGGGCGCTGCACGTCGACGCGCGATATGGACAATCCTGACACGAACACCGTCGCCTCGTCGGCGCGTATCCCGACGCCGCGCACGCCCGCGAGCGCCGCGGTGATCCCGACGAGGCGCACCTTCGTCCCCGAGACCTGCGCGGACGAGAACGAGAGCTCGACCCCGCGCCGCGCCGCGGCCGCGCGCACGAGGGCGGTGAGCCACGCGTCGTACGTCACGAAGGCGAGCAGGGCCACCGCGAGCGCGGCCGCGGCGGCGAGGATCGCGGCGCGCCGGGCGCGGCTCACGCCGACCTGTGATCGCGGAACACGCGGTCGCGCCACGCGAGCAGATCGGCGGCCTCCGCGGCGACCTCGGGCGTCGTCCAGCAGCGCCGGATGGGCGCCGAGATCGGCCAGGCGGCGTGCTCGACGGGGGAGACCGCCTGCATCGCGACGGCCATCGCGAGGTCGGCGAACGAGAACTCTCCGAGCAGGTACGGCTTGCCGTCGAGCGCGCGCCGCAGCTCGTCGAGCATCCGCCGCATGCGGTCGTGCACCGCGTCTTCTCCTCCGTCCGCCGCGTACTTCCAGCGGATGAAGCGGCTGCCCATCACCGCCATCGGCGAGAGCGCGCCGCGCAGCGCGGAGGGGAGGAACGGCGGCAGCGACGCGCGCTGGATCTCGGGGTCGGCCTCGATGCGCGCGACGACGAGCACGCGGGCGAGCTCGATGAGCCCGTCGGCCCGCGCGTCCCACCGGGCGACCTCGTCCGCGCGCCCGGGGAGGAACAGCCGCGCGCCCCGCCCGACCTCGTCCGCGTGGCGCGCGATCGCGGCGCTGCCCATGATCGGGGCCCCGGTGTCGGGGACGAACAGCGGCACCGTGACCGGGCCTCGCAGCCTCCGCGCCCGCGCGCGGAGCAGCGGCTCGCCGAGGATGGGCGCGTGCTCGCGCAGCTCGTAGGCGACGCGGTGGTGGTCGAGCGCCCAGCGCGCCTTCTCGGACCAGGGGGAGTAGTGCAGCCGGACGAGCAGGGCCATCGCGCCCGTCTAGCACGCCGGCGCACGCCGCCGCCGCCGAAGCGCCCTCGCTGCAGGTGCGCCCGAGCGAGCGCGCCGCTCGGTGGCGATCAGTCGACGAGGATCGACACCGGGCCGTTCGGGAGGCCGTCGTCGCTCGGGATCATCTGGCGGAGCGGCGCGATCAGCTCGCCCACCTGGCGCGCGAGGCGCTGCTCGGCGTCGGTCGCGAGGTACGAGCCGACGGCGAACAGCGCGAAGGCCGCGTACTCGTAGAGCCACTGCGCGAGCAGCGGCACGGCGTCGAGGCCGGCGAGGCCGGAGAGGTTCTGGCACACGCGCAAGGTGCCCACCGCGCCGTCGTCGAGCGGCCCGGCGCCCGCGAAGAGCGCGTCGTACACGCCCGAGCCCGACGCGAACCGCGACAGCGTGTCGGCGAGCTCGCGCCTGCGCTCCGCGCCGATCGCCCCGAACACCAGGCGCATCGCGGCGTTGTACGTCTCGCAGATCGCGACGGGATCGGTCGGGCGCGGCGGCGTGATCTTCACGAGGCCCTTCGACGTCAGCTGGAACAGCGCCTGCGTCACGTCGAACAGATCCATCCCGAGGTGCCGCGCGAGCTCGGTCACGCTGCGCTCGCCGTCGACCGCGTCCCAGACGGATCGCAGCTCGTCCTCGGGCTCGCGCTTGCCCGCCACGCGGAGCGGCACGTGCTCGTCGGACGGGATGCGCTCGCGGAAGAACCCCATCTCGTCCATCCGCCGCACGCCTTCCATCAGCAGCATGCCCGCCGACAGGTTGTGCCGCGCGGCGACGCGCGACTCGTCGAACCTGTCGAGGAAGTAGAACATGCCGTCGCCGACGAGCAGCGTCTTGTAGACGATCTCCTCCGTCTGCTTGCCCATGTAGAAGAAGAGCTTGTCGCGCGCGATGAACCCGAGCTCGACGGCGGCGTCGCCGAGGCGCTTGCCCGCCTCGAGCATGCACTCGTTGACCTGGTCCTCGGTGAGCGCGCCCATCTGGTAGAGCACCTCGCCGAGGCGCTCGCCCTCCGCGGTCGACGTCGCGGCGATGACGTTGCCGCCCTCGAAGAAGATCGACCGGCTCGTCTCGCCCTCGAGCACCACGAGCTCGCCCTTCCAGCCCGCGTTCCCGGCGAACGCGACGATGTCGCACAGCGTGCCGCGCGCGACGATCTCGCCCGAGAGCTTCACGATCGCGCCGTCGTCCTCGTCGCGCTGCCCGTCGTCGCCGACGTAGCGCAGGAACAGCACGTGCGGCGGCGCGGGCATCAGCCGGAACGTCCCCGCCGCGCCGCGCATCCGCTGGCTCGCCGAGCGCGTCACCGGGTGCGCCGTCCCGGTGTCGTCGATGCGGACGAGGTCGTGCGAGGGATCGGGCATGCGGCGCCGTCAGGATAGCCTCGGGCCCCGCCGGGCCGCGAATTTCCGTGCGCTTCCGGCGCGCGTCGGCGTAAGGCTCCGGTGTCTTGTCCACGTTTCGCAGCGCCGAAGAGGTCGAGGCCGCGCTCGCCCGGGCGTCGTACCTGGCCGATCCGCGCGCCGCGATGGCGCTCTACCTCGCGCTGGAGCTCGAGCGCCCCATCCTGCTCGAGGGGCCCCCCGGCGTCGGCAAGACCGATCTCGCCCGCGCCGCCGCCGAGATCACGGGCCGGCAGCTGGTGCGGCTCTCCTGCTACGAGGGACTCGACGAGGCTCGCGCGCTCTACGAGTGGGACTACGCGAAGCAGATCCTCACCACCGAGCTCTGCCGCGACGTCGTCGCGCGCACGCTCGCGGGCGCGTCGTCGATCGCCGAGGCGACGTCGCGCGTGCTCGCGAGCGAGGCGGCGTTCTTCGCCGAGGACTTCCTGGTCGAGCGGCCCATCCTGCGCGCGGTGCGGTCGACCACCCCGACGGTGCTGCTCATCGACGAGATCGATCGAGGGGATCCCGAGCTCGAGGCCCTCCTGCTCGAGGTGCTCGCCACGTACGAGGTGACCGTGCCGGAGCTCGGCACGTTCAAGGCGGCGACGCCGCCGCTCGTCCTCCTGACCACGAACGGCACGCGCGATCTCACCGACGCGCTCCGGCGCCGGTGCTTCCACGCGTTCCTCGACTACCCG
Organism: Polyangiaceae bacterium; assembly: GCA_020849655.1. GTDB lineage: Bacteria > Myxococcota_A > Polyangia > Polyangiales > Polyangiaceae > JADLFU01. Next base: position 19,342 of record JADLFU010000012.1, on the reverse strand, counting down.
CCGCCCTCGCGCGAGCTCGAGATCGTCAAGCTCCGCGCGCCCGGCGTCGACGCGGCGCTCGCGGCGGAGCTCGTCGCGTTCGTCGGCCGCGTGCGCGCGCTCGATCTCAAGAAGGCGCCGAGCATCAGCGAGACGATCGACTGGGCGCGCGCGCTCCTCACGCTCGGCGCCTCGACGCTCGACCCCGAGCTCGTCCTTGCGACGCTCGACGTGCTCGTGAAGCACGAGGCCGATCGCGCCCTCGTGCTCGCGCGCCGCCCCTGATCAGCCGATCGCGCGCGCCGCGTCGACGACGGCCTGCGCGGTGACGCCGAGGCGCTCCATCACGAGGCCGCCGGGCGCGCTCGCGCCGAAGCGATCGATGCCGATCGCCCGGCCCCGCGAGCCGACCCAGGCCTTCCAGCCGAGCGTGATCCCCGCCTCGATCGAGACGCGCGCCGTGCACGCCGGCGGCAGCACGTCGTCCTGGTACGCGGCGTCCTGCCGGAGGAAGCGCTCCCAGCACGGGAGCGAGACGACGCGCGCGCCCGCGCCCAGCTCCTTCGCCGCGGCGACCGCGAGCGACACCTCGCTGCCGGTCGCGATGAGGATGTGCTGGAGCGCCGCCGTCTCCTTCACGAGCACGTAGCCGCCGCGCCGCGCGCCCTCTCGCCGGCTCTTCGCGTCGCCCGGCAGCATCGGCACCGCCTGACGTGAGAGCGCGAGCACCGTGGGGCCGTCGGCGCGCTCGATCGCCGCGGCCCACGCGCCCGCCGTCTCCTCCGGATCGGCCGGTCGCAGGACGTCGAGGTTCGGGATCGCGCGCAGGCCCATCACCGTCTCGACGGGCTGGTGGGTCGGGCCGTCCTCGCCCACGCCCACGGAGTCGTGCGTGAACACGTACACGACCGGCAGGTGCGAGAGCGCCGCGACGCGGATGCTCGGGCGCAGGTAGTCCGCGAACACGAGGAACGTCGCGCCGCTCGGGCGCAGCCCCCCGTGGTACGCGATGCCGTTCATGATGGCGCCCATCCCGTGCTCGCGAATGCCCGCGCGCACGTTGCGACCGCCGCGCGTCGCGGGCTCGAAGTCGCCGCCGCCCGCGATGTAGTTGAACGTCGAGCCGTAGAGATCCGCGCACGTGCCCATCAGGCTCGGGACGGCCTTCGCGACCGCCTGCAGCGCCGCCTCGCCCGCCTTGCGGGTCGCGAGCTTCGCGTCGGCGGGGAACTCCGGGATCGCGTCGACGAGGTTCGCGGGGGCCGCGCCCGATCGCGCCGCGTCGAGCCGCTCGGCGAGCGAAGGGTTGGCCGCGCGCCACGCGGCGTACGTCGCGTCCCACTGCTCGCGGCGCGCGCGGAGCTCGGCCATGCGAGCCGCGAAGAACGCGCGGACCTCGTCGCTCACGTGGAAGTGCTCATCGGGCAGGCCGAGGGCCTTCTTCGCGGCGGGGATGAACTTCGCGCCGCCCTCGCCGTGCGCCTTCGCGGTGCCCGCCACCTCGGCGATGCCCTTGCCTATCAGGGTCCTCAGCTCGACGAACCTCGGCTTGCCCGAGGTCGAGGCGCGCGCGCCCGAGAGGGCCTCGATGACCGCGCCCAGATCGTTGCCGCGCTCGACGCGCGACACCTCGAACCCGTACGCCCGGAAGCGCGCGAGGGTGTCCTCGCTCTGCGTCTTGTCGGCCATCGCGTCGAGGGTGACGTCGTTCGAGTCGTACAGGACGACGAGGTTGTCGAGGCGCTGGTGCCCCGCGAACGCCGCCGCCTCGGCCGCGACGCCCTCCTGCAGGCAGCCGTCGCCCGCCAGCACGAAGATCGTCGAGTCGAAGATCGTGTGCGCCGCGGTGTTGTAGGTCGCGGCGAGCATCTTCGCCGCCACCGCGTGCCCGACCGCGTTGCCGAGGCCCTGGCCGAGCGGCCCCGTGGTCGCCTCGACCCCGGGCGTCTCGTGGAACTCGGGGTGCCCGGGCGTCTTGCTGCCCCACTGGCGGAACCGCTTCACGTCGTCGAGCGAGACGTCGTAGCCCGAGAGGTGCAGCCACGCGTACAGGAACATGCTGCCGTGCCCCGCGGACAGCACGAAGCGATCACGGCCGAGCCACGCAGGATCGGACGGATCGTGGCGCAGCACCTCGCCGTAGAGCGCCGCGCCGATCTCGGCGGCCCCGAGCGGCAACCCGAGGTGCCCCGACGAGCAGGCGTGGACGGCGTCCATCGCGAGCCCACGGGCGATGTTGCTGGCTTTCTCGAGGAGTTCGACGTTCGACATGGTGGTCTCCGATCCCGCTGCAGAGGAGGCGCCTCCTTACAGCGTTTGCGCGTCGCGATCGATCCCCGCGCGATCTTGGCCGGCGGGCGGGCGTCTGACACAATCGGGCGGTGATGCGCCTCGCCGTGCCCTGTGCCCTCTCGCTCGCGCTCGCCGCCTCCCCCGCCGTCGCCGAGGAGAAGCCGGCTCCCGCGCCCGCGCGCCCGGCCCCGGCGAAGAAGAAGAAGGCCGAGCCGCTCGCCACCGCGGAGTTCCCCGCGTTCGAGATGATCAAGGGCGAAGGCGGCGGCTCGCGCCTCGTCGTGTACCTGTCGAAGCGGGTCGAGGTCGGCGAGCAGGCGTCCTCGGGGACGCTCACGTACGTGCTGCACGACGCGCGCGTCGACACCTACAACGACACGAACCCGCTCGAGCTCTTCTACTTCGACACGCCGGCGCTCCGCGCGCGGATGCGCTCCGTGAAGAAGGACGTCGTGCTCACCGTCGCCTTGCGCGCCGACGTGAAGGCGACGACCCGCATGGTCGACACGAAGCACGGCGTCCGGTTCGAGGTGCAGTTCCCCGCGGGCTCGTACGCCGAGAAGCCCGCGCCGCCCGCGCCGAAGGTCGAGAAGAAGAAGTAGCGGGGGGCGTCCGACGGGCCCGCCCGAGCCGCCGCCTGTCGTCGCGCCGCTGCGGTTCCGCGCCGACGAGGCCGACCTCTCGCTCGATCTGCGCGAGGCGGAGCTGCGCGGCCGCGTGGTCGTCGAGGCGGGGCGCCTGAAGCTCCGCGCCGAGCGCCTCAAGGTGAGGCGTCGCCCTGACGGCGCGCTCGAGGTGGAGGGGCCGGTCGTCGCGTCCGCCTGCGCGTGCGATCCCCCGGCGGTGTCGGTCGAGGCGGCGCGCCTGGTCGTGACCGACCGCGGCGAGGTGCGGGCGACCGACGCGTCGCTGCGGCTGTTCGGCGCGCGCGCGCTGCCGCTGCCGTGGCTCTCGCTTCGATCGCCGTCCCAGGTGGGCCTGTTGCCCCCCACGCTCGCGTGGCGCGCCGCGGACGGGCCGTTCGCCGGCGCGGGCGCGCACGTCCCGCTCGGCGCCGCGCGATCCCTCGATCTTCACACCGGGGCCTACCTGCGCGGCACAGGCGTCGACTCGGTCGCGACCCTGGACACCGAGCGCGCGAGGCTGCGTGCGCGCTGGGAGCGGCTCCACGGAGACCGGGTGACGCTCGCCGGGCGCGCGTCCGTCCCGGGCGCGGAGGCGGTCAACGCGTCGATCGACGTCGTGCGCGGGCCGGGCGTCGGGCGCGCGGCGCTCGATCTCGACTCGGCCGCCCGCCCGCGCGATCGCCTCGACGTCGCCGTCGGCGCCGGGACGGCCGGCGTCTCCGCGTTCGCCTACGCGCCGCGAGGGCTCGGCCGCGCGTGGTCGGGCCTGCGCGTCGTCGCGCCGGTCGAGCTCGCGGCGCGCTCGGGATCGCTCTCGGTCGTCGGCGACGCGCTGTCGCTCGCCTCGTCCGGTCAGGCGGTGAGCGTCGCCCGCGCGCGCGCGCTCGCCACCGCGGGTGGATTTGTTGGTATCGTCAGAATGGACCTCCGCGCGGACGCCGCCGCGTGGGTCGCGTCGGAGGCGTCGGGGGGCGGCGTGGGCGGCGCGTCCGGCTCGCTCGCGGTCGGCGTCGGTGTCCCCGTCGCGCGCGCGGTCGGCGGCGGCTGGGTGCACGTCGTCGACCCTGGGCTGCGCGCGGCCGTGTTCGCCGCCGACGAGCGCGGCGCGGGCGCGTCGTTCGCCCCGTCCGTCGTGGCGCGCGGGCGCGCCGGGCTCGTCTCGCTCGCGCTCGCGTCGTCGCTCGGGCCGCCCGGCCGCGGCGTCGCCTCGGCGTCGATCGAGCCCGGGCTGCTCGCGACGGCGGATCGCGTGGAGCCGCTCGCGCGGGCGCGGCTCGGCGCGCGCGGTGACCTCGCGCGGGCGGAGCTGGAGGGCGCCGTCGTCGCGCGCGGGGCGCTCTATGTCGCGCGCGCGGATCTCGGCCCGCGGGCGCTCTTCGCGCGGGCCGGCCTCGAGTCCCTCCACGGCTCGAACCCGGTGGAGACCCGCGCGCTCGGCCTCGCCGACGCCGCGCGCGCGCGCTGGTTCGCGACGGACGGCACGACGGTGCGCGCGGGGCTCGGGGGCTCCTCCGGCGCGCTCTTCGCCGACGCGTCGCGCGTCTGGGGACTGCCGGGCGGCGTCGCGCTCGCGGACGAGGCGCGCGTCGGGTACCGCCCCCGCTGTCTGTGCCTGGAGGTGACGGCGCTCGGCGCGCGCCGGCTCGGGCGGGACGGCGTCGACGTCGCGGTGTCGGTCGCGCTGTTCCGGTGACGGCTACTCCTGCCGGAGCGCGTCGATCGGATCGAGCAGCGCCGCGCGCCGCGCCGGCAAGAACCCGAACAGCACGCCGATGCCCGCGCTCGTCGTGAGCGCGAGCAGGAGCGCCTCCACCGGGAGCCGCATCGGCCAGTCGAGCGCCCGCGCGAAGCCGAGCACCAGCGACACCCCGAGCGCCGTGCCCGCGAGGCCGCCGAGCAGCGACAGGACCACCGCCTCGACGAGGAACTGCAGCAAGATGTCCGAGTGCGTCGCGCCGATCGCCATGCGGATGCCGATCTCGCGCGTGCGCTCGGTGACGCTGACCAGCATGATGTTCATCACGCCGATGCCGCCGACGAACAGCGACACGGCGGCGACCGACACGAGCAGCGCCGACAAGACGCCGTAGATGGCCTCCTGGCTCTCGCGGAACTCCTGCTGCGTGCGGATGCGAAAATCGGTCTGGCCCATCACGTCGGTGCCGTGGCGCTGGCGCAGGATGGCGTCGATCTGCGCCTCCGCGCGCCCCACGGTGTCGGCGGAGCTCGCCGACGCCATGATGAAGTCGACGCGGCCCGGCCCGGTCGGGCGGACGCGCGCGCGAAACGTCGACGAGGGCATCAGCGCGCGGTCGTCCTGGTCTTCCCCGAAGGGGCTCGGGCCCTTGCGGGCGAGCACGGCGATCACGCGGTACGGGTGGCGACCGATGCGCACGATCGCGCCGACGGGATCCTGCGAGCCGAAGAGGTTCTCCGCCGTCGTCGCGCCGAGGACGACCACCTTCGCCTTCGCGCGCTCGTCGGCCTCGCTCCAGATGGCTCCGCGCCGGGGCGTGAACTGCCGCACGTGGAAGTAGTCGCGCGTCGAGCCCATCACCGACGTCGCGGCGTTCCGGTCGCCCGCGACGACCTGCGCCGACTGCGAGAGAAACGGCGCGATCGCGACGACGCTGTTCGCCTCGCGCAGGATGGCGCGCGCGTCCGCCTCGGTGAGCCGCCCGAAGCTCTTCTGCTTCACGCCCGAGAGCTGCGTCGGCTGCGGGTTGATGTAGAGGGTGTTCGACCCGAGGTCCTCGATCTGCTTCGCGATCTTGTCGCGCGCGCCCCGGCCGAGCGCCGTGACGGTCACGACCGCGGCGACGCCGATGAGGATGCCGAGCACCGTGAGCGCCGCGCGCAGCTTCGACCGCGCGACGGCGCGGAGCGCCAGGCGGACGGCGGACGAGAGCGCGAGCAGGAGCGACACGCGCGGCGCGAGCTACCCCGGCGAGGCCCCCGCGACGAGCGCGCTCGTCGACAATGGCCGCTTGCCCGAGTTGCCCAACCCCGCTATAGGCCGCGCCCCCGGAGAACCATCAGTGTCATTCGCCCAAGACATCCCCAACCCCGGCGGCGCCCCCGCGCCCCAGACGGGTCACCCAGGCACCTCGGCTCCTCCCGGCGGTGGCGCGCCCCCCGGCGGCGCGCTCGGCGCGATGTTCCCGCTGCTCATCGTCATCCCGATGGTGCTGCTGATGGTCTTCATGAACCGATCGCAGCAGAAGAAGCAGAAGGAGTTCGAGGCCAAGCTGAAGGTCGGCGACCGGGTGGTCACGCAGGCCGGCCTCGTCGGCAAGCTCGTGGTCTTCGAGAAGGACGCCCGCCTCGCGAAGCTCGAGATCGCCCCCGGCGTGAAGATCGACATCCTGAAGACCTCCGTCGTCAGCCTCGACGGCGACGGGGTCACCTCCGCCGCCGCGCCCGCGTCGTCGAAGTGAGCGCCCGATAGCGCCATGGTCGACACCTACCTGAAGTACGGCTTCGCCGGGGCCGCCGCGCTCTGGCTCGTGCTCGGCTATGTGCTGCGTCCCCACCGCGCGGCGTGGTGGGTGGCCGCCGCGTGCGCCGGGGTCTCGAGCGTCTCGGCCGTCTACGAGTCGTTCTGGATGGTGGTGATAGGCGGGCTCGGGATGGTCTGGTCGCTCGTCTGCACGCGCGACATCGTCGACCTCTCCTGGCGCGTGAAGGCCGGCATGACGACCGCGATCGCGCTCGGCGCGTTCCTCTGCCTGTGGCCGACGCTCGACGAGATGTCGCAGGGCAAGATCAAGTGCCCGCAGTACCTGAAGGAGCGGGTCGAGTTCCGGCTGGTCGCGGGGCTCGATCTGCGCGGCGGCCTGCGCCTCGTCTACACGGTCGACGTCGAGGAGGCCATCAAGGACAAGCGCGACAAGTACTTCGACCAGATCCGCAGCGAGCTCGCGACCGCGTACGGCTTCAAGGCCGAGTCGAAGAACGCCTCCCGCGAGGACTTCGAGAAGGTCGCCGAGAAGGTCACCGTCGACAAGGTGAAGGGGTCGGTCACGACCATCACCCTCAAGTTCAAGGACGCGGCCGACGTCGCGAAGCTCGACACCGATCGGTTCCGACAGATGGCGGAGCTCGTGCGCCAGCCCGGCGCCGACGCGAGCTCGTCCATCTTCAAGATCCGCACGGAGGTCGAGACGCAGATCCGCGAGTCCGCCGTCAGCCAGGCGAAGGACACGGTCGGTCGCCGCGTCGACGAGCTCGGCCTGCGCGAGGCGTCGGTCACCGTCCGCGACGAGGACATCATCGTCGAGGTGCCGGGCCAGGACGAGCGCGCGTTCAAGGAGATCCGCGAGATCGTCTCGAAGACGGCGCGCCTCGAGTTCAAGATGGTCGACGACACCGTCGACTTCATGGCCCGCTACTACAAGTCGGACGTCGTGAAGGACATGCCCGGCCTGCGGTTCGGCAAGGAGACCGCGCCCGTCGGCCCCGGCAAGACGAACCAGATCACCGTCGCGCAGCTGCTGAAGCAGCCGAACGAGACGATGAAGGACGCCCGCGCGCGGATGAAGCAGTGGATCGCGACCCTCGAGGTGCCGAGCGATCACGAGGTGGGCCTCACGGTGTGGCGCCAGACCGACGCGGACACGGGCGTCGAGGAGGAGATCGGCTGGCAGTCGATGTACCTCTACTCGAAGACCGAGCTCGTCGGAGATCAGGTCCGCGACGCGCGCGTCGCGCAGGATCAGTCCCGCGCGGCGACGGGCGGCCACCTCGTCGAGCTGACGTTCACCGAGGCGGGCGCGACGCACTTCGAGGAGATCACGGGCTCCAACATCCAGAAGCGCTTCGCGATCATCCTCGACGAGGTCGTCCAGAGCGCGCCGCGAATCCTCGGCAAGATCGGCGGCGGCCGCTGCACGATCACGATGGGCTCGAGCGATCCCGCGAAGCAGCTCGCCGAGGCGAAGAAGCTCGAGCTCGTCCTGCGCGCGGGCGCGCTCCCGGCGCCTATCACGCCGTCGAACGAGCAGCGCATCGGCGCGAGCCTCGGCACGGACGCCATCCGGCAGGGCATCACGGGCGCGCTCGCGGGCGCGGGCCTCGTGCTCGTGTTCATCGCGTTCTACTACCGGACGGCGGGCCTCGTCGCGGACGTCGCGGTGATCTTCAACCTGTTCTTGCAGGTGGCGCTGCTCGCGACGTTCGGCGCCGCGATGACGCTGCCCGGGATCGCGGGGCTCGCGCTCACGGTCGGCATGGCCATCGACGCCAACGTGCTCATCAACGAGCGAATCCGCGAGGAGCTGCGGGTCGGCAAGTCCGCGCGCGCGGCGGTCGACATCGGCTACGACAAGGCGCTCTCCGCCATCATCGACGGCCACATGACGACGTTCATCTCGGGCCTCATCCTCGCGCAGTACGGCACCGGGCCCATCAAGGGCTTCGCGGTGACGCTGCTGCTCGGCATGGTGGTCAGCCTGTTCACGTCGGTCGTCTGCACGCGCCTCGCGTTCGACTGGTGGGTCCGCGGTCGCAAGGTGAAGGTGCTCAGCGTCGGCTGAGGGAGCCCCGATGGAAATCTTCAAGCCGGGCAAGGTCTACGACTTCATGGGGATGCGCACCTTCTGGGTGGCGCTGTCCCTCTTCTTGACCATCGCGAGCATGGTGATGGTGCTCATCTACCCGAAGCCCAACTACGGCACCGACTTCAAGGGCGGCACCGAGGTCGAGCTCGCGTTCAAGAAGTCGATCGACGTCGCGACGGTGCGCAAGGCCTGCCAGGACGCAGGGTTCCAGCACCCCGACGTCGTCGAGGTCTCCGACCCAGCGAACCCGAACCGCTTCCTCATCCGCGTGCAGGAGGTCTCGAGCCTCGACGAGCCCACGAAGGTCAAGGTGCACGAGGCCGTCTGCTTCGGCACCGAGAAATGCGCCGCCGAGCACCGCCCCACCGAGGTGAAGTTCTCCCCCGGCGGCGACAAGATCACGCTGCGCTACGACGCGGTGCCGGATCTCAAGGTGCTGGTCGATCAGCTGCACAGCGTCCCGCACGTCGAGATCCGCGCGGGCCAGCACAACCCGCAGATCGTCTCCGAGCGCGATCACAAGGTCGAGGTCGCGCTGAAGTCGAAGGGCGACATCCTCGTCGACAACCTGAAGAAGGTCATCGGCGCCGACGTCGCGCCCGACGCCGCGCTGCGCGTGGAGTGGGTCGGTCCGAAGGCGGGCAAGCAGCTGCGGGACGCCGCGGTGAAATCCATCGGCATCGCGATCGTGTTCATCATGATGTACGTCGCGTTCCGGTTCGACATGCGGTTCGCGCCGGGCGGCATCCTCGCGCTCGTGCACGACTCGATGGTCGTCATCGGCGTGTTCATCCTGCTGAAGAAGGAGATCACGCTCTCCACGATCGCCGCGATCCTGACGATCGTCGGCTACTCGATCGCCGACACCGTCATCATCTACGACCGCATCCGCGAGAACCTCGGGAAGTTCGCCGGCAAGCCCTTCGCCGAGATCATCAACATCAGCGTGAGCGAGACGCTGAGCCGCACGGTGCTCACGTCGGGCACCGTGTTGCTGAGCATGAGCATGTTCTTCCTCTGGGGGACGGGCGTGCTGAAGGACTTCGCGCTCGCGCTCGTGGTGGGCGTCGTCGCCGGCACCTACTCGTCGATCTACGTCGCGGCGCCGCTCACCGAGTGGATCGATCGCCGCTTCTTCGCCGACGACAGCGCGACGAAGGTGAAGAAGAAGCGCAAGTTCACCGCGCGCCCCGCGGGCGTGAACAAGTCCGGCGCGCAGGTCTGAGCGTTGGCCCTCTGGGCGGTCGTCATCGCGGGCGGCGCGGGCACCCGGTTCTGGCCCGCGTCGACGCCCGCGCGCCCGAAGCAGCTGCTCGCGCTCGGCCCAGGGTCGGACGAGCCGCTGCTCCTCGCGACCACGCGGCGCTTGCGATCGCTCGTCCCCGAGGCGCGCCTGGTCGTCGCGACCGGGGCGCACCTCGGCGACGCCACGCGCGCGCTCTTGCCCGACCTGCCGCCCGCGAACCTCCTCGCCGAGCCCGCGCCGCGCAACACCGCCGCGTGCATCGGGTGGGCGGCGCGCGAGATCGAGGCGCGAGATCCGGACGCGGTCGTGTGCGTCTTCCCGGCCGATCACGCGGTGCGCGATCTCGGCGCATTTCTCGAGGCCGCGCGCGCGGCCGCGGCGCTCGCGTCGGAGGGCCGGATCGTCACCATCGGGCTCGCGCCCACGCGCCCCGAGACGGGCTACGGCTACATCGAGCTGGGCGAGCCGCTCCCAGGGCACGCTCGCGCGCGCGAGGTCACGCGCTTCGTCGAGAAGCCCTCGCGCGAGGTGGCCGAGGAGTACGTCCGCGGCGGGCGGCACCTGTGGAACGGCGGGCTGGTCGTCGGCCAGGCCGCGCGCATGCGGGCGGCGATCGCCGCGCACCTGCCCGCGCTCGCCGAGGGCCTCGACGAGCTCCAGGCCGCCCGGGGGCGCGCGCGCGAGGAGGCGCTCTCGCGCGTGTTCCCGTCGCTGCCGTCGATCAGCATCGATCACGGCGTCATGGAGCGCGAGCGCGGGCTCGCCGTCGTGCCCGGCGACTTCGGCTGGAGCGACGTCGGCAGCTGGCTCACCGCGTGGGAGCTCGCCGAGAAGGACGCCCGCGGGAACGCGACCGGCGGCGCCGTCGTGGTCGACTCCGAGCGCTGCCTCGTCCGCAGCCTGACGACGGGGCGCCCGCGCGCCATCGCGCTCGTCGGCGTCGAGGATCTCGTCGTGGTCGAGACCGACGACGCGCTGCTCGTGGTGCGCCGCGATCGCGCGGAGGACGTGAAGCTCGCGGTCGACGCGCTCCGCGCGCGCGCGCGGTAGCGCTACTTCGAAGCGACCGACTTCACGAGCACGGTCACGACGACGGGCGAGAGCTCGCTCGGATCCGCCTCGCATGGGCTCGAGGAGGTGAGGGCGCCAGCGCGCAGCGCCCAGCCGATCTCGCCGCCGCCGTCGGCGCTCACCGGCACCGACACCGCCGTCCACGGCGACGCGAGCGCGCCCTCGGCGGTGAGCTCGGTGAGGGCGGGGGAGAGCACCTCCTTCGAGCGCGGCGCCGCGCCGGGGGCGCCGACGAGCAGGGAGAGCGCGGGCAGCGCGCCGCTCACGGGGCTCACACCCGGCGCCTTCGGGGCCGCGACGACCCGGTAGCGCACCTCGAGCTTCGACGCGCCCGCTGGCAGCGGCGCCCGCCCCGCGACCCCTGCCGGCGCGACGCCGCACGAGCCGAGCGCGAGCGGGCCGAGCGCGAGCCCGCCGTCGGGCGAGGAGGCCGCAGACCCCCATGTGAACAAACCTGACATGGCCTGGGCGGAGAGCTTCCCCGGCAACGAGCCGGCGGGGCTGATGGGGAGCAGCGCGATCTCGCCCTCCACGGCGGGGCCTGGGTTCCCCGCGAGGTCGGCGTAGCCCGCCTGGGCGCGGACGGAGAGCGCGTCGACCCCAACGTCGAAGGACGGCAGGGAGGCGGTGGCGGTGACCGCGCCGTTCGCGCCCCCCGCCGGTCCGAGCGTCCACGCGACCTCGACGGGGCCCTCCGCGCCGGTCACGCGGAGCGACGCCGAGATCATCGACGGCGCGAGGGGCTCGGAGAACCTCACCGCGAGCGCCTCCCACGGCAGCCGTGCGCCCCCGGTGAAGGGAGGGGAGAGGTCGAGCCTCGCGTCGGGCGCTGTGTCATCGTCGGAGAGCGAGCCCGTCGCGGTGACGGCCGTCGACGCGCCGACCGTGCCGTCGAAGACGGTGCGCTGCCCCACCGCGGAGAGCTTGCCCGTCAGCCGGCGCGCCGCGTCCAGCTCGAGCGCGAACGACTGCCACGTGTCGGTCGTGTCGCCCGACCGCAGCGAGACGCTGCCCGTGAGCACGAGCGCGCCCTTCTTCTCGGCGACCTGGAACACCGCGGGCGATCCCCACCGCGGCGTCACGACCGCGGTGTCTGCGCCCGAGAGATCGACGCGCGGCGCGCCCTCCTCCGCGTACGGCTTCGTCTTCGCGCCCGGCGCGCTCGCAGGCGAGAGGTGCAGCTCGAAGGAGCCCTTCGGCGTCGCCGCGAGGGGCGCGCCGCTCGCGCCGGCGCCGCTCGCCCCCGCCTTGCCCGCCGCGCCGCCAGCGGGCGAGGTGGCGCCCGCCGCTCCGGCTCGCCCCGCCGTCGATCCGCCCGCGCCGGCCGCTGCCGCGTCGGCGCTCGCCGTCTCCGCCGGGTCGGCGCCGCACGCGAGCCCCGAGAGGACCAGGCCCGCCCCCGCGAGTCGAACGATGGCGCGCATGTGCTCGCCTCCACTAGCACCTCACGTGCCGTACGCTGGAATTCCAGGCGTTCAGGCCCGTGGGCACCGCGGTGATCTGGCAGCCGTGTCAGGGGCGCCGCCCGCCGCGAGGCGCGCTGGCCCGCGTCCCTCCGCGCGCCGCGGCCTTGCCGGAGCCCCTCGCCGTCGTCTTCGGGGCGGGCTGCGCGCGCGCCTCCGCGCCGCCGCCGGAGAGCCTCGCGATCTCGTCGCGCAGGCGCGTCGCGGCCTCGAACTCGAGGCGCTCGGCCGCGGCGAACATCTGCTGACGCAGCTCCTCGATCTGCTCGGCGCGCGCCTCGGGATCGTCGCGCGGCCCGACCGTGCGCTTTGGCACCGCGTAGTAGTCCTGCGTGCCCGACGTCGGCGAGAGATCGCGCACCGCCTTCTTCACCGTCTCGGGGGTGATGCCGTGCTCCGCGTTGTACGCGCGCTGCAGCTCGCGGCGTCGCTCGGTCTCGCCGATCGCGTGCTCCATCGCGGGCGTCACGCGGTCGGCGAACATCAGCACCTTGCCTCGCACGTTGCGCGCGGCGCGGCCGATGGTCTGGATGAGCGAGCGGGGGCTGCGCAGGAACCCCTCCTTGTCGGCGTCGAGGATCGCGACCAGCGACACCTCGGGGAGATCGAGCCCCTCGCGCAGGAGGTTGATGCCGATGAGCACGTCGAACACGCCGCTGCGGAGATCTCGCAGGATCTCGACGCGCTCCAGCGTGTCGATGTCGGAGTGCAGGTACCGCACCTTCACGCCGAGCTCGCCGTAGTACTCGGTGAGATCCTCGGCCATCCGCTTCGTCAGCGTGGTCACGAGCACCCGATCGCCTGCCGCGACGCGCGCGCGGATCTCGTCGAGCAGGGCGTCGACCTGCCCCGCGACCTCGCGCACCTCGATCTCCGGGTCGATGAGCCCCGTCGGCCGGATGATCTGCTCAGCGAACACGCCCTCGCACTTCTCGAGCTCGTACGCGCCGGGCGTCGCCGAGACGAACAGCACGCGCCGCATGAACCGCTCGACCTCGTCGAACTTGAGCGGTCGGTTGTCGAGCGCCGACGGCAGGCGGAATCCATGCTCGACGAGGGTCTCCTTGCGCGCGCGATCGCCTTTGTACATCGAGCCGAGCTGCGGCACCGTCTGGTGCGACTCGTCGATGACGAGCAAGAAATCCTCGGGGAAGTAGTCCATCAGCGTCGGGGGCGGATCGCCCGCCGCGCGCCCCGACAGGTGCCGCGAGTAGTTCTCGATCCCCTGACAGAACCCCATCTGCTCCATCATCTCGAGGTCGTAGGTCGTGCGCTGCTCGAGCCGCTGCTTCTCGAGGAACCTCCCCTCGCGGTCGTAGAACTCGAGCCTCTCGCGCAGCTCCTCGCGGATGGTGCCGATCGCCCGGCGCAGGATGTCCTTCTCGGTGACGTAGTGGCTGCCAGGGAAGATCGAGTAGCGGTCGCGCGTGTCGATCACCTTGCCGCGCAGGGGGTCGATCACGCGCAGCTGCTCGATCTCGTCGCCGAACAGCTCGACCCGGATCGCCTGCGTCTCCTCGTAGGCCGGGAAGATCTCGATGACGTCGCCGCGCACGCGGAACGTGCCTCGATGAAAATCGACGTCGTTGCGCTCGTACTGGATGTCGACGAGGCGCCGCAGGAGCTCGTCGCGGCGGATCTCCTCGCCGCGCGCGAGGTGGATGACCTGGCCCTGGTAGCTCTCGGCCGAGCCGATGCCGTAGATGCAGCTGACGCTGGCGACGATGATGACGTCGGGGCGCGACAGGAGCGACATCGTCGCCGCGTGGCGCATGCGGTCGATCGCGTCGTTCACGATGGCGTCCTTCTCGACGAAGGTGTCGGTCGTCGGGACGTACGCCTCGGGCTGGTAGTAGTCGTAGTACGAGACGAAGTACTGCACGGCGTTCTCGGGGAACATGTCGCGCAGCTCGCCGTAGAGCTGCGCCGCGAGCGTCTTGTTCGGCGCGAGCACCAGCGTCGGGCGCGCGTACGCCTGGATGACGTTGGCGACGGTGAACGTCTTGCCCGAGCCGGTCACGCCGAGCAGCGTCTGCTGCGCGAGACCTCGCTCGAAGCCGCTGACGAGCTGCGAGATCGCGCGCGGCTGATCCCCGCGCGGCTCCATCGACGTGACCAGGCGGAGCGGGCGGGCCATGCGCCTCGCATCGCTCAGTCGCGGCAGGATGGCAACGCGCAGGGATCGATCTCCGCGAGCACGAGCGCCGCGCCGAGCGCAGCCGCCGCCACCGTCTCGGTGCGCAGCACGGCGGCGCCGAGCCGGGCGAGCGTCCACCCGAGCGCCTCGGCGTCGCGCTGCTCCTCGGGCGAGAACCCTCCCTCCGGACCCACCGCGATCATCAGGCTCTCTCGCCCCGACACCAGCGGCGCGAGCGGGCTCGGCGCGCCCGGCGTCAGCAGCACGCGCGCGCAGGCGAGCCGGGCGAGGGCCGCCGCGAGCGGCTCTGGGGCGCAGATCTCCGGCGGGGCCGCGCGCCCGCACTGCCGCGCGGCGTCGAGCGCGATCGCGCGCCATCGGGAGAGTCGCGCCTCCGCCCTCTCGCCGAGGCGCGGGACGGTGCGCGCCGTCGTCACCGGCACGACGCACGTCGCGCCGAGCTCCGTCGCGTCGCGCACGATCGAGTCAGTCTTGTCAGATTTGCCGATCGCCTGCACGAGCGTCACCTCGCGCGCGGGCGGCGCCGGGCGGGGCGACGAGACCAGGACCTCGACGTCGTCCGGGCCGGCGCGCGTGACGACGGCGTCGGCCTCATGACCCGCGGAGAAGAGGACGAGCGGCGCGCCGGCGGAGAGTCGGTGCACGCGCGCGACGTACCGGCTCGCGCGGGCGTCGAGGCGGAGCGCGCCCGCCTCGAGTCGCGCCACCGGGACGCGCAGCGCCGCCTTCACGGCGACGTCGTCAGCGCGAGGCAGACCCACTCGCCCTCGCGCGTGCGCTCGAGCTCCCGCATCGGCGCGTAGGCCGCCGCGACGTCGGCCTCCTGTCCGTCGAGGATCCCCGAGAGGAGCAGCAGCCCGCCGGCGGCCACGCGCGCGGAGATCTCCGCGGCGAGCGGGATGAGCACGCGCGCCTCGATGTTCGCGACCACGACGGGGAAGCGCTCGGTGAGCGCGCCCACCGGCGTGGCGGACGCCTCCAGCCGGCCCTCGAGCCCGTTGCGCGCGGCGTTCTCGCGGACGACGCCGAGCACGTCCTCGTCGTCGTCGACCGCGACGGCGGCGGCGGCGCCGAGCGAGAGCGCGACGAGCGAGAGGATGCCGCTGCCCGTCCCGACGTCGAGCACCCGCGCGCCCGCGAGGCGGCTCGAGCCGTGATCGAGCGCGCGGGCGACGAGCGACGTCGTCGCGTGCAGGCCGGTGCCGAAGGCGCGGCCCGGCTCGAGCTCGAGCACGATCTCGTCGTCGCGCGTCGGCTCGCAGCGCTCCCACGGAGGGCGCACGGTCACCCTCGGCGTGAGCGAGAACGGCTTGTAGTGCTCCTTCCACGCGTCGCGCCACGCGTCGCCCACGAGCTCCTCGATCCGCGGCCGCAGCTCCTCGTCGAGCGCCGCGACGGCGCGCTCGGCCCCTTCGCGCGACGAGAAGGCCGCGACCAAGGTGACCTCGCCGGCCTGCGCCGATCGCGCCAGCGTCCCCGCGTCCCGCACCTCGACGCCCTCGGCCCCGAGGTCGAACAGCGCGAGCGACAGCGCGTCCGCGAGCTCCTCGGGGACGTCGACGTGGACGAACGGGTAGCGCGGCTCCGGCATCGAGGCGCCCTTACCGCTTCGCGGGCTCGGCCGCGAGCGCGCGCAGGGACTCGAGCAGCTCTTCGGTCGACGGCGCGCCGAAGTTGTGGCGCGGTGAGGAGTACTCGAGGCGTCGGTTCTCGTCGGTGTTCAGCGGCACGCCGAGCCGCGCGGCCGCGGCGATGAGGCGAGCCGTCGCCGCCTCGTCGAACAGCGGCGCGTCGAAGACCTTCGCCGGATCCACCCCGCTCCGGCGCAGCGCCTCGAGGCCCGCCTCCAGCTCCTTCGCGGAGAGGACGGCCGGCATCGCCTCGGGCCGGAACCGCAGCGGCGCCTCGCTCGCCAGCACCACACCCTGCCCGCCGAGGTACCAGACGGCGACGTGCGGGAAGGCGGCGGCGACGGTCCGGACGACGCACAGAAAATCGTCTCGCGACGTGTGGTGCACCTGCACCCACTGCGCGAGCACGCCGCCCGGCGTGAGCCGCCCGCGCGCGAGCTCGTAGAACTGCCGGCTGTAGATGTTCGTCGCGCCCGCGAACCAGATGCTCGAGACCTCGATCGACACGAGATCGTACCGGTGCGCGCCGCGCAGCAGGAAGTTGCGCCCGTCCTCCAGCACCACGTGCGCGCGCGGCTCGTCGAGGACGCCGTGGTTGAGGGCCGAGAACTCCGCCCGCGCCGCCGCGACGATGCCGGGCGCGAGCTCGAGGACGTCGACGTCGGAGAACGCGACCGCCGTGAGCGCCGACGCCGTGTGGCCGGTGCCGAGGCCGATGACGAGCGCGCGTGAGCGACGCTCGGTCGCCGTGATGGGCAGGAGCGCGAACGACGTCTGCGCAGCCGTCTCGCCGCGGTCGGATCCCTGAAATTTGCCGTTCGTCAGCAGGTACTTGATCTCGCCGTCGCCCGACGGGTTGGCGACGACCGTCGTCACACCGCCGACCGCGTCCTCGTGCCAGAAGCGGAGCTGGGTGCCCCGGCGGACGAACATGCCGTGCAGGTACACGTGCGCGCCGCTCGTCAGCGCGAGCCTGTCCCAGCGCGCGCGGGCCGGGAGGGCCGCGAGGGCCGAGAGGGCGAGCGCCGAGAGCACGACCAGGCGCGTCCGCCCGGGCCGACGGAGCGACGCCGCTGCGAGCGCGCCCCCGAGGAGCAGCGCGGCGCCCACGAGCGCGCGGTACGTCTGCTCCGATCCGATCCTCGGCAAGAGCGCGTGCGCGACGCCCATCGCGCCCACCGCGCTGCCGACGGCGTTCGCGACCCCGAGCCTGGCGGCGAACCGCGCCGCGTCGCCGACCGGGAACCTCGGCGAGCGGATCAGCGCCGGGTACGCGAGGCCGAGGCACGTCGCCGGCACGCCCAGCAGCACCGCCGCCTGGCGGTAGCGGAGCGCCTCGGCGTCGGCGAACGTCCGCACGAACGCGCCGCCCTCGAGCAGCCGCTCGCCCACCGTCCCCCACGCAGGGAACACGATCGCTGCCGCCGCGCCCGCGGCCAGGAACGCCGCCGCGAGCGCCGCGTCCCCGTGCGCGCGAGCGGGAAGCGCCGCGCCGATCGTGCCGCCGAGGAACAGCCCCGCGAGCACGAGCGCGAGCATCATGGAGAACGCGTACACGCTCATCCCGAGCGTCACGCCGATGAGGTGGACCCACAGCACCTCGAACCCGAACACGAGCGCGCCCGACGCGAACGACAGCGTGAGCAGGAGCGCGCGATCCCGCGGAGGGCCAGCCTCTCCAGCTGCCTCGCCCGCCCGTACCGCGTCGGGCGCGGGCATCCTCGCCGCGACCACGGCGACCAGGAGCTGCGCTGCGCCCGCGAGCCCGACCGTCGTCGTCAGGCCGAGCGACGGGAACAGGAGGTACGGCGCGCTCATCGCCGCCACGACGCCCCCGCCGACGTTGAGCGCGTAGAAGACGCTCATCAGGCGCCGGGTCTCGGGGCGCCCCTCGGCGAACGCCGAGACCGCGGGGAAGGTCAGCCCCACCGCGAGCGCGGGCGGCCCGACGAAGCACGCCGCGACGAGGACGCGCGACACGGACAGCGCCGCGCCCTCCGTCCCGATCGCGTGCAGCAGCCAGACGCTCGCGCGCTGGATCGGGCCGAACCCGAGCGCGAGGCCGATCGACAGGGCGCCGGCGACGGCCTCCGCGCCCGCGTAGATCGCGAGCGGTCTCGCGCCTCGCCGCCGCGCGAGGGGGAAGAGCAAGGCGCCCGCGGAGACGCCGGCGAAGTAGACGGTGAGCACGACCGCCGCAGCCTCGACCGACGTCCCGATGACCGTCGTCAGCAGCCGCTCGAACACCTGCTCGACGATCAGCCCCGCGGCGCCGCTCGCGAAGTACAGCGCGCACGCGACCGCGGCGCGCCGCTGGGCCAAGCTCATCGTCGACGCCTGCCCGCGCGCATCGGTCGATGCCAGCAAGGATCCAGCGCCGCCGCAACGTCCGGGAGCCGCGTTGACGCGCGGCCGCGGCCCTGATAGCCGCCGGCCCCTCTGCGCCAGGTTCGCGCGGGCCGCATGGTGCGCCCCGCCCCCGTCCGTCTACCCGAGCCCCTCCCAGACGCAGAGAGCAGCGGGAGGGCCACCCAGTCGTCTCGTCGCGGCACATGGGCCGCGCAGAAGAAGAGAACCCCTCACCTGATGACCACCGAAACCCTCACCTCCGCTTCCGACTCCTTCGCTTCTCTCTTCGAGGCCAGCATGGCCGAGGCCGATCTCGGCCGTGAAGGCGAGATCGTCCAGGGCACCGTCGTCCACATCGTCAAGGACAACGTCATCATCGACATCGGCGGCAAGAGCGAGGGCGTGATCTCGCTCTCCGAGTTCGCCGAGCCCGCCTCGGTCAAGCCCGGCGACAAGTTCGACGTCTTCATCGAGTCGCGCGAGAACGACGACGGCCTCGTGACCCTCTCGAAGGAGAAGGCCGACAAGATGAAGGTGTGGGACGAGATCTCCGCCGCCTGCGAGCGCGACGAGCTCATCGACGGCAGCATCTCGCAGCGCGTGAAGGGCGGCCTCTCGGTCACCATCCGCGGCGGCGTGAAGGCGTTCCTCCCCGGCAGCCAGGTCGATCTGCGCCCCATCCGCAACCTCGACAAGCTGATCGGCCAGACGTACCAGTTCAAGGTCATCAAGTTCAACAAGAAGCGCGGCAACATCGTGCTCTCGCGGCGCGTGCTGCTCGAGCGCGAGCGCGACGAGATGAAGGCCCGGACGCTGCAGACCCTGAAGGAGGGCGACGTCGTCAAGGGCACCATCAAGAACATCACCGAGTACGGCGCCTTCGTCGATCTCGGCGGCATCGACGGCCTCCTGCACATCACGGACATGTCGTGGGGCCGCGTGAGCCACCCCGAGGAGATGTTCAAGGTC
>JADLFU010000011.1 GCA_020849655.1 Polyangiaceae bacterium | reverse complement strand
CCCTGGTACCTCGCGATGCACCTGCGGCACGGGCCGCAGTTCCTCGACCGCCTGATCTTCCACGACATGTGGAAGCGCGCGCTCACCCACGTGCACGACACGAACGAGGGCGACGACACGTCGGTGCGGTTCTACGTGTGGCAGCTCGGCTACGCGCTCTTCCCCTGGACGGGGCTCGTGCCCGCGGCGATCGTCGCGTTCGCGCGGCGCCCCGACGACGATCACGAGGCGCGCGGCGACGCGTCCATCTTCCTCGCGACGTGGTTCGTGCTCGCGTTCGCGCTGTTCTCGGCGATGCTGACGAAGTTTCATCACTACATCTTCCCGGCGGTGCCGGCGGCCGCGATGCTGGTCGGCGTCCTCGCGGATCGGTGGCTCCCGCGGCAGGTCAAGGCGCTCGCGTTCGCGCTGGCGGCGCTCGGCGGCGTGCTCGTCGCGTACGGCGCGTACCGGCTGATGCCGGGGCAGCTCGACGGCTGGCGCGGCGAGCTCGGGTGGCTGCGCCCGCCGAGCGTTCCCGTCGCCGTGGCGGCGCTGTCGGCCGGCGTCGCGCTCGCGGCGTGGGTCGGCTGGCACACGTGGGGCGACGAGCCCGGCCGCGAGCGCGATCCGCGCGTGCCCGCGGTCGCGGCGCTGTCGGGCGCGGCGCTCGTCGGCCTCGTCGCGCGCGATCTCGTCGTGCGCCCCGCGGGCGACGCCGTCGGGGAGGCGCGCTTGTTGTATTTGTTCACTTACAATTACAAGCGCCTCTTCCCGGAGCACCTCGACTTCCGCGCGCTGCTCGTCGGCGTCTCGGTCGGCGCGGTGATCGCCACGCTCGTCGCAGCGGCGCCCAGGCTGCGCGCGGTGGGGCTGGCGATGCTCACCGGCGTCTCGCTCGGGTTCGCCGCGTGGGGGCTGTGGGCGTACTTCCCCAAGACGTCGCCGCACTGGGGACAGCGCGAGACGATCTCGGCCTACTACGCGCGGCGGGCGAGCCCGCAGGAGCCGCTCGTCGCCTTCCAGATGAACTGGAAGGGCGAGAACTTCTACACCGGCAACCACGTGCCCGCGTTCGTCTCGAGCGGCGAGCGGTTCAAGGTGTGGGTGAAGGAGCAGCGCGCGCGGGGGCTGCGCGTGTTCTTCTTCACGACCGAGCACCGGAGCGTGGGCGCGCTGCGCGCGGAGCTCGGCAACCCGCCGCGGTTCGAGACGCTCACGGACATGCGCCTCTGCAACAAGTTCGCGCTCGTCCGGGTGACGTTCCCGGAGTGATCGTCAGTACTGAAACCCGAGCCTGAGCATCGAGAGGTGCTGGGGCGCGGGGCGCGTGCCGGCGGCGTCCGCGAGCGCCTTGCCGGGGAACAGCACGCCCGCCTGCGCGCCGAGCTGCGCGCTCATCCCGAAGTCGAGCGGGACGCGCCACTCGACGCCGCCGTCGAGCTCGACGCCGAGATCCCTGTTGCGCGCGCGGCCGCCGTCGAAGTTCGCGTAGCTGCCGCGGACGGCCGTCTGGTACGGATCGACGACGTCGGCGGTCGCCGACGCGAACAGCACGCCCGCCTTCAGATCGAGCGTGGGCCGCGGGCGGTAGACCAGGGTCGGGTTCACGTACGTCGCGCCCGCGACGCCGCCGTTCGTCGGCAGGCGATCGACCCCGGGGGGCGCGCGGTTCAGGAGGAGCGGGTCGGACGCGGCCGTCGCGGCGCGCGCCGTCTTCCACGCGAGCACGTGGTCGAACAACACGAGCCCAACGTTGAAATTGGGGTTCATCACGAAGCGCCGCGTGACGCCGTCGTACGGATCCGCGTCGCCGGTCGCGTAGCCCCACGCGACCGCCGCCGTGACGTCGGCGTACCGCGCCGTGCCTCCCCTCGCCTCCCGCGCGAACCCGACGCGCGCGGCGGCGCCGAACGTGCGCAGGCGCTCCGGCTCTCCAGTCCTCGCCTGCGCCACGGTGCGCGTGACGTTCGTGGTGCCCCAGATCCCCGCGGCCTCCGCCTCGCCGAAGAAGAAGCCTGGCACGCCGCGCGCGCGCCCGTGAAACCGACCGTTGACGTCGAGCGCGCGGACGCGGAGGAACTCGCGGTACGTGGCGCCCGCGGGCTGCCCGTTGTCGCGGTCGCGCCGCTGATCCCGCAGGACGAAGAACGCGCCGAGCTGATCGTGCTCGTCGCCGAGCAGCGTGCCGACGAGCCCCTGGAGCGCGCGATCGCCGTCCGCGAGCGAGGCGTTCGCGTCGCGGTAGACGACGTCGCCGGCGAGGAACACCGCCCACGGCGAGCTCGCGCCGAGCGGCCGCGTCGCGAACAGGACGCGCTCGGACACGTCGCCGCGCGAGTAGTCCGCGAACAAGCTCGGGTGGTCGCCGTCGTTCGCGAGCATCCCCATGCCGAAGTGGTTGGGCTGGTGGCCGACGCGGACGAGCCCGACCGGCGTCCACACGTCGAGGTAGAGCCACCGGGGATCGATGCGCGCGGGGTTCTGCTCGTCGTACGGCTCGGCCGCGAGGCCCACGCCGCGGGTCGTCTGGCCGACGAACCCGCGCGGCATGTCGAGCTGCCCGACGAGCTCGACCTTGTCGGACACCTGCGCGCGCAGCTCGAGCCTGTGCCAGTGCGAGACGTAGCGGCGCTGCCCGAGCGTGGTCGCGCCGGGCTGCGAGAGCGGCGCGGCGAGCGGGGTGTCCGACGACAGCGTGCCGCGCAGCTGGTACTCGCCGTGCACCTGCAGCCGCACGACGCCCGCCTCCCGCGGCTTGCGAGGGGTCCGCCCGGTGTCGAGATCGAACCTATCGAGCCAGCCGGTGTCCGCGCGCGCGGCGGGCGACAGCGACGCGAGCAGGAGGATGATCGAGGGCGCGCGCCGCATCAGCGCGCGATGGGCAGGCGCACGCGCCCTTGCCCCCCCGAGCGGTCGATCACGAGCTCGCCGCCGCCCTCCGCCGCGCCGCGCGCGGCGTGCAGCAGGCTGATGCGGTCGGCGAGGCGCTCCGCGATGCGCACCATCTCCTTCGACACCTCGAGCTCCGGCGCCGCCTTGACGACGGGCGTGCCCGCGTCTCCCCACTGGCGCGCGCGCGGATCGAGCGGGAGCCTGCCGAGCAGCGGCGCCTCGGCGAACTCCGCCACCGCCTGGCCCCCGCCTGCGCCGAACAGCTCGTGGCGCTGGCCCGACGGATCCTCGAAGTAGCTCATGTTCTCGATGACCCCGAGGACCGGGATGTCGACCTTCTTGCACATCGCGACCGACTTGTAGACGTCCTGCAGCGCGACCTCCTGCGGGGTCGTGACGATCACCGCGCCCGTCGCGGCGACCCGCTGCGACAGCGTGAGCGCGATGTCGCCGGTGCCGGGGGGCAGATCGAGGATCAGGTAGTCGAGCGGCCCCCACTCCACGTCCTTCAGGAACTGCATCAGCGCGCCCGCGAGCATCGGCCCGCGCCAGATGACGGCGCTCTTCGGATCCTCGAGCAGGAACCCGATGCTCATCAGCTTCACGCCGAAGCGCTGCAGCGGCTCGATCCGGGCGCCGTCCTTCGAGATCGGCCGCCCCATCACGCCCATCATCGTCGGGATGCTGGGGCCGTAGATGTCGGCGTCGAGCAGGCCGACGCGGCACCCGAAGCGGTGCAGCGCCATCGTCAGGTTGGTCGCCACGGTGCTCTTGCCGACCCCGCCCTTGCCGCTCATCACGAAGATGATGTTCGACGCGCTCGGCACGGGATCGTCGTCGCGCATCGCGCGACGTGGCACCTCGGCGTCCCACGTGATCTCGACGGCGGTGGCGCCCGCGACCGTCAGCGCCGCGCGCACGTCGTCGCCGATGCGCGCCTTCATCGGGCACGCCGGGGTGGTCAAGACGACGCGCAGCGACACGGCGCCCGCGTCGGAGACCGCGAGGTCGCGCACCATCCCGAGCTCGATCAGGGACCGCCCGAGCTCGGGATCCTGGACGCGTTGGAGGGCGGCTTCGAGCGCGGTGACGGAGGGGGCCATGCGCGAGACCGCTTACTCCCGCCGTCCATCGCAGCAAAGCGGACCACGCGGCTCACGGCGCGCGCGACGCGGCCGCGTCGATGGCGCGCGCGGCGTCCGCGAACGCGGCGAGCTCGGCCGGGTCGACCAGGCGCTCGCCCAGCCGCGCGAGGGCGTCGGCGCTGATCGCGCGGCGCGCGAGCGGATAGACCACGTAGTCCTCCATCTGGATGTGCGGCGCGAGCACCCGCACGTACTCGCCCGCCGAGAGACGCAGCGCCTCCTGTGCGTCGGCGTCTCCGCGGCGCGCGCCGTCGATCGCGCGCGCCATCGACTCGGTGAGCTCTCTGCCACGCACGTGCTGGTGCAGCATGCAGCCGACCGGCGTCGCCGACGGCGGCAGGCCGGCCGCCTCCATCGCCGCGAACAGGCCCGCCTCCTCCTTGCCGTGGTGCGCGCCGTCCACCTGCACCCGGAGGAACTCCACCGCCGCCTCGAGCACGTCGAGGTGGGTCGGCGGCTGCCCGGGCCCCGCGCCCCGCACGCGCTCGACCGCGTTCAGCACCATCAGCACGTGCAGGTGCTCTTCCATCAGCACCTCGATGAGGTCGGCCATCGACGCGCAGCATGCGCCGAGCCCGCCGCGCGCCTCGCTGACGGCGGTCATCGAAACGCGAGTTCGTGACGGATGTCATGCCCCGACGCGCGCGCTGCGCGTACCCGTGTGCGGGGGGCACAGCCCCCCGAAGCCCGCACCCGGCGCCGTCCGGCGCCGAAGGAGAACGCCTTGGCCGCCAAGCCCCTCAACCCCTCTCCCGACTGCGACGACTGCCCGCTCGGCCGCGCGTCGCTCCCCGAGCCCTGCCCCTTCCGCGAGCGCGTCGTCCAGAAGGGCGCTGTGCTCGTCCGCCAGGGCCTCGTCCCGCTCTCCGTGACCCGCGTGAAGAGCGGCGCCGTGCTGGTCGCGGCGGTCGGCCCCGCCGGCGAGGACGTGGGCTGCGCGACGCGAGGAGAGGGCGCGATGCTGGGCCTCGAGGCGCTCACCGGCGCGACGTCGAGCTACCAGGCGTCGGCGCAGCAGCGCACCACCGTGTGCACGGCCTCCGCTGGCGCGTTTCGCACCTGGGTGGGCGACCTCGGCTCGCGCGCGGGCACGCTGCTCGATCTCGTGCTGCGCGAGACGCGGCGCCGCGAGGAGGAGCGCGTCACGTCCTCCGGCAGCGCGACCTCCCGCGTCGCGCGGTACCTGCTCGACCGCGAGCAGAACGGCGGCGCGCGCGTCACGTTCGCCGTGATCGCGAGGATGCTGCGCATGCGCCCGGAGACGCTGTCGCGCGCGATCGCCCAGCTGCGCGAGGACGGCGTCGTCTCGCGCGGCAAGGCGCTCGAGATCCTGGACCGCCCTCGCCTGGTCGGGATCGCCGAGCGCGGCGCGTGATCCTCGTCACGCGCCCGGGCTCGTGATCCTCGTCACGTGCCCGGGCCCGTGAGCCTCGTGACGGCGCGCGCGGCGGACGCCACGGCGCCGAGCAGCGTGCGCGCGACGCCGTGCGCGTGATCTCCGGCGACGGCCACGTTCGGCAGGGGGGCGCGGTCGGCGCTGAGCGCGAGCCCTCCGTCGTGCAGCAGCCCGGCGCGCTCGAGCGGCGAGCCCGCGAGCGCGCTCCACTGGAGCGGGGGCAGCGGCGTCTCCGCCCGCCACGCGCTGGCCTGCGACGGCGCACAGTGCGCGACCTCGCCCTCGGGCCACGCGCGGCTCACGAGCGACGCCGGAGGGCCCCCCACGATCGTCGGATCGGGCGGGATGAGCGCGATCGCGCCTGCGCCGACGCCGCCCGGAGCGAGCACGCACGCGTCGAACTCCCGCGCGTCCCCGCTCGCCCCACGGACGATGACCCTGCCCTCGCGCGCGTCGAGCGTGACGTGCGCGCGCGACCGCTCGACGTCGGCGGTCAGCACGCTCGCGAGCGCGGAGAGCAGCCGCTCCCCCGCGGGGCCGCCGAGCGGCGAGAGCACCTCCCCGACGTCGATCCGCGCGGCGCGCGACAGCGCGAGGGCGCGCGGCGCCTCCGCCCCGAGCCAGGGCCCCACGAGCAGCGCGTCGAAGGCGTCGCGCCGCCTGGCCTCCTCGACGCGCGCGGCCGCCCACCCGACGCGTGCCGCGTCGTCGAGGAGCGCCGCGAAGTCGCCCGAAGGCAGCGTCGCCTCGGACGCCGCGTGGAGCCACTCGACGTCCACGGCGACGAACGTCACCCCGAGGCGCCGCGCGGCGGGCTCGTCGGAGAGCGCGAGGGCGAGCGCGTCCGCGTCCCAGCCGTCTCGTGGGACGCGGGCGACCCCGACGCGCGCGCCAGCGTGCGCGCCGACGTCGAGGACCGACGCGTCCCTGCCGCGCGCAGCGCGCACGATCCCCGCCCCCGTGCACACCCACGCGCGCCGATCGCCGTCGACGCGCCACAGACCGAGCGCCTCGACGAACGCCGTCGTCATCGCGTCGAGCGGCTCGCGCGCCGGGGCGGTCTCCCACGGCGAGAGATCGACCGCGCCCGAGGTGAGCGCCGACGCGCCCGCGCCCGCGTCGAAGAGCGTCACCTGCGCGCCGCCGCGAGCGGCGAACCAGGCGGCAGCCGTGCCCGCGACCCCGCCGCCGATCACCACGATCCTCACGGCTCGTCCTCTTCGCTCCGCCCCAGGCCGACCTCCGCGCGCAGCGACGCGAGCCCGAGCGCCTCCTGGCGGGCCTGCACGGCGCCGAGCGCGGGCGCCCTGCGCGCCGCCTGCGCCTCGAGGAACTGGAGCGCGGAGAGCCTGCCCGCGCGGGGCGAGAGCCCCTGTCCTCCGGCGACGAGCTGACCGCAGCGCAGCGCGCAGCCGTAGCCCCCGCACGCGCCGAGACCGAGCCGGGTGCGGCGCGCGACGTCGGCGACGGTGCGCGCGAGCTCGTGCTCGACGACGTGTCGCACCTCGGCCTCGAGCACCGGCTCGCACGCGCACACGACCGCACGCTCCGCGGGGCGCCTCCGCACGCGCTCGGCGACGAGCTCGGCGTCGCTGCCGTGGCGGTACACGAGCCGCCGCGCCGCGACGGCGTCGCAGCCGATCCGGTCGGCCAGCGCGAACGGATCGATCACGCGCTCGCCGCCGGGCAGCGGGCGACGGTGCGTCGCGCACGCGTCTCCTCGACCGACGAGCCGCGCGACCTCGTCGGTCGCCTCCTCGGCGAACAGCCGGTAGCTCGCGAGCTTGCCGCCGATCATCGACACGAGCCCAGGCGCGCCGTGCGCCGCGTGGTCGATGACCTCGTGCTCGCGCGAGAGCTTGTCCTCGATCTTGCCCCACGCGAAGAGCGACGGCCGCACGCCGGCGTACGTGCCGATCGCGCGCGCGCCCTTGATCGCGGGGAACACCTTCGCGAGCGCCTGCTCGAGGTCGCGCACCTCGTCCTCGGTCGCGCAGACGTCGTCGAGATCGCCGTAGTAGTCGTCGTCGGTCGTGCCGAGGACGCTCATGTTCTGCCAGGGCTCGAGGAAGATCTGCCGGCCGTCGATCGTCCTCGCCACGATCGCGTAGTTCGTGAGGCGCCGATCGTAGACGATGTGGATGCCCTTGCCGCCGCGCACCGGCGCGCTCTTGTCGGGGAGGCCGGCCAGGCCCGTCGTGATCTGCGACCAGGCGCCCGTCGCGTTGACGATCACCCGCGCGGTCACGGTCTCTGCGCGGCCGGTGAGGCGATCGCGGACCTCGACGCCGTACGGCGCGCCGGTGTCCTCGCGGCGCAGCACGCGGAGCACGGTCGTGTGGTTCGACACGCGCGCGCCGTGCCGGCGAGCGTCGACCGCGTTGGCGGCGACGAGCCGCGCGCCGTCGATGCCCCACTCGTCGAAGCTGACCCCGCCGATCACGTCGCCGCGCAACCCCGGCTCGAGCGCGCGCAGATCGTCCGCCGAGAGCCGCGTGTGCGGCTTGCCGCGCTTCAGCGGCTGGTAGCGATCGTAGGCCTCGAAGAACGCGTCGATCAGCGACAGGGCGACGTGCGACACCGGCCCCGCCCCGACCGGGAAGAGGAACGGGATGCGGAAGAGGAGATGCGGCGCGATCGACTGGATGTAGCCGCTGTCCAGGCACGAGCTCTCGGTGACGCTCGGATCGTACGTGAGGTACCGCGGCCCGCCGTGGATCATGCCGCTCGAGTTGCCCGACGCGCCGAAGGCGAGATCGTTGCGCTCGAACAGCGCGACCCTGAGGCCGCGCAGGGCCGCGTCGCGCGCGACGCCGGTGCCGTTCACGCCGCCGCCGATGACGACGACGTCGACGTCGGGCTTGTCGTTCGGATCGCGCGGCACCGGGCTCGCACGTGTAGCGCGCCATCCGTCGGCTGTCACCGCGAGGAGAGCTCGCGTCAGGTGGCGGGCAAGAGGCGCAGCCCGACGACGCCGGCGAGCACGAGCGCGACGCACAGGAGCCGCCCCGGGCTCGCCGCCTCGCCGAACCTCCAGACGCCCACGAGCGTCGATCCCGCCACGCCGATGCCGACCCAGACCGCGTACGCCGTGCCGATCGGGATCGTCTTGACGGCGAGGCCGAGGAAGTAGAACCCGAGCCCCGCGGACACGAGCGTCGCCGCCGTGGCCCAGAGGTTCCTGTAGCCGTCGGCGAGCTTCATCGACACCGTCAGCGCGATCTCGAACCCCCCTGCGATGAGCACGTAGAGCCACGGCATCGCGCGAGCGTGCACGATCACGCGATGGCGCGCGACCCCCCGGCGCTCGCCCCTCGCGGGGTGTGGGAGGATACACGAGGTCGGGCGCGTGCGCGTCGTGGGCAAAGGTGCGACAAATTTTCGCGGATCCACGCTAAAGCCGCTTGCTGTCGGGACTACGCGGGGCTCTTCTCTCGTACATGGCCCAATCCCCGTCCTCCTACGCGCTTCGTACCCTCCCACCCGCTCTGCTCACCGCGCTCGTGCTCGCCGCGTGCGGCGGCTCGGGAGACGTCTCCTCCGGGCTCCCAGCGAGCGGCGGCGCCTCGGGTGCGACCGGCAAGGCGGGCAGCGGCGGCGCCGCCGGCAAGGGCACGGGCGGCGCGGCGGCCTCGGCGGGCAGCGCGCAGGCCGGCAAGGGCGGCGCGAGCGGGGCGGGCGGCAACGCGACGGCAGGCGCGGCCGGCAAGGCGGGCGCGGCAGGCAGCGCGGGCGCGGCAGGCGGGGCAGGCAAGGCGGGAGCGGCGGGACAGGCAGGCGCCGCCGGCCAGGCCGGCAAGGCGGGCGGCGCCGGCATGTCCGGCGCTGGCGGCACCGCGGGCGCGAGCGGCAAGGCGGGCGCCGCGGGCCAGGCAGGACAGGGCCAGGGTGGCGCGGCCGCCGGGTCCTCCGGCGCCTCCGGGTCGGCTGGCGCCCCCGGCTGCCAGACCTGCAAGTCGCTCGGCGCGAACTGTGACGCGGTCGGCGACGGCTGCGGCGCCATCCTTCAGTGCGGCACCTGCACGGTGCCGGGCGAGATCTGCGGCGGCGGCGGCGTCCAGAACGTGTGCGGCAAGCCCGCGTGCGTGCCGACCACGTGCCAGAGCCAGGGCATCGCGTGCGGCCAGACGGGCGACGGCTGCGGCAACCTGCTGCAGTGTGGCGACTGCGTCGCGCCGGAGACGTGCGGCGGCGGCGGCGTGAACGGCCAGTGCGGCCAGACGCAGGCGTGCGTGCCGAAGTCCTGCGCGCAGCAGGGGCTCTCGTGCGGCCCCGCGGGTGACGGCTGCGGAGCGCAGCTCGACTGCGGCTCGTGTCCTCCCTCTCAGCCCTGCGGCGGCGGCGGCGTCAACGGCAAGTGCGGCGCGCCCGTCTGCGTCCCCACCACCTGCGCGGCGCTCGGTCAGACCTGTGGCCCGGCGTCCGACGGCTGCGGCGGCCTGCTCCAGTGCGGCACCTGCAACCTCCCCGAGAAGTGCGGCGGCGTGTCGAGCGGCAAGTGTGGGGTCCCCTCGACTTGCACCGGTCTTTGCCTGCAGCAGGTGACGTGCCCCGGCGGCGGCACGACCAGCATCTCCGGCACCGTGTACGCGCCGAACGGCGTCGATCCGCTGCCGAACGCCGTGGTCTACATTCCCAACGGCGCGGTACAGCCCTTCCCCGCCGGCGTCTCGTGCGACGCGTGCGGCGCGAGCGCGTCGGGCAACCCGCTCGTCACCGTCACGACGGGCTTCGACGGCAAGTTCACGCTCCAGAACGTCCCCGTCGGCAACAACATCCCGCTCGTCGTCCAGCTCGGCCGGTGGCGCAAACAGTCGACGATCACCACCATCGGGGCTTGCAAGGACACCGCGGTCCCGAAGGCGAACACCACGCTGCCGACCGAGCAGGCCGAGGGTGACATCCCGAAGATGGCGTTCGCGACCGGCGAGGTCGACGTCCTCGAGTGCGTGTTCCGCAAGATCGGCATCAAGGACAAGGAGTTCACGCGCTCCAACCAGGGCGGTCGCATCCACATCTACACGGGGAGGCTCGCGCCGGGCGCGGACGCGGGCGGCGGTACGGCCGGCCAGGACACGCTGACCGGCACCCAGGCGCAGCTCGACCAGTACGACATGGTGCTGTTGCCGTGCCAGGGGACCAACGACGCCAATCAGGCGCCGACCAACGACCGCGCCCGGATGAAGGCGTACCTCGACAAGGGGGGCAGGCTCTTCGCCACGCACTACAGCTATCGGTGGCTCCACCCCGCCGACACGTTCGACGCGGCGGCGGACTGGCACGTCGGGACGTCCTCGTTCCCTGACCAGACGGGCTACATCAACATGACCTTCCCGAAGGGCTCGGCCCTCGCGCAGTGGCTGCAGCTGGTCGGCGCGTCGACGACGCTGGGGGAGATCCCCATCGAGGTGCTGCGCCGCAACGTGGACGGCGTCACCCCGCCCACCCAGATGTGGATGTCGATCGCGAACGGGACGCCGATGCACATCACGTTCAACACGCCGCTCGGCGTCCCGGCGGCGCAGCAGTGCGGTCGCGTGGTCTACTCGGACTTCCACGTCGAGAACCACAACGACGCGTCGGGCATGGACTTCCCGACCGAGTGCGCGGCCGGCCCGATGACGCCCCAGGAGAAGCTGCTCGAGTTTATGCTGTTCGATCTCGCGTCGTGCGTGACGCCGGACGTGCCCAGCTGCACCCCGAAGACCTGCGGCGATCTCGGTCTGCAGTGCGGTCCCGCGGGCGACGGCTGCGGCAACCTCATCCAGTGCGGTGACTGCCCGCCGGGCCAGACGTGCGGCGGCGGCGGCACCCCGAGCGTGTGCGGCGCGCCGTCGTGCACACCGAAGACGTGCGCCGCGCAGAACATCCAGTGCGGCCCGGCCGGTGACGGCTGCGGCAACCTGCTCCAGTGCGGCACCTGCCCGACGGGCCAGACGTGCGGCGGCGGCGGCACCCCCGGCGTCTGCGGCACCGGCGGCTGCACCCCGCGCACGTGCGCCGACGCCGGCGTGCAGTGCGGTCCGGCCGGCGACGGCTGCGGCAACCTGCTCGCCTGCGGCGACTGCCCGCCCGGCCAGACGTGCGGCGGCGGCGGCACCCCGGGCGTCTGCGGCGCGCCGTCGTGCACGCCGAAGACCTGCCTCGAGCAGGGCGTCTCCTGCGGCCCGGCGCCCGATGGCTGCGGCAGCGTGTTGCAGTGTGGCGACTGCGTCGCGCCTCAGACGTGCGGCGGCGGCGGCACGCCGGGCGTCTGCGGCAACGCGAAGCCCTGAGACGGGCGGCAGCACACGCTGACACGAAGAGCCTGGGGCAAAGACCCCGGGCTCTTCGCTTTTGTGTTGACATGGTGCTGGCGGAGCGATCGCGCGTGGTGATAGCGTGGGCGGATGCGCACCGCTCACCTGCTCACGTCTGGCGTCCTTGGTTGTGGCCTGATGCTGCTCGTCGCTTGCGGCGGGGGCGACGAGGAGGCGAGCCCTCCCGGATCCTCCGCGGCGGGGTCCGCGGGCGCATCGGCAGGCGCAGGGGGCAAGTCCGCCGCCGGCGCGGCGGGCAAGGCGGGCGCGGCCGGCCTCGGCGGCACGAGCGGCAAGGCAGGCGCAGCGGGCGCGACTGGCGGCGCAGCGGGCAAGGCTGGTGCAGCGGGCGCGACTGGCGGCGCCGCGGGCAAGGCTGGTGCGGCGGGCGCGACCGGCGGCGCGGCGGGCAAGGCTGGAGCGGGCGGAGGCGCGGCGGGCGCGACTGGCGGCGCCGCAGGCAAGGCAGGCGCTGGCGGTGGGGTCGCGGGCGCGGCGGGCGCGCCCGGCGGCGCAGCGGGCCAGGCGGGCGCCGCCGGTGCCACTGCAGGAGCAGCGGGCAGCGCGGGCGGACCGGCGGGCGCGGGCGGTGCGGCCGCCGGCGGCGCAGGCACGGGCGGCGCGACGGCGGGGGGCGCCGGCGCGGCGGGTGCAGCGGCCGGCAGCGCAGGCACAGGAGGCGCAGCGGCAGGCGCGGGCGGCGCGGCGGCAGGGGCAGGCGGCGCGGCGGCAGGCGCCGGCGGCGCGGCGGCGGGGAGCGCGGGGACGGGCGGAGGGTCCCAGTGTTCGGGCAAGGCCAACGGCGCCGCGTGCGACGACGGAGACGCGTGCACGACGGGCGACGCCTGCGACGCCGGCGCGTGCGTGGCGGGCGCGCCCAAGGTGTGCGCCGCCGCTGACCAGTGCCACACGGCCGGCACCTGCGATCCCGGCACCGGGGCATGCAGCAACCCAACCAAGCCAAACGGAGATCCCTGCGACGACAGCGACGCGTGCACCCAGAGCGACGCGTGCCAGGCGGGGGTGTGCGTGGGCGCCAACCCCGTCGTGTGCCCGGCGGCGGCGACCTGCAAGACGCAGGGCACGTGCAACCCGCAGACGGGTGTGTGCTCGCAGCCCGTCAACGCGCCGAACCTCACGCCCTGCGACGACGGGAGCGCCTGCACCGACAACGACTACTGCATCGCCGGATCATGCTTCGCCGGCTCACCCAAGGCCTGCCCGTGGACCGACGCGTGCCACTCGGGCGTCTGCAACCCGGGCACGGGCGCGTGCGAAGGCGCCCAGGTGCCCAACAACGATCCCTGCGTCGACGGCAACGCCTGCACGACGGGCGACGTCTGCACCGCCGGGGTGTGCGGGGGAGCGGCGGCGTGCGGCGTCGGCGCGCCGACGACCGTCGTCATCAGCGAGGTGCGCTCGCGGCTCGGCGGGAGCGGCGGCGACGAGTTCGTCGAACTCTACAACACGACGGGCGCCGCGATCGACATCTCCGGGTGGAAGCTCAAGTTCTCCAACAACGGCAACACGATCAATACGCGCGCGACGGTGCCGGCCGGCCGGAGCATCCCCGCGTACGGGCACTACCTGTTCGCGTACTCGTCGTACTCGGGCTCGGTCGCCGAGGACCAGACGTACACGAGCGGGGGCCTCGGCGACAACGGCGGCGTCGCGATCACGACGGGCGCGGACGCCATCATCGACCAGGTCGGGTTCGGCGCGTCGGCGGCGCTCCACGAGGGCACGCCGCTCGCCAGCTTCCCGAACAACAACTCCTCCTGCTACGAGCGCCGGCCGGGCAGCGGGCGCGGCAGCCCGATCGACACCGGCGACAACTCGGTCGACTTCTTCAAGAACACTGTGTGCGATCCGCAGAACAGCGGCTCGCAGCCGACGCCGGCGTTCTCGCAGTCGCCGGGGGTCTTGTTCTTCGCGGGGTTGAACGGCGCCCCGGTGCAGGCGTCGGCGACGATCGCCAACACGCTGTCAGGATCGTTGACGTTGCAGTCGGCCAGCGTGTCGGGCCCGAACGCGGCGGAGTTCTCGTTCGTCTTCGCGAGCGCGCTGCCGCAGACGCTGGCCTCGGGCGGCACGCTGGCCGTCACCGTGACGCACACCCCCGCCGCGAGCGGGCGGCGCTTCGCCACGCTGCTCATCACGACGAGCGCCGGCGAGACGCAGTCGCTCGAGCTGATGGCCGGCGACGCTCCGTGAGCGCCTCCCTCGTGTGACGGCGCCCCCGCCCGATCGGCCGCCGCCCCGCGGCTGGCTCGCCGCCGTCCTGTGCTTCGCGATGGCGCGGCACGCTGGCGCGCTCGGAGGTGGGTTCACTGTCGACGACTACCCGACGATCGTGAACCACCCGGGCGTCACTGGCGCGCTGGCCGACGTGTTTCGGCTCGACTGGTTCGGGCGCCCGTTCGCCGAGACGGTGGGCACCTACCGGCCCGTGGTGACGCTGGTGTTCTGGACCGCGCACCGACTCGGGGGAGGCCACGCCTGGGTGTTTCACGCCGGCAACCTGCTCGCGTACGGGGCGTTGCTGGCGGCGTTCCACGCGCTCCTGGGGCGCCTCGCCGGGGCCTCGCTCGGGCCGCGCGCGCGCCTGATCACGCTCGCGCTGGCGGGATCACTCGCGCTGCACGTCGACGTCGTCCCGAGCGCGAGCAGCCTGTGCGAGCTGTTGGCGGCGCTCTTCTCGACGCTGGCGTTGCTCGCCGCGTCGAGCCCACGAGAGGGGGCGAGGATGCCCGTCCTCGCGGGGCTGTGCCTCGTCCTCGCGATGTTCAGCAAGGAGTCGGCGCTGCCGATGGCGGTGCTCGCGCCGGCCCTCGCGTGGCGGCACGCCCCGCAGCGGCGCGCGTGGACGGTCTCGGCCGTCTCGCTCGCGTCGCTCGCGCTCGTCGTCGGGTTCCGCGCCGGGCGGCTCCCGCTGTCGGTGTCGAAGGGCTGGGCGGTGCACAACACGCTGATCGGCCGCGGACCCTTCGATCGCCTGCTGGGCGCCGCCGAGGCCGCGACGCACTATGTGCAGCACGTCTTCGCGCCGATCGATCTCGTCTATGACTACGGGTACGCGGCGATCGTGCCCGGCCCCGGCCTCACCGCGCGGGCCGGTGTGGGGATCGTGTTGTTTGCCGCGATCCTCGCGTGGATGATCGCGGCGCTCGCGAGGAGACGCCCCGAGGGGGAGCTGCTCCTCGGCCTGGGCGCGAGCTATGTGACGGCGTCTCACTTGCTGCTGCCGGCGAGCGCGTTCCTGGCAGACAGGTGGTTCTTCTTCCCTTCGCTGTGGCTGACGGCGTCGCTCGCGTTGCCAGTCGCGCGGCTCGCCTCCCTGGCGCCTCGCCGGGCGCGGGTCGCCGCGCTCGCCGCGCTCGCGCTCGCGGCCGTCGAGGCCACCGTCGGGGCGACGGGCGCGCTCGTGTGGCGAGACGACGCGACGCTCGCTGCGTACAGCGTCCAGGCGCGCCCGGCGGCGATGGCGCCCCGCCTGCTCACCGCCGCCGCGGCGTCGTGGCAGGGGCGCGACGAGGACGCGGCGTGGGGCCTGCTCGCGGCGGCGGCCATCTACCGGAGGTTCCCAGCGCCCGTGCCCGACGACGCCGTCCCCGCCGAGTGGGAGGCGCGCCCCGCGCTCTCTCGCGTCCACGCGCTCCGTACGAAGCTCGGGGAGGCGGACTTCGCGAGGGTGCGCGAGGACGCGATGAGCCAGGCGCTCGCGCGAGAGTACCAGGGCGCGCTGCGCGTGCTCGCGTCGCTGCGGTGACGCCGGCCGCCGCGCCTCCGGTAGTCTCCCACGCGTGACGCCCCGCCTGATCCCGCTCGCCCTCCTGCTCGTCGCCTGCGGCGCTGACGACGCCCCTGCCACCAAGGCGCCCGCCGCGTGCGCCGACGTCCTCGCGTGCGGCACGGGGCTCGCCATCGCGCACAGGGGCGGCGGCGCGCTCGCGCCGGAGGAGACGGCCGAGGCGATGGACAACGCCGTCGCGCTGGGCGCGGACGTGCTCGAGCTCGACGTCCACAGGACGTCCGACGGCGTCGTCGTCTGCATGCACGACGACACGGTCGACCGCACGACGAACGGCACCGGGAAGATCAAGGACAAGACCTTCACGGAGCTCCGCGCGCTCGACGCGGGCTACAGGTTCTCGCCCGACGGCGCGAGCTTCCCGCGGCGGGGCGCGGGCGTGGTGGTGGCGACCCTCGAGGAGCTGCTCCTGCGGCACCCGACCAAGCCCTTCTCGGTGGAGCTGAAGCAGAGCGCGCCGTCGATCGTCGACGACGTCATCGCGGTGCTCCGCGCGACCGGCGCCTCGAAGCGCGTCGTCGTCGCGTCGTTCTCCGACGTCGCGATCGCCGAGATGCGGCAGAAGGCGCCCGACGTCGCGACGAGCCTGAGCGCCGGCGAGATGGTCACGTTCACCGCGCTCGAGACGGAGGACGAGGCGACCTACCGCGCGCCGGGGGGGTTCCTGCAGGCGCCGGTCAACTCGATCGACGCCGATCGCCTGGCGCGCGCGCGGCGCCTGGGGCTGCGCGTGCAGGTGTGGACGGTGAACGATCGCGCGACGATGGACGCGATGCTCGAGCTCGGGGTCGACGGCGTGATGAGCGACGATCCGCGGCTGCTCGGCGAGGCCGTGGCGGCGCACCGCGCGCGTTGACCGGAGGCTCAGCGACGCCTGCGGAGCGTCTCCGCGCGCTCGACGGCCTCGACGGCCGCCGACGCCGCCTGCTGCCGCCGCACGAGCGCGGCCACGCCGGGCGGCGGCTCCGCGCCGCCCAGGCGTACGATCGTGCGCGCGAGCGCGAGGCGCTTGTCGGCGAGATCGAGCGCCGCGTGCGGGTCGGACGTCGCGCCCTCGGCGGAGGCCACGATCTCGAGCCGGCGCGCGAGCTCGGCGCGGGCGAGCGCGGACAGCGCCGGCGCCTCGCCCGCCATCGCGGGCTGCTTCGACCAGCGATCGAGCCTCCTCAGGAGCGCGTCCCAGTCGCCCAGGTCGACGTCGCGGCGCCCGTACGAGAGCTCCAGGCGCCGCTCGAGCGCCGTGCGGCGGGCGTCGTCGAGCTCCGCGCCACGAAACTCACAAGGGACGATCCCCTCCGCGGCGCAGCGCGCCACCGCCTGCTCTGCGCCGACGGAGAAGACACGCCGCGCGAGCTCGGGATCGATCGGCCGCGCGAGATCGCCGAGCGCGAAGAGGCCCGCGGTGTCGCCTGCCGCCGAGAGGCGCGCCTCCTGTGCCTCCACGCGCGCCCGGGCCGCGTCGACCGCGCGCGCACGCGCCGCGGCGTCGTGAAACCTGGCGTCCGCGAGGCCCGCGAGCGCCGCTGGCAAGGAGGCACGATCGAGCGTGGTCCGCTGCACGTCGTCGAGGAGCGCGCGTGCTGCGGGCAGATCTCGTCCGGTCGCGGCGACGGCCTCCGCCTCCGCCCGGGCGTCCGCGACTCGTCCCGCCCGGAGCGCGGCGCCGGCGCGCGCGAGCGTGGGTCGCGCGAGGCGCGGCAGGAGCGCGGAGACCGTCGAGAACACGACCACCACCGCGAACGCGGGCGCGAGGCGCCTCGTGCGCCACGCGCGCGTGGACAAGAGCAGGATGGAGGCCGCGTACACCCCGGCCGCGGCGGCGAACGACGTCGACGCGAGCAGCGGCCAGCCGACGCCGTGCGCGACGAACCACGGGTGCGCGCGCTCGTGACCCACCTTGGCCATCACCGCGAGCCACGCGCCGGCGCACCCGACGGCGACGACGAGCGTCCGGTACAGGCGCAGCGCGGCGACCTTGCTCGACGCGAGGACCGCCGGCGGCGCGCCCGCGACGTGCAGCTCGCTGCGCCCGAGCGCCGTCTTCACCGCGATGAGGTGCACCGAGCTCGCGAACGACTGCACCCTAACACTCATCACACGCTCGTGCGCCGCGTCCACCGCGGGGACGAGCTCCTCGGGGACGCCATCGACGGAGGGGAGCGCGCCCGAGTCGAAGAACAGCTCGTTCTTCCAGCGCGCGGGATCGACGTCGAAGTCGGACGGGCTGCGGACGCCCTCGTGCGCGAGGATCGCCGCGGAGTCTCCCTCGACCGTGACGACGTGCGAGATGCGGACGTCGAGCCGCAGCCACGAGTAGCGCGTCCCCGCGCCGGCG
Source organism: Polyangiaceae bacterium (assembly GCA_020849655.1). GTDB lineage: Bacteria > Myxococcota_A > Polyangia > Polyangiales > Polyangiaceae > JADLFU01. The sequence continues at coordinate 135,613 of JADLFU010000011.1, read as the reverse complement.
CACGTCGGGCACTTGATGGTGCCGCTCGCGCAGCTGCCGCAGACCACCGAGCCGACGCCCGTGCAGCCCTCGCACGCCTTGCCGTTCACCTGGCGCGCGCCTCGGCAGTACGGGCAAGGCAGCGCGCCCTCGCCCGCGCACTTGCGGCAGGTCTGCGCCCCCGACCCCTCGCAGACGTCGCACAGGACGACCCGGCGCGAGCGCTCGCGGAGGGACGCGCGGTCGACCGTCCACGGATCGACGCGCGACGGATCGAGCGGGGCCTTCGCGTCCGCCGCGCGCGCCCCGACGCCGGGCTCGTGCTCGACGAGCACCTCTCGCCGCTCGACGGTCGTAAGCACGCGCTCGTAGGTCTCGGGGCGCGCGTCGACCCGCTCGACGATGTCGCGAAACACGGCGCTCGTCAGGCCGTAGCGGCGCGAGCGCCGGGCCGCGGCGGCGACCGCGCGCTCCGCCAGGGCCGCGACGTTGACGCGGACGGCGTCGAGCGACCGGCGCGACGCGGGCGGGATAGAGCGCCCCGAGGCGGCCGGGGACGAGGCACTCTCTCTGGGCGGAGGGACAGACCTCATCGGTCGCCGAACAGCCCGTATAGCAGGGGAGCCAGGGGCCGCAGCGACAAACCCAACCGCGCCGTCAGCGCTCCCGCCCGGCGAGCGCGCGGAGGCGGGGGGCGAGGTCGCGGGCGATCTTCCCGCGGGCGGCGCGCGCGCCGTCCACCGGATCGTCAGCGAGCGCGACGGAGGTCAAGAGGTTCAGCCCCGCGCGCGCGAGCGACGACCACGCGCGCTCCTCGTCGAGCGTGACGAGGCGGGCCCAGGGGTGCCTGCCCCCGGCGCCGCGCGCGCGGTCGAGCTCCGCGTGCGTCATCGACAGCGCCCGCGCGGCGCCGAGGCGGAGCGCGGCCTCGTGCGCCGCCTCCCGCGTCACCTCCCCGCCGACCAGCAGCTGCGAGATGTCCAGCAGCCAGGCGAGGCGCTCGAACCTGTGCCCCGCGGCGTGCAGCGCGAGGTACGCGAGCTCCTCGGCGGCCGGGGGCACACCGACCTCGACGCCCCCGACCGAGACCGTCCGCGCCCCGTCGAGCAGCGCCGACGCCGGGACGATCCTCCCGAGCCCGACGTGCGCGGCGTGGTGCAGATCCAGGCCCGGCGCCGTCTCGTGCGCGAGGTGCGTCGCCGTGTGCTCTCGCAGGTGCGATCCGCGGAGCCGCGCGTAGCCGAGCCGCTCGACGGCCCGGATCGCCGGCGCGAGATCCTCCGGCGCGACGAGGAGATCGAGATCGGTCGAGCGGCGCAGGTGGGGAGGCGACGCGACGCGCACCGCGAGCGCGGGGCCCTTCAGCGCGACGTGGGGCACGCCTGCGCGCGTGAGGGCCGCCGACAGCTCGGCGAGCGAGGCCGAGAGGTGCAAGAACCACAGCTCGTCCTCCGCGTCCCGTCGCGCGAGCGTCGCCTCCACGTCGCTCGGCAGCGAGAGCCCGAGGGCCCGCGTCCGCGCCCACAGGTGCCCCGCGACCGCGTGGTGCCGCGCCCGAACGAGGAGGAGCGGCCAGTCGTCCACTCGCCGCGCCGCCTCGAGCGCCGCCTCGTCGTCGCGGAGGAGGAGCGCCTCGAGCGCGCGGAGCGAGCGAACACGGCGGTCCACCGGCGCATCAGAGCACGGGCACGCCGCACGGCCACGCGCGCGTGCTACGAGCGCCCCCCGATGCCCCTCGCCGCCGCACGGACCACCCTCTCCCGACGGGACGGCGACACGCTCTTGATCCTCGATCGCGCCTCGGGCGACTACCTCAGCGTGTCCGGCGCGGGCGTGCGCATGTGGGAATTGTTGCTATCGGGCGCCGACCGCGACGCCTCGATCGACGCCTTGCTCGCCGAGCTCGACGTCGACCGGGAGACGCTCGCGGCGGACCTCGACGCGTTCACCGCCGAGCTCCTGGCGCGCGGGCTCGTGGTGGAGGCCGCGCGATGAGCGGGCGCATCCCGCGGTGGATCGGCGCCGTCGAGGCCGTCGACCGGGGCGTCTGGTACGCGTACCGCGCGACCGAGATCGTGCGCGACGAGGTGCTGCGCGCGTTCGTCGACGAGGCGCTGCGCGACCGCGTGACGGCGCGGGCGTACGCGCGGCAGGCGGTCTACCTGCCGGGGGGCGCCCGCTTCGAGGAGGGGCTGTTCGCGTGGGAGGAGCGGGCGCTCTCCGCGCCGCCGTTCCCGCGCGAGGGGCGCGTCTTGCTCGCCGCGGCGGGCGGGGGCCGGGAGCTGCGCGCGCTGCTCGACCGCGGCCTCTCGGTCACGGCGTTCGAGCCGAGCGACTACCTGCGGCGCGGGGCCGAGGAGGTCGCGAGGGGGCGAGACGCGCGCGTGCTCGCGGGCGCCTACGCGGATCTGCCGGCCGCCGCGCGCGGCGCGGGCCCGCTCGCGACGCTGCGCGACGAGCGCTTCGACGCCGTCGTCCTCGGCTGGGGCAGCATCACACACCTCACACGACGCGAGGAGCACATGGAGACGCTGACCGCCCTCTCTCTGCTCGCGCCGGGCGCCCCGGTGCTCCTCAGCTTCTTCCTCCGCAAGGACGAGGCCCGCGGGAGATCGGTCGCGCTGCGGCGCGCGGTGCGCCGCTGCCTCACGGCGATCGGCGGTCGCCGCGTGCCCGAGGGCGTCGGATACGAGCAGGGAGGTGGCTTCGTCTACTGGTTCACCGCGCTCGAGCTGCACGAGCTGGCGATGTCGACCGGCTACCGCGTCGAGGCGCTCGACGTGTCGTCCTTCCCCCACGCGACGCTGGTGCCTCATGGATGAGGGGCGGCTCCGCGAGGCGCTCGCGTCGACGATGCGCCACCTGTACGAGCGCGGGCACAACGCGCCCGGCGACGGCAACGCGTCGGCGCGCCTCGGCGCGGGCTTCCTGTGCACGCCGACCGCGACCCACAAGGGGCGCCTCCCGGCCAGCGGGATCGTGCGGCTGCGGGCGGACGGCTCGCCGGTCGATCCCGGGGCGCGGGCGTCCTCGGAGCTCAAGATGCACCTCGCCATCTACGCGGCCCGCCCGGACGTCGGCGCCATCGTCCACGCGCACTCACCGCACGCGACCGCGCTGACGCTCGCGGGGCTGTCGCTCGAACGCCCGACGTTGCCGGAGGCCGTCGCCGCGCTCGGCGCCGTCCCCACCCTGCCGTATGCGAGCCCCACGACCGCCGACGTCGCGCTCGCGGTCGTCCCCGTCGTCGCCTCGGGCGCGCGGGGGTTCCTGCTCGAGCGCCACGGCCCCGTCTGCCTCGGCGCCGACGTCGACGAGGCGCTCACGCGGCTCGAGGTGCTCGAGCACACCGCGCGCATCACGTGGCTCGCCCACGTCGCGGGCGGAGCGGCGCCGCTGCCGGACGACGAGGTCGCGCGGCTGCGCCGGCTGTTCGCCTGATCGCCCGCGCCCCCCTTGACGGCGGCGCCTCGCGGGCTCATTTAGACCACCTGGTCGAACCGGACGGTCTCACCGAGCATGCCCCTGCCCCGCTTCCAGAAGCTCGACGCCCAGAAGCGGCGCGCGATCCTCGCGGCGGCGGCCGTCGAGTTCGGTGAGCGCGGCTTCGCCGAGGCGTCGTTCAACCGCGTGATCGAGCGCGCCGGGATCAGCAAGGGCGCGATGTACTACTACTTCGCCGACAAGGACGACCTCTACGCGACCGCGCTCGACGCCGCGATCACCGAGTGGCTCGCGTTCGTCGGGGTGCCCGCGCGCGCGTCGACCCCCGCCGCGTTCTGGCGCGCGTGCGAGCAGACGTACGCGCGCAGCCTGGCGTTCATGCTCGGCGATCCGATGAACGGCGCGCTCTGCCTCGCGATCACGCGCGCCCGCACGCGCCTCGAGGGGCACCCGGCGCTGCTGGAGCTCGGCCGCCGCACGCACGAGTGGACGACCGCGCTCGTCCGCCACGGCCGCGAGATCGGCGCCGTGCGAGACGACGTCCCGGAGGCGCTGATGGTCGAGGTCGCGATGAGCCTCATCGAGGCCGGCGACCGCTGGATCGCGGCGCGGATGCCGCTGCCCGAGCGCGAGGTCGGCGAGATCGCGCGGACGATGGTCGGGATGATGAGGCGCGTCGCGACGAGAGGGAGACGAACATGACCCAGATCCAGCACGATCCACCCAGGCCCCACGCCCCCGGTCCGCGCGACCGCCTGGGCGCGCGAAACCTCGTGCGGTTCGCGACCGACCAGCTCGCGTGGCTGCGCGAGCTCGCCGACCGCTACGGCGACGTCGTCGAGCTCCGCATGTTCGGCAAGCCCTGGTTCCTCGTCGTGCACCCGACCGACATCGAGGACGTGATGGTGAAGCACGCGCGCGTGATGGGCCGCGACGCGTACACGATCGTGCTGCAGCGCGCGCTCGGGCTCGGCCTCTTGACGAGCGACGGCGACCTCTGGAAGCGCCAGCGAAAGCTGATGTCCTCCGCCTTCGTGCCGAAGCGCATCCAGGGCTACGCCGACGCGATGGTGCGCGTGACGTCCGCGGGCCTCGGCGCGTGGCGCGACGGCGAGGTCGTGACCCTCCACCAGGAGATGTCGCGCGTGACGATGGAGGTCGCCGCCGACGTCCTCTTCGGCGCCGGCGTCTCGCGGCGTGACACGGAGACGGTGCGCGACGCGATGGAGATCATCAACGAGTTCTTCGCGAACAGCCCCGAGGCGATCGCCCGCGTGCCCGAGTGGTTCCCGACGCCGCGCAACCGACGGATGACGCGCGCCGTCCGCCAGATCGACGAGCTCATCTTCCGCATCATCGCGGAGCGGCGGCGGGGCCCCGCGCGCGACGATTTCCTCGGCGTGCTCCTCTCCGCGCAGGACGACGACGGCGCGACGATGAGCGATCGGCAGCTGCGCGACGAGGCCGTCACGCTCTTCCTCGCGGGGCACGAGACGACGGCGCTCTTGCTCGCGCACACGCTCTTCTTGCTCAGCAAGCACCCCGACGTCGAGCGGCGCTTGCACGCGGAGATCGCGGGGGTGCTCGGCGGGCGCGCGCCCGTGGCGGCGGACGTGAAGGCGCTGCCGTACCTCGAGCGCGTGCTGAAGGAGTCGATGCGCCTGTACCCGCCGGCGTGGACGACGGGGCGGGAGGCGAACGAGGACGTGGTCATCGGCGGGACGCGCGTCCCGCGGGGCGCCCAGATCCTGCTCAGCCAGTGGGTCGTGCACCGCGATCCGCGGTGGTTCCCCAACCCCGAGGGCTTCGATCCCGATCGCTGGAGCGACGAACGCGCGGCGGGGCTCCCGAAGTTCGCCTACTTCCCGTTCGGCGGCGGGCCGCGCGTCTGCATCGGGAACCACTTCGCGATGATGGAGGCGACGATGATGCTGTCGCTCATCGTGCGCGACTGGCGCGTCGAGCTGCTGCCGGGGCAGACGCTGGTGCTGAAGCCCTCGGTCACGCTGCGCCAGCGCGGGCCGGGCCTGCGGGTGCGCCTCGTCGAGCGCGCGAGGCACGAGCTCGGCCCTCGGCGCTCGCCTGCGCTGAGCTAGCCCGAGCCGAGCGCGGCTCATCCCCGCAGCCACACGACCGTGACGCCGTCGCCGCCCTCCGACGGCAGGCCGGAGCGGAGCTCGCGCACGTGCCGGCTCGTGGTCAGCGACGCGCGCACCGCCGCCCGGAGCGCGTCGGTGCCCTGGCCGTGAGAGAAGAGCGCGATCTCCCTGCCCTCCGCGAGCGATCGCACGACGAACCGCTCGGCCGCGCGCGTGGCGTCCGCCGCGCCGAGACCGCGCAGATCGCAGATGGCGGCCGCCCTCGTGACGGCCGCGTCGAGCGGGCCCGCCGCGGGCTGGGGCACGGGCCCGCGGCGCGCGCGGAGGGGAGATGACGCGGCCCGCGGCGCGCGCACCTCGTCGGCGGAGACGGTGAGCTTCAGCGCCCCCGCCGCCACGCGCAGCCGACCGTCCGCGAGGACGTCGAGGATCTCGGCGTCTCCGCGCAGCTGCGGGACGAACACGCGCGCCCCCCGCTCGGGCGCGGCGGTCACAGGGGGGAGCTCGTCGGGAGGCACCGACAGCGCGCCGCCCAGGGCGACCTGTTGCGCGACGTCGTCCACCGCGCGTCGGAGCCTGGCCACCTCACGCTCGTCCATGGGGCGCTGGCGCTGGCGCGCCTCGATCTCTCGGAGGCTCGCGCGCGCGCGACGCACCGCCTCGACCAGCCTCGCGCTCTCCCCGCGCGCCTCTTGCTCATGGCCGCGCCGCTGCGCCTCCAGCGCCGCCGCGAGCTCCTCCTCCCGCGACCTCGCGGCGCGCTCCGCCGCGACCGCCGCCGCCTGCGCGAGCTCGAGCGCGCGGCGCTCCGCCGTGAGGCTCGTGATGAGCAGCTCGAAATCACGATCCTCACGTGTGAGCAGGCCCCTCGCGCGCTCGAGGATCTCGCGCGGCACGCCGAAGCGCCCGGCGACCGCGAGCGCGGACGACGCGCCGGGCACCCCCGAGGTCAGGCGAAACGTCGGCGACAGCGTCGCAGGATCGAGCGACACCGACGCGTTGCAGAGGCGCGCGTCGGTCGTCGCGAGCGCCTTCAGCCCCTCGTAGTGCGTCGTCACGATCGTCGTCGCGCCGCGACGACACAGGCCGTCGAGCACCGCAGCCGCGAGCGCCTCTCCCTCGCGAGGGTCTGTCCCGGTGGCGAGCTCGTCGACCAGCGCGAGCGCGCCTCCGCCGGCCTGCGCGAGGATCTCGGCGATCCGCGCCGCGTGCGCGCCGAACGTCGACAGATCGCGCCGCAGGCTCTGCTCGTCGCCCACGTCGGTCAGCACCGCGTCGAAGCGCCCGAGCGACGATCCCCGCCGAGCTGCGACCGGGAGGCCCGCGCGGTGCATCAGCGCCGCGAGCCCCACCGCCTTCAGCACCACCGTCTTGCCGCCCGCGTTGGGGCCCGAGACGACGAGCGCGTGCCCCGACGCGACCGACACGTCGCTCGGCACGGCGTCGACGCCGCGCAGCGTGAGCAGCGGGTGGCGCAGCCCGAGGAGCGCGACGCCCGGAGCCTCCGAGACCTCGCACGCCTCGAGCGACAGATCGAGCGCGAGCCGCGCGGTCGCCGCGCGCAGATCCGCTCGCGCGAGCGCTGCCACCGCGAAGCCGACGCTGGCGAGCTGCTCGGCCACCATCCCGGTCAGCGCCGACAGCACGGCGTCCTCCTCGCGACGCACCTCGCCGTCCAGCACCTTCAGGCGGTTGCCGGCGGTCACGAGCGCGCGGGGCTCGACGAAGAGCGTCGCGCCGCTCGCGCTCGACGCGTGGACGATCCCGGGGAACCGCTCGTGCGCGTCGGCGCGCAGCGGCAGCACGTAGCGCCCCTCGCGCTCCGTCCAGAACGAGTCGGACAGCACGTGCGCGTACGCGCGCATCACCTCCTCGAGCCTCGCTACCAGCCGTCCGCGGGCGGCGGCGCGCTCGCCCCTCAGCGCGGCGAGGCGCGGGCTCGCCGCGTCCGACAGCGATCCGTCCGGGTCGAGCGCGCCCGCGATCGCGCGCCCCAGCTCGTCGAGCGCGCGGTCGGTCGAGCACGCGGCGTGCAGCGCGGGGCGCCTGTCCCGCCCCGAGGCGAGCCACCTGCGAAGGCGCGTCGCGCTCTCGAGCAGCGTGGCGACGTCGCGCAGCTCGGCCGGCGCGAGCGCGGCGCCCACCCTCACCCGCTCGAGCGCGGCGTCGACGTCGGGGAGCGGCCCGAGCGGCACCGCGTCTCCGTCCGCGAGCGCGTTCATCGCCTCGCGCACCTCGGCCCTCACGCGCGACCACTCGGCGTCGTCGAGCGGCCCGAGCGCCCGAGCGTCGCGCCGCGCCTGCGCGCCGACGGCGCGGTCCGCGAGCGCGTCCACGATCTCCGACCACCCGAGATCGACGCGGGCGCGCGCGAGGCCCCCGCTCACGGCGTCTCGGGCTGCTCGATCAAGAAGTGCAGGTTCGCCGAGGTCACGGGCTTGTCGGGATCGGCCTGGTAGACCTCGGCGTGCACGTTGACGACCCGGCGACCGCGCCGCGTGATCCGCGCGCGGCAGTGGGCGTCCTCGGGCCGCGCCGATCTCGGGTAGTCGATGGTCAGCGTGACGATCTTCGGGAGCGCCGCCTCCCCCAGCTCCCAGAGCACCTGCAGCGCGGCGGTCGTCTCGAGGAGCGCGGCCAGCGTGCCGCCGTGCAGCGCCGGCAGCGCGGGGTTGCCGATGTGCGAGGGCTTGAAGCGCATGCTGCAGACGACCGCGTCGTCCTCGATGCGCGCCTCGATGTTCATCCACCCGAGGTACGGGATGGCCCGCACGAGCGATGACAGATCGCGCGTCTCGCGCGCAAGGCGGACCAGCGCTCGCACGGTCATCGCGCGGCCTGCCCGTCGAGCGTGCGGCCCGTCAGGATGAAGGTGCCGGCCGAGCTCGCGATCGGCGCGTCGGGATCGTCGTGGAACGCGACCGCCCGCGTGAAGGCGACGTGCTTCGTCAGCCTGTAGCAGGTGGCCCGCGCGACCACGTCCCGCTCGGGCGTCGCCGGCTTCAGGTAGTCGATCCGCAGATCGAGCGTCGCGACGCCGATCGGTCGCCGGAACTTGAGGAACACGGACGCGCCGCTCGTCGCGTCGAGCAGCGTGGAGATCGGCCCGCCGTGCAGCACGCCGGTGTCCGGGTTCCCGACGAGGTGCGGCGCGTACGGCAGCACGATCTCGGCGACCCCCTCCGCGTAGTCGCGGAACCGGAACCCGAGCGCCTGGTTGTGCGGCACGAACGCCGCGAACGCCTGATCGAGCCGCTCGAGGAAGGCGGCCCGCGCCTCGGGGGTGGAGTCGCTCACGCGTCGAGCGACTAGCACGAGGCGCCCGGGGCTACTCGGCGGCGAGCGACAGATCGTACGCGGGCCTGCCGTCGCGGGTCGGGCGGGAGACGGCGTCCATCGTCGCGGCGAGCTCGGCGAACCTCGTCGTGTGATCGGTGTGGACGACGGCGCGCGTCTGCGCGGCGTGCTCGGGGGCCGACGCGTCTCGCGCGAGGGCGAGCGCGAGCGCCGGGTACGAGACGCGGGCGCGCCTCCCCTCGCCCTGCACCACGGGCACGCGCGGGACGTCGTACGTGCGCTCGACCGCGGCCCCGAGCTTCCACGCGACCGTGAAGCGCTCGTCGCCGACCGTGACGTGCACCGAGGGCCGGGGCGGCGGCGCGCACCCCGCGCAGTCGGCGGGACCTGGAACGGCGGCGCTCGCGGCGAGCCTCGACCACGACGACCACACCGCCGTCAGGATCAGGAAGGTGATCGTGCAGACGAGCAGATCGATCATCGGCACCATGTTGATCTCGGCGTCGACCGCGCGGCCGCGCCCCTCCGAGGAGACGTTGGACAGGGACATCGAGGACCTCCGGGGCGGGCTGACATCGCGCATGCCCGCGCGTTCCGCGCGCGCGGATCTTCGAATGACAGCCGAAAAGTGTGCTGCGATGGGCCGTGCAGACGATGACAGCGCCCCCTCTCGAGCGGGTGGACCACCTCGACGACGCGCCGGCTGCCTTCGCGAGGAGCGGGATCGTGTCGATCGCCCGGGCGATGCTCCCCGACGTCGCCCGGGCGCACGCGGCGCGGGTGCTCGCGGCGCGCGACGCGTGGACGCCCGCGTTCGACGGCGAGCAGTGGTCGCTCGGGCGCGCGTTCTACACGCACCTCGAGGAGGGGCTCGACGGCGACTACTTCCGCCTCGCAGCGGACTCCGACGCCGAGGTGGAGCGCCGCGCGCCGGGCCTGCAAGAAGAGGTGATCTCGCTCGCGGCGCGCGCGCTCGGCGCGCCCGTGCACCGCCGACCAGGCTTCTGCGGACCGGGCGTGCACGTGTTCTTGCCTGGCGATCCCGTGTCGCGCCGCGGGGGCGTCGTGCACTTCGACACCGAGGGCCTGACGCCGGCGCAGCTCGCCGCACGGACGCCGGCGGCGACGCTCGTCTTGATGCTGCAGCCCGCCGATCGGCGGGGCGGGACGAGGGTCTGGGGCGTCGGCTACCGCGGGCGCGACCACGCGACGCGCGAGGAGCTCCGGTCACCATCGAGCATGATCACGTACCGCGCGGGAGACGCCGCGCTCCTCGACGCGTACCGGCTGCACCAGATCCAGGCGTTCGCGGGCGGGCCGCGCGTCTCGGCGACGGCGCACCTCGCGCGCGTGGCGAGCGGCGCGTGGGAGTGCTGGTTCTGACGCTGGCGCCTACTTCACCGGCGGCGGCGCGATCTCGCCGAGGTTGAGGCCGCCGGGGTACTGGTAGCTCGTGTACTTGCCGTAGCCGATCACCTGCAGCCCGACGGGGACGTCCGAGGTGAGCACGTGCGCGCCCGCCTTGCCGGGCGGGAGCTTCACGCGGAGCGCGCCGTAGCCGGAGCTGATCTCGACCGGCGCCTGGGTGATCGCGACGCCGTCGAGGGTCAGCGTCGCCGTCATCGGCGTCACCACGTCGGCGTAGCTCTCGTCGTAGTCGTCGGGCGCGAGGAACACGTAGCGCGTGCGGAACTGCTCCACGGTGACGGCGAGAGACTGCGACGGATCCCCGAGCTGATCGCCGGTCGTGGGCCCCGCGCCGAGCTGGTACGAGGCGACCAGGAACTCGTGATCGCCGACGATCTCGAAGTCCGCCGGGACGACGCCGAGATCCACGGTCACTCCCGCGTCGATCGTCGCGGGCCCGCCAGGGTCGAAGCCTGGATACGTCAGCTTCGTGCCGTCGACGTTCCCGTGGAGCCGCACCACGTGGCCCATCGAGGCGCCGCCGGGGCCGCTCGGGGCCGTGACGAAGTAGCGCCGGCCGAGCGTCTCGGCGGGCGGCACGCTCTCCTCGAGGTGGTCGCACGCGACGCGGTCGGCTGGCACGTTCGCGCACGCGATGCCGCTCAACACCTGCACCGGCGCGCTGGCGGTGACGAGCGAGCCGCTGAGATCGACGCCGACGGCGCTCTCGCCGACGAGCAGCGCGACGTCCCCGCGGCCGAGCGTGAAGGTCGCCGTGCCACCCGGCCCGATCGAGGGGAGCCCCGAGCCCTTCGCGATCGCGGCGGTCGCCGAGAGCTTGACCTGCACCTGCGTCCCGTCGACGGTGGCGGTGACCGCGACGTAGGGAGGGTAGATGAAGCCGCCCGTCGGGCTGGTGTCGTCCACGCTCTGCCACGCCGTCGGGCCCGCGATCCGGTACGCGCCGGTGAGCGCCGTCGACGGGAGCAGCAGCGAGGCGTCGTTCGTGTACGAGAAGCACTTGTTCTTCAGCTGCCCGCCGCAGGTGTCGGTCTGGCAGCTCGCCCACGACTTGCCGCCGGGCCCGCCCTTGCCCTGGTACTCGATCGCGTTGAACTGGTAGAGCGCGATCGGGCGCGTCGACGTCACGTGGTAGGCGCCCTGCTTCGCGTTCACGGTCGCGGTCTTCACGTCCGTCGGGCAGCCCTTCAGCGGCGACGTCACCGACTTCAGCTCGGGCACCCACGGCAGGAACATCTTCACGAGCCCGCCAGGCTCGACGGTGACCGTCCCGATCTTGGCGCCCGCGCGCTCGACGGTCACGTCGGCGGGCTGCGCGCCGGCGTTGGCGGCGACGACCGCGTAGTCGAAGTCGGGGCGCACGATGTTGTCGAGCACGGTCGGCCAGAAGTCGCACCCGACGTACGTGTGCCCGAGCGCGGCCTGCTCGCACGTCTCGGGATCAGGGATGACTGTGGGCGCGCCGCCCGCGCCGCCTCCGGGCTGAAACGCTCCGCCCCCGCCTCCGGATCCTCCGCCCCCGGCGCCGGCCTGCGCGGCGCTGTCGTCGCTCGGCCGGCTGCTGGCGGCGCTCCCGCACGCCCACGCGCCGAGCAGCGACGCGAGCGAGATGGACGCGATCGACGATCGTGCAAGGGGGAAGCGCGGGGCCATGGGCACGGGCGCATTCTGCCAGGCCCCCGCGACGCCGCGCTACAGCGGCCCGAGGCAGCAGCGGAACCCAGCCTCGTAGCTGCGGAACGTCCCCGGGTGCGCGGGGTTCACGAACCCACAGCTCGGGTTCGACCCTCCGTAGCACTTCGACCAGTAGCAGCCCTTCATCACGTGCTCGTAGTCGTTGGCGTTCGGCAGCGTGCGCACGACCCACTCGGCGACGTTGCCGGTCAGGTCCATCACGCCGTCCTCGGACGCGCAGCCGGGGCGCGCGCCGCTCGGATCTGCTTGATAGAGCCGCGCGGCCTCGGCGACGCCGCTCGCCGCCGGGTACGTCGCGAGCGCGCCCCAGTCGGGCGAGATCCAGGTCTTGTCGTCGTCGCAGCGGTGCGCCTCCCAGATGGGGCCGTAGGGGTACGGGAGCTTCGAGGCGCCGGCGCACGCGCGGTTCCACTCGTCCTCGGTGCAGAGGCGCTTGCCTCGAGCGGCGCACCACTGCTCCCCCTCGGGCGCGGTCTGCATCGCGAGCGGGAGCGCGCCTTGTACGTTCGGCGCCTCATAACGATCCACACATCCGTCGGCCACGCGCACCATGTCCGGCGGGCACGCGCCCGCGACGCCCGCGCCCCCGCTCGCGCCCGACGCGCCCCCTGTCGACGAGCCTCCCTCCCCCGCCGCACCCGACGCGCCCCCTGTCGACGAGCCTCCCTCCCCCGCGGCGCCCGACGCGCCCGCGCCGCCCGTCGCGCCGGAGACGCCCGCGGCGCCACCGCTCGTCGCGCCGGCTGTCGAGGGCGCGCCACCCGCGGCCGACGCGCCAGCGTGCTCCGCGCTCGAGGCGGCGGGAGGGGCCGACGGCTCCACCTGGAGCGCGCCGCCGTCGTCCACGCCGCACGCGCCGACGACCGCGCTTGCGACGAGCGCCGCGAACGGCCACCTTGCGCGCCGATGAGCGCCCCCTTCGAGACCGAGAAGCAAGATCACGTCGCCACACTCTGGCTCGCCTCCCCCGACCGGCGCAACGCCATGGGCAAGGCGTTCTGGGACGAGCTGCCGGGCGTCGTCGCCGCGCTCGACGCCGACGACGACGTCCGCGCGGTGGTCGTCGCCGCGCGCGGCGCGCACTTCTCGGTCGGCCTCGACCTCGTCGAGATGGGCGCGGAGCTCGGGCCGCTGCTCGCGGGCGGGCTCGCGAAGCAGCGCCGGCGCCTCTTCGACACGATCCACCGGATGCGCGCCGGCTTCGACGCAATCGTCGCGTCCCGCAAGCCCTTCGTCGCCGCCGTGCACGGCGCGTGCATCGGCGGGGGCCTCGATCTCATCGCGGCGTGCGACGTGCGCGTGTGCGCGGCCGACGCGCGGTTCTCGCTGCGCGAGACGAGGATCGCCATCGTCGCCGACATGGGCTCGCTCCAGCGGCTGCGCGGCGTCGTCGGCGAGGGGCACCTGCGCGAGCTCGCGCTGACGGGCAAGGACATCGACGCCGCGCGCGCGGCGCGCATCGGCCTCGTGAACGACGTCTACCCGTCCCAGCCGGAGGCCCACGGCGCCGCGCTCGCGCTCGCGCGAGAGATCGCGTCGAACAGCCCGATCGCGGTGATGGGCACGAAGGAGGTGCTCGACGTGAGCGCGCGCTACGGCGCCGAGGCGGGGCTGCGGTACGTCGCCGCGTGGAACTCCTCGCAGCTCGCGAGCGACGACCTCGCCGAGGCCATGCGCGCCTTCCTGGAGCGACGTCCGGCTCGGTTCACCGGGGAGTGAGCGCGCGCCCGTGCTAGGCTCGGCGGGTCTTGCAGACGGCTGGACCCGTGCTCGTGGTCGACGACGACGCCGTGAGCCGGCACGTCCTCGGCACCGCGCTGCGCACCGCAGCGCTCGAGAGCGCGTTCGTCGGCTCGGGCCACGAGGCGCTCGAGTTCCTCCGTCACACGACGCCGTCGCTCGTGCTGCTCGATCTCGTGATGCCGCCCCCGGACGGCTACGACGTGCTCCGCGCCATCCGCGCGCTGCCACGCGGCGACGAGATCCCGGTCGTGGTGCTCACGGCGCTCGACGCGGACGGCGAGATCGCGCGCGCGTTCGAGGCGGGCGCCGACGACTTCCTGCGCAAGCCGTTCCGCCCGGCCGAGCTGGTGGCGCGCATCCGCGGGCAGCTCCGCCTGCGCCAGTACGTCGAGACGCTCGCGGAGCGCGAGCGCGACGCCCAGACCGTCCTCGAGCTGTCGCAGGCGCTCGCGTCGAGCCACGAGCTCGACGACATCCTCCGCGCGGTCGTGCTCCGGGTCGCGACGGCGACGGGCGTCGACAGGTGCAGCATCGTGCTGGTCGGCGACGACACGGAGCGGGGGCTCGTCGTCGCGTCGAACGACGACGACCAGGTGCGAGATCTCCCCCTCGACCTCGGCGACTACCCGGAGATCCGCGAGGCGCTCCGCACCGGGCTGCCGCTGCGGCTCGACGCGGACGACCACCCGCTGCTCGAGGCGCTGAAGGCCAAGGGTCACGCGTACACCTCGCTCGCGATCGTGCCGATCGTGTTCGAGCTGCGCCCGCTCGGCGTGCTGTTCCTCCGGTCGCGCTCGGGCGCGAGCCTCGACGACGGGATGATCGCGCTCGCCCGCACCATCGCGAACACGACCGCGATCGCGCTCCGCAACGCGCGCATCATGCAGCGCCTGCGCGACCGCACGGAGCAGAGCGAGTTCGCGCGGCGCGCGGCCGAGCGGCGCCTCGAGCAGGTCGAGCGGTTCGCCGACGTGTTCGAGTCGGCCGCCGACGGCATCCTGGTCACCGATCAGACCGGCAAGATCCTGTTCGCCAACCCGCGCGCGCGGGAGCTCGCCGGACACAGCGTCGACGCGAGCGCGCAGCCCGATCTCCTCTCGCTCCTCGCGCCCGCCGACAGGGCCGACGCGCGGGCGCTCGTGTCGGCGCTGCGGCGCGGTGAGCGCCCGGAGGCGCGAGACCTCCACGTCGCGCGCCCGGGCGCCCCGCCCGCGGTGGTGAGCGCGAACGGCGCGCTGTTGCGCGAGGACGACGCGCTCCTCTTCACGCTCCGCGACGTGACGCGCGAGCGCGCGCTCGACGCCGAGCTGCTGCACACGAAGAACTTCCTGGAGAGCGTGATCCAGTCGTCCGCCGACGCCATCATCAGCGCCGATCTGCGCGGCACGGTGCTGCTGTTCAACGGCGCGGCGGAGCGCTGCTACGGCTTCAAGGCAGAGGACGTCGTCGGCAAGATGAACGTGGAGCGGCTGTACCCGCCCGGGATCGCTCGCGACATCATGCAGCGCCTCCGCGAGGGGGGCGGCCAGATCCGCGGCTACCGCGCCGAGATCTTCGCGCGCGACGGCGAGCGCGTGCCCGTCGCGCTGTCGGCCGCGATCATCCGCAGCGGCGACGGCGAGCTCGTGGGGACGGTGGGCGTGTTCACCGATCTGCGCGACCGGATCGCGATCGAGGCGCGCCTCCTGGCCGCGCGCGAGGAGCTGAAGCAGCGCGAGCGCGTCGCCATCGTCGCGGAGCTCGCGGGCGCCGCCGCGCACGAGCTGAACCAGCCGCTGACCGTGGTGATGGGGTACGCGGAGCTGCTCGGGCGCAAGCTCCCGGCGAGCTCGCCCGAGCACGACGTCGCCGGCGTGATCCACCGCGAAGCCGAGCGCATGGCGCAGATCGTCCGCAAGATCGGCACGCTCACCCGCTACGAGACGAAGGCGTACGTCGGCGAGGCCAAGATCCTCGACCTCGACCGCGCGAGCGTCGACTCCTCCCCGTCGTCGCGGCGGACCCCTGTGCCGGAGCACGAGCCGTGAGCACGACCCGCAAAGACCTCGATCTCGAGCCCGTGTCGGGCCCGCTCACGTCGCCGCCGCTGTCCACGCCGACCGCGCCGAAGACGTCGCGCGTGACCGATCTCGCGGGGGGGCGCGCCTTGCCCGCCGCGTGGCTGGAGGAGCTCCTCACCGCGCTGGTCGACGCCCCGGCGCACGACGGCCTGCCCGCCTGCGTCCAGCACGTGCTCGCGGCGGTCGAGCCGCTGCTGCCGGGCCACGAGCTGGGCGTCGCGACGTTCCACGACGGTGAGCGGGTGACGATCACGCCGTCCGCCGTGCAGGCGAGCGTGTCCGCAGAGCGCCTCTTCCCCGGGCGCGCAGACGAGCAGATCCTCCCGGCGTCGCAGGGCGCCACGCTCCACCTCGCCGCCGACGTGATAGGCGAAGTCGAGCTCGCGTTCGCGCTGCGGATCGCCGACGCGGTGCGGGGGCTGTTCCGCGCGGCCGACACGGCGAGGCGCGCGGCCTCGCTGGACGCCCGCCTGCACGCGCTCCGGGCGGAGCTGGGCCGCGCCGAGCGCCTCGCGTCCGTGGGGAGGCTCGCGGCGCAGGCGGCGCACGAGCTCAACAGCCCGCTCTCCGCCGTCGTGGCCTACGGCGGCGAGCTCGGCCGACGCGCCGCCGCGCGCGGAGACGCCGGCGAGGCCGCGCTCGGCGGGCGGATCGTCGAGGCCGCCGAGCGCTCGCTCCTCATCGCCCGCGAGCTCGTCGTGTTCGCGAGGCCCTCGCGCGGACGCGAGGAGGGCGTCTCGCTCGTCACGGTCGTCGAGCGCGCGATCACGTTCAGCGCGCACGTGCTCGGCGGCGTCGAGATCGAGCGCCATTTCCCGCCCGATCTACCGACCTTGCGCGCGACCTCCTCCGAGCTCGCCCAGGCGATCGTGAACCTCCTGTCGAACGCGGCGCACGCCCTGCCGAAGGTCGGCGGCAAGCTCTCGCTGTCGGTGGAGCCGCGCGACGCCGACCTCGCGCTCACCGTCTCGGACAACGGACACGGCATCTCGGCGCTCGATCTGCCCCGCGTGTTCGAGCCGTTCTTCACGACGAAGCCCGAGGGCGAGGGCTCGGGCCTCGGGCTGCCGATCGTGCGCGAGATCGTGGAGGGCCACGGCGGCAGCGTGAGCGTCGAGAGCGATGGGGCGACGTTCACGACGTTCACGCTGCTGTTCCCGCTCGACGCCCGGTCGCCTCGGTAAGCCCCCCACCGGCACGAGCCTCGACGTGTAGAACACCTCGATCCGGCCGAGCTCGAGGCGACCCTCCGTCAGGGTGAACGGAATGACGCGGGTCTCGCCCACCGCGCGCACGGTCAGCTGGCCGCGCACCGGCTCCGCGCCGGGCGTCGCGCGCACCACCTCGATCACATAGCCGCCCGAGCCGAGGTTCGAGATCGCGAGCGACTCGCTCCTCCCCTGCGTCACGCCGCGCGCGGTCGTCCGGGCCTTGCCGCCGCCGAGCCATGAGAGGCGCTGGCCGAGCTTGTCGACGAGGCCGAGATCGAGGTCGACGTCGGAGTCCCACGTGGCCTCGAGGCGCACGTCCCCGAGCAGCGCGTCGACCGCGGGCGGCTCCTTCGCGGCGGCCGCCTCGACGCCCGCGCGCTTGTCGGCGGCGACGTCCGCGAGCAGCCGCGCGCCCAGCTCGCTCATCCCCTCGGCGCGAGCACACCGCAGCGCCGCCGCCTGCGCCGGCAGATCGCCCGCCAGCTGCTCGGCGAGCGCCACGCGGTGCGCGCACCCCTTCGCCCGCTGGCCCGCGAGCTCGTACAGGTGAGCGATGCGCCCCTGCGCCGCGGCGTCATCGGGCCGGACGTCGACCACGCCGCCGAGGATGCGCAGCGCGAGCTCGCGATCTCCGCGGCGCGCCGCGAGATCGGCGCGCGCCACGAGCGCCTCGGGATCGAGCGCGTCGCGCGACGCCCACCGCTCCGCCACCTCCGACGCGCGATCGAGCTGCCCATGCTGCGCGTACAGGCCGAAGAGGTCGCGCGTCGCGGTCTTGCTGTCGGGCCGCGCCGACAGCGCGCTCTCGGCCGCGACGAGCTTCGACGCCTCGCGGGCGCGCGCGGCGCTCGGATCGAGCGACACGCTGCCCTTGCGATCCCAGACCTTCTTCATCGGCACCAGCCGCCGCGGAGGCATCCCCGGGGGCATGCGCCTGCTGCGCGGATCGTCCCGCGGCTCGAACGGCGCGGCGACCGTCGGCATCGGCTTGTCGGCCATCACGGGGGGCGGCGCGGCGGCCGCCTTGGCCGGGGGAGCCTGCGCGAACCCGTCGTCCATCCCGCGCGGCCCCGCCGCTCGCCCCGCGGGCGCCGCCTGCGCGGGAGCCTCGGCCTCGGCCCGGCGCGCGCCTCCCGCGGCCTCCCCCGCCCCCGTCAACCCGAGCGAGCCCATCCCGAGCGAGTCCTTCGCCTTGCCATCGCTGTCTTCCTTCTTCTCCTCATCGGCGCCGCTCTCGACCGCCGTCTGCCCCTCGGCCTGCGTCGCGGTCGCCGCCTGCTCCCCCGTCCACCGGGGCACGCCGACGCTCCTCTGCAGCCCGAAGGCCGTCATCATCGCCTCGCTCTCGAGCACCAGCAGCGACGTGTGTCGGCTCGCGACCGCGTAGCGCTTCGACAGCTCGACCATCTGCGCCTTCACTTCGCTGCCGCTCTCGCGCTCGAGATCCGCGATGCGGAGCGCGGCGTACTGGCGCGGGACGAACGCGTTGCCCGCGTCCGACGACGCGACGACCTTCAGCGGGTACTTCTGCTCGAACGTCTGGCCGCCGACCTTGCCGCGCAAGACGGCCTCGCCCTCGATCTCGCGCGACGTCATGCGCGCGACGATGGTCGCCTCGGCGCCCGCGCGGATCGAGTCGAGGCGCGCGGGTGCGACGGCCACGAACCCCGCGGGCAGCACGAGCTCCGGCTGCTCGAGCGCGACCCCGTACGCCGCCGACAGCGCGGAGAGCGCGACGCCGGATGCCCGCTGACCCGGCACGAACGGGACGAGCGTGCCCCCTCCCCCGCGCGCCATCGCCGCGAGCAGGGTCGCGTCGGCGTCGGCGCCCACCGCGATCGCCGTCAGCTTGGCGTCGCCCCCGAGCGCCCGCGTGATCTCCGCGGTGAGGTGATCGGGCTTCGTCGGCCCCGCGCTCGCGCCGCCGTCGCCGACGTACACGACGCTGCCGCGCCGAGCGCCCGCGCGCTCGCCGAGCGCCGCCCGCGCGGCCTTCGCCGAGGCGAGCAGATCCGTCGAGCCGTCGGCGACGACGCCCGCGAAGAACGCGTCGGCCGCGTCGGCCGCGCGCGCGCCCGGATCTGCCATCCCGAGCGACCAGGCCCGGCACGTCGTGTCGCACGCCATCACCGAGACGCGATCACGCCCGTCGAGCTCGCGCACCATCTCGGTCGCGACCGCCTTCGCCCGCGCGAGGCGCTCGCCGACCATCGAGCGGCTCGTGTCGACCACGATCACGTGATCGTGCGGCGCGTCGTTGCGCGCGCGCGGCAGCTTCGGCCGCAGCTGGATCATCGCGAACGCGCCGCCGCCGTCGTCGACCGCGGGCTGGTAGGCGTACGCGCTCACCTCGCTCGACGCGCTCGGCAGCGCGTACTCGAGCACGAGATCACCCGACGGGGTGAACTTGGACCCGGAGAGCTCGACGCGGTCGCCCTCGACCTTCGCGGCCTCGTAGCCCCTCGTGCGCACGCCGGCGCCCTTGTCGTTGCCCACGATCTGCGCGTCGAGGCGGAACGAGTCGACCGTGGTCGAGCCCTTCGCGTCGTACGGCAGCGGGTACGTGTACCGCCGCAGCCCGCCGACCTGCGGCACGGCCTGGGTGTACGCGAGCACGACCCTGCGCGCGCCGCGCGCGGGGATCGGGAAGATGCGCAGCTCGAACCTGCCGCCGCGCTTCCACTCGAGCAGCGCCGGGTCGCGCCACGGCCCCGGCACCCAGATGATCTCCTCGACGGGCTTCGGCGCCTTCGGGGCGGCGTTCTGGATGACGCCGCGCCAGATCGCCGCGGCCTTCTCCTTCTCGACGAACGCGCCCTCCTCGAGCTTGCCGTTCACCTCGAGCGCGAGCCGCTCGATCTGCGCGTCCGGCGGCAGCGGGAACCGGAAGATGCCCTCCAGCTCCTCGCCGGTGGAGTTCTCGAAGGTCTCGTCGATCTCGGTGCGCGCGACGCTGTCGGAGATGCGCACCTTCACGTCGTGCCGGACGAGCCTCACCGCGGCGTCGCGCTCCTCCTTCGTGCCCGGCTTCTTCGCGCGCAGCTCGCCGAGCCCGCGCAGCGGCTCATCGGCGTCCGCCGCGAGCTTCGTCTTCTTCAGTCCGCGCTCCGACCACGCGAACGACTCGGCGACCGTCGACGACGGCGACACCACCGGCGCCTTGCCCTTCTCGAGGCGGCCCTCCTCGCCGGCGTACACGAGCTCCGACTTGCTGGAGGCGTCGAAGATGCGCACGACGCCGCGCGCGACGTCGACCCGCGCGCGATCCGGCGCCGCGAAGAGCGAGAGCTTCGTGCCCAGCACCTCGACGCGCCCCGTCGGCACGCGCAGCTCCGCCTTCGCGTCGCCCGAGACGTGCGAGACATCGGCCACGACCGCGCCGCGCGACAGCGTCGCCGACCGATCCGCCGCGGCGTGCAGCACGAGCTCGCTCGATCGGTCGAGCACGAGCGTCGTCCCGTCGTCGAGCTTCAGCTCCGCCCGCGTGCGATCGTCGGTGCGGACGAGCGATCCGCGCGGGATGGCCGCGCTCGGCCCGAGGGGCGCGCACGTCTTGCCCGCCTCGTCGCACCGGACGACGCCGTCACCCCCGCCCCCCGCGGCGCGCGCGACCGACGCGAGCGAGCCGGCCCACGGCGCCGCGCTCGCCTTCGCGGCGCCCGGCTCCTTCACGCCGCGCTTGCCGACCACGACCGCCGCGGCCGCCGCCGCGACGAGCGCCAGCACCACGAACCCACCGCGGCGCAGGCTCGGCCCGCCGACGTCGCTGGCCGGAGCCTTCGGCGGCGCGGGCGCGGGCGCGGCAACTTCCTTCGCCTGCGCGGGCGGCGACGCGGCGCTGTCGTCGGCAGGGCCTCGCTCCTCGGGTGTGGACGTCCCGGCGTCGGTCACGACTTCCTGCGCCGGGGCTCGAGGCGGCGCCGCCCCGCTCGGCGTGGTGGAGCCCCGCGCGTCGAGCGCGGCGAGCACCCTGTCGTCGAGCCCCGCGCTCGCCACGAAATCGGCGCCAGCGCGGCGCACCCACTCGGGCGCCCGGGCCGCGTCGTGCCGAAGATCACGGCACGCGTCGCACTCGGCGATGTGATCGTACAGCTCCGACGCGGCCGTGCCGTCCAGCACGCGCGCGAGCTCGTCCTTCACCTCTTCACACAGCGGGTTCTTCTCGGTGGCCATCGTCACGACTCCTCGCCCATCAGCTCACGCAGCCTGGTGATCGCCCGGGAGACCCGCTTGCGCGCCGCGGGCTCGTCGCAGCCGCACGCCTCGGCGACCTCGCGGAACGACAGCTCTCCCTCGAACCTCAGCAAGATCGCCTCGCGCTCCGTCGGCCGGAGCTCGGCGAGCGCGGCGCGGGCCCGTCGCGCGTCCTGCCGCGCGATGGCGTCGACCGACGCGTCCTCCCCCGCGCCGTCGTCGCCGACGAGCCGCAGGCGAGCGTCTCGGCGGGCGCGCTTCTCGAGCGCCCTCGCGCAGGTGCGCCGCGCGATCCCGTACAGGAACGCCTTGACCGATCCCTCTCCCCGGTACTGTGGAAAGGCGTCGTAGGCGGAGATCAGCGTCTCCTGCACCAGCTCCTCCGCCTCGGCCTGTGAGCCCATGTAGGCCATGCACAGGCGCCCCAGCGAGGGACCGTAGGCGCGCGCCGCTCGCGCGAGGGCGTCTCGATGCTCGCCCCGCGTGATGGCCCGCTCGATGCTCGCGGCGGCATCGCCACCGTGAACGCCCGGTCCGAGTTCGTCTGTGACCTTCAAGGCCGTCGTCCCTATCGCCAGCATCGCCGAGCTTCTCGCCTCTGTCTGCCCCGTGGCCGGGTCCCGGGCCTTTGTGACCGAGATTCTCCACGGCGCGCGGGGACACAACGCGCGCCCCCCCGGCCACCTTGCACCCCGGCCCGCCGCGGCCGGCCGCTTGCTAACGAGGGACGGGCATGACGCCCGACGCGCGCTATCCTGCGTCCGTGCCGACGACGCTCCGCTCCTCCGTGCTCGCGCTCGCCACGCTCGTCGCCTGCGCGGGCCCGGCGCTCGCCGCGCCGAAGCTCCCCCCGCTCGACAAGCAGAAGGCCACGATCGCGCTCTCGGGGGGCAAGCTCTCCGTCGACGTCGCCCCGGACAAAGCTGACAAGCCCGACAAGGCTGCGAAATCCGACAAATCCAAGGAGTCTCCGGTCGAGCGCGCGCGGCGGGGCGTCGTCACGATCGAGCGCGGCGGCGAGGTGCTCGGCCTCGGCACGGCGCTGAAGGACGACGGCCGCGTCGTCGCCGCGCTCTCCTCGCTCGGCGACGGCAACGGCCTCGACGTCCGCTACGCCGACGGCAGCGTGTCGCAGGCGAAGGTGGGCCACACCGACCGCGTGTGGGATCTCGCGCTGCTCGTCCCGCAGCTCGGCAAGTGGCCCGAGGGGCTCTCGGCGTCGAGCGAGGACGCGCTGAAGCAGGGCGTCCACCTGCGCTCCTTCACGCCCGGCAAGGGCAAGGCGCAGCCGGCGTCGCTGGTCCTGCGCGGGCGCAAGAGCTTCCTCGGGGGCGACGATCACGTGCTCCGGGACGTGTTCGACGTCGGCACGCGCCTCTCGCCGAAGGAGCTCGGGAGCCCGATCGTCGACGACGACGGCGAGGTGCTCGGCGTGCTCGCGCGCGCGTGCGCGCCGGTGGAGAAGGGCCCGTGCGCGCCGGCGCCGATCGGCGTCCCGACCGACGCGCTGAGGTCGTTTCTGCGGACGGTCCCCGAGTCGGCGGTGCAGCCCGCGCCGTGGCTCGGCATCCAGGGTGCGGCCGATCGCGCGGGGGGCATCCCGGGCGTGCGCGTCGTCAGCGTCTCGTCGGAGGGCCCCGCGGACGAGGCCGGGCTGAAGGGCGGGCCCGATCGCGCGAAGAGCGACGTCGTGGTCGCCGTCGACGACGCGCCGGTCGCGTCGCCCGAGGCCCTGTCCCGCGCCGTCGCCGCGAAGGGCGTCGGGGATCGCGTGCGCCTGCTCGTGTTCAACGGGAAGTTCCGCGAGGTGACGGCGATCCTGCGCCCCGCGCCCGGTCGCTGACGTGGATCGCCTCGCGTCCGCGCGCCGCCCGGAGGGGCCGCCGCAGGGGTTTCATCGCTGGCGGACGCTGCTCTTCCTCCACTGGGAGGTCGACGTCGCGCGGCTGCGCGCGCTCGTGCCGCGCGGGCTGGAGGTCGACACGTTCGAGGGCCGCGCGTACGTCGGGCTGGTCCCGTTCACGATGGAGGGCGTGCGGCCGGCGTGGCTGCCGGAGGCGCTGTCGTTCGCGTTTCACGAGACGAACGTGCGGACCTACGTGCACCGCCGCGGGCGCGATCCCGGCGTGTACTTCCTCAGCCTCGACGCCGCGAGCACGGCGGCGGTCGTCGGCGCGCGCGTCGGGTGGTCGTTGCCGTACTTCCGCGCGGAGATGTCGCTCGCGCGCGACCAGCAGGCGGTGCGCTACCGCTCGCGGCGCCTGCCGCCCGGGCGCCGCCCCGCCGATCTCGCCGTCGAGTGGGAGATCGGCCCGTCGATCGGCCACGCGACGCCGGGCACGCTGACGCACTTCTTCGCCGAGCGGTACCTCCTGTACGCCGAGCGCCGGGGCGCGCTGCTCTCCGGGCGCGTGCACCACACGCCGTATCCGCTGCACGAGGCGCGCGTCGTCTCGCTCGAGCAGTCGCTGCTCGACGCCGCGGGCGTGCCGGTCGACGCGCCGCCCGTGAGCGCCCTCACCAGCCCCGGCGTCGACGTCGAGGTGTTCCCGCTCGCGCGCGTCGGCTTACGGCGTCCTGCGGAGGCAGCTGCAGCTCGATCGCGACGGGACGGCGACGTTCGCGCCCCGCGCGAGGCAGCAGGATCGACACGTGGCGGTGGACGATCCGCGGCACGCCGCGGTCGCGGCGGCGTCGTAGGTCGTCGTCGACGTCGAGCGCGTCCGGCACGGCGAGAGGCGCGTCGACGGGCGCCCGCAGCAGCAGCCGCTCATCGAGAGCGCGAGCGCGGCGGCGGCGAGGGCGCGAAGGCTCACGCCGGGTACACGGCGTCGCCGCCGAGCTCGCGCAGATCGCCCATGATCCGCGAGAAATCATCGTACGAGAGCGCCTGCTCGGCGTCGCTCACGCTCCGAGGCGGATCGGGGTGCACCTCGATGAGGATGCCGTGCGCGCCGACGACCTTGGCGGCGCGGCAGAGCGGGCGGATCCAGCGCCGGACGCCTACGCCGTGCGACGGATCGACGACGACGGGCAGGTGCGTCCGCTCGCGGAGCACGGGCACCGCCGACAGATCGAGCGTGTTGCGCGTCGCCGTCTCGAACGTGCGGATGCCGCGCTCGCACAGGACCACCGCCTGGTTGCCCTCGGACAGGATGTACTCGGCGGCTGCGAGCAGCTCGTCGATCGTGCCAGCGAGCCCGCGCTTCAGCAGCACGGGGCGGTGCGTGCGCCCGACCGCCCGCAAGAGATCGAAGTTCTGCATGTTGCGCGCGCCGATCTGCAGCATGTCCGCGACGGCCGCGACCGGATCGACCTGCGACGGCGCCATCACCTCGGTGACGATCGGCAGGCCCGCGCGCTCGCCCGCCGCCTTCATGATGCGCAGCCCCTCGTAGCCCAGCCCCTGGAAGCTGTAGGGGTTGGTGCGCGGCTTGAACACGCCGCCGCGGAGCAGCCGCGCGCCCGCGCGACGGACGTGCTCGGCGACGCCCTCGATCTGCTCCACCGTCTCGACGGAGCACGGGCCCGCGGCGACCACGAACGTGTCACCGCCCAGCTCGACGTCGCCGACCCGCACGATCGTCGGCTCCGACCGCGCCTGGCGCGCCGCGCGCGGGTAGTTGCGCGCGGCGGGAGGCAACGGTGGAACCTCACGCACTTCACGAGCCGGCGGCGGCGGCGGCGCGGACGGCGGCGGCGTGGGGCGCGCCGCACGGAGGAAGCTCCCGAGGACGCGGAACCAGCTGCACTTGCCTCGCACGCGCGAGAGCGCGTCGGCGACGACCGCGTCCTCCGCGGCGCCGTCGAGCTCGACGTAGAGCACGTCCTCCCACGAGACGCCGGGCCGGGGGCGCGAGACGAGCTTCTCGACGCGCACGCCGGCGTGGGAGAGCTCCCCGAGCACCGCCGCGATCCCGCCGCTCCTCGCGTCGGGCGACAGCGACAGGAGCGTCTTCTGCGGAGCGTCGGCGCGCGGGGAGGGCGGCGTGCCCGGCCGCGGCGCGCGCTCGACGACGAGGTACCGCGTGTACGACGCGCGCTCGTCCGCGACGTCCCGCTCGAGCACGACGAGGCCGAACGCCTCGGCGGCGGCGGCGCTCGCGATCGCGCCGCGGGACGCGTCCGCCCGCTCCGCCACCTCGCGCGCCGCGAGCGCGGGATCGCTGAACGCGATGGCGCGCGCCGCAGGGAGCCGCGCGAAGAGGCCCTCGCACTGCGCGAGCGCGACCGGGTGCGAGAGCACCTCCCGCAGCGTCGCCGTCGTCGCACCCGGAGGCGCGACGAGGCAGTGCTCGACCTTCCCGATGAGCTCGGCCACGGGGACGATCTCGCCGGACGCCAGCAGATCGTAGGCGTCCTCCAGCGTCCCGACGACGGTGTACTCGACGGGCAGCACGCCGTAGCGCGCGCGCCCGGCGACGACCGCGGCGACGACGTCGTCGTACGTCGCGTGGCCCGTCGTGGCGCCGCCGTCCGCGACGAGGCCGCGGACGGCGATCTCGGTGTAGGAGCCGACGCCCCCCTGGAAAGCGAAGGTCGCGCGAGGATCGATCGACATCGCGGCCCTCCTACCACGGGCCGCAGGGGCGCTGTGCCGTCAGCGCGCGACGTCGACCTCCGCCACGGCGGCGTCGACGCCTCCTCGCTCGTCGCGCAGGACGGCCCACACCCAGGCGCGCCCCGCGGCGGGCGCGCGCCACGACGTCTCGCTCGAGTGAGCCGCAGCGCCGCCGGTCACCTCGTCCGCGACCTCTCCGCCGGAGACGAACCAGGTCACCGCGAGCGCCTCCGTGCGCCCGGAGAGGGCGCGCGCGACAGGATCGTAGACGACGTACGGCTCCTCGGCGGACGCGTCCCAGCTCACGCGGAGCCCGATCGTGGCGCCGCCGGGGACGCGGTCTCCAGGCGCGATCGGCGCGCCCTCGGCGGTGAGCGACAGCTCGCGCACCACGGGGCGCTCGTTCGGGCGGTACGCCGCCGCGAACGCCACCGCGACGTCGAGCGGCGCGCTCGGCAGCGAGCACGACACCCGCTGCAGGCGGAACGCTCGTTCCGCTCCCAGCGCCACGCGGACGGGCTGATAGAAGCCTCCCGTCACGTCCGGATCGCGCGGGCGCAGCCCCCCGGGGGGTGGATCCGGGCCGAACGATCTGCACGCGTCGCGCGGCGTCTCCGCCCGCGCCGGATCCGCGATCGGCCTCGCGTCGACGAGGCACGCCGAGGCCACGAGGTTGTTGTCGGTCAGCGGCTTCGGCGTCGCGCAGAACCCCCAGGTCGCCGCGGCGCCGTCGACGGGCCCGGAGGGGCTCGCGACGACCGCACGGTACGCGACCGCCTCGCCCGGCCCCGACTCCGGCGGCTCTGCGATGACGGCGATGACGCGCTCACGCGTGACCAGCGAGTCGGGGGGCCCGAGCTCCGGACGGCACGCGGCCAACAGGACGACGCACGCCACGCCGCGCCTCATCGCTCGATCCTCGCGCCCACCACCGCGAGCAGCGGCATCCCGTGCAGCTCGCCGCGGCGGCGGTAGTCGGCGCTGTACACCCACTCCTCGACGTTCTGGCGAAAGGTCACGTTCAGCACGTCGGCGTAGACGTACGCCCTCAGCTGGCCGTCGATGATCGCGCGCTCGACCCGGAGATCCAGCTGCTGAAAATCCGGGAGGCGAGCGCTGTTCAGCTGACCGAACACCGGCTGGTGCTGGCCGGTCGTGGTCTCGTAGAACGATCCGACGACCGGCGTCCGCGGCGCGCCGGTCGTGTAGCGAAACCTCACGCCGACGCTCCACCGGCCGCGCTCGACGCCCGCGACCGCGGCGAGCACGTGCGCGCGATCCTCGTCGAACAGGCGGTAGCGAGCGTCGCCGACGCGCCTCCGCTCGCTCCGGGTCGCCGTGTGCGCGAGCCACCCGAAGACGCCGCGACGCCGCGCGCGACGCAGGAGCGTCTGGACGCCGTACGCGCGCCCCTCTCCCTCCTGGGTGAGCGCCTGCCCGACGAGCGGAGAGGCCCGCCGCGAGCGGACCGCCAGGCGGTCCTGTGACTCATGAAACACCGTGACGTCCAGCGACACGAGCGGCGTGAGCTGCGCAACCGAGCTTAGCGCGAGGTGACGCGCGCGGGACACGCCGAGCGCAGGCGCGCCGAAGACGGGGCTGAGATCGAGCGGGTCGGGCGGCTGGTGGTACAGGCCCGCGGCGACCCCGAACGAGACGCGCGGACCAGCGGTCCACGACGCGGCGAGCCGGGGCGCGACGACCGGCGTGAACTCGGACAGCCCCGCGACCGGCGCGTCTCCCGCGCGCGGCAGGGCGCGGCTCCCCTCGACGAGGTAGCCGTCGATCCTGATCCCCGGTGTGACCGTGAGCTGACCGACGCGCGCCTCGACCTCGACGTACGGCGCGACGTCCACGATCGTGGTGGTCCAGTCGTCGACCGCGAAGTCGGCGCCCGGCGCCTGCCCGAAGACGGCGACGTCGCCCTCTCTCGGCGGGAGCGTCGGCGAGCCGTACCGTGAGAGCCGCGACGCGGTGCCCTGCGCGTCGAGGCCGACGCGCGCCTCGACGCTGGACGACACGCGCAGCGAGGACGACGCGCGCAGGCCGTAGCGGAATGATCGTTCCTGCTGCCCGGCGCCCGCGAGCCCGCGGGTCGAGCTGCCGAGGCGCGTGTCCCACCCGACGAAGGGCGTGAGCTCGACCGCGCCGCCGTCGTCGTACGCGCGCGAGTAGCGCAGCCAGACGCGATCGAAGCCGTCCTCGCGCCGCTCGCGCCGCGCGGTCGTGGCGCTCGCGGCGTCGACGGCGCGCGCCAAGGCGTCGCGCGCCTGCAGCCACACGAGATCGAGCGTCTCCTCCTCGCCGAGAGAGAGGGAGAGCTTCGCCTGACGATCGCTGTACCGCGGGAAGGGCACGGCGTCGGCGACCTCGTCAGGCGCCACCGCGCCCGCCACGCGGTCGAGGTGCCCCTCGCGCGCGGCCGCGTGGACCGAGAGCCTGCGACCGAAGAGCGTCGCGCTCGCGGCGACCGAGGTGTCGAGCAGGTCCAGCTGCGCGCTGCCGTGCCAGCCGTCACGCGGGAGCGGCGCCGTGCGCACGACGAGCACCCCGCCCGTGCCGCGCCCGTAGGCCGCCCCCTGCCCGCCCGGCGTCAGCGTCAGACCGCCGACGAGGTCGCCCCCGATCACCGTGCGGAACCCGCCGAGGTGGTAGAGCCGTGGGATCTCGACGCCGTCGACGAGCACGCGCGAGTCGGACGCCGCGGCGCCCCAGAGGACGATCCTTCCTCCGTCGAACGACGCGCGCCCGACGCCTGGAAGGCTCTCGACCGCGCGCAGCGGATCACGGCCCGCCCCCGCCACCCGGCGCCCCTCGCTGGCCGTCACCGCCACGCTGCCTGGCGCGCGGTCGGGCGCGCTCGCGGTCACGGTGACGTCGTCGGCCCAGGCGCGGGCGGCGGAGAGAGCGAGCGCGACCCCCGCGCGAGCGAGCGCGCTAGGGGACATCGATCTCGAGCGCGAGCACGCCCGCGCCGCGCCCGTGGACGAACGTGGTGTCGACGAGCCCGCTCACGCCGGTCGCGCGCGCTACCACCGCGCCGTCCAGCCACGCCTCGACGCGCCAGCTCGCGGCGCCGGCGGCGCACAGCGAGAACGTGTCGACCTTGACGACGTAGCGCCCCGCGCGAGGCCGCGCGGCCCACGTGACGCTCTCCCGCCTCCGTCCGTCGCCCACGCACCCGGCGTTCGAGTCGAGATCGAGCGAGGCCGCGTCGGGCGCGGGCGTCTCGATGTCGCCCTTCCAGATCTCGCGGCCGAGCGCGTCGACCACGTGGAGATCGAGGTCCGCGTCCGAGTCCCACCGGAGCGAGACGACGAGCGCGCCAGAGGGGACCGCGGGCGCAGAGACGCGGAGGGCACGGCTCGTGCTCGGCCCTGGCCGCCCCTCCGCGTCCACCGCGCGGAGGACGAGGGACGCGGCCCCCGGCGGGATCGACGAGGCGAGCGAGAGACGCACGTCGATCGTCGGGAAGGTGGGCGCCGAGACGTCGGCGAGGCCCGCGGGGACGATCCAGTACCCGAGGTCCCCCTCGAGGCCGACCAGCGCGGCGGTCGCCCGGGAGCCCAGCGCGGCGCGGAGCACGATCCCCGCGTCGCCGGCCGACACGTCGCTCTTCGGCAGATCGATCGACTCGACCGCGGGCCCGCCCGCCGACTCCGGCATGGCGCCCTCGACGTAGGCGGCGTCGGCGACCCCCAGCCTCGCGTCCAGCCCGCGGTCGGGCGGGACGCCGCCGCACGCGCTCGAGGCCGCGAGGAGCGCCCAGGCACACCAGGCGCGCATCAGAAGACGATCTCCGCGCGCAGCGTGAGCGCGTCGTCCGCCATCGACGTGGGCGCGCCCGACGCCTCACGACCGAGGGCGTTCTGGTTGCGGTCGTACTCGAGCACGAGCCTGCCCGGCGGCCGGCGCAGCGCCGCGGCGAACGCGAGGGTGGAGCGCGCGCGCGAGCGGGGGACGCGTCGGAGCCCACGCTGCTCGTCCGCGTCCGCGTCAGGATCGTAGCGATCGTAGCGGACCCCGATCATCGCGTGGCGCGTGAGCTCCTGCGTGAGGCCCACCGCGTAGCCGCGCTCGCGCAGCAGCCGACCGCTCGCCACCGGATCGGCCGGGGTGCCGCCGCGATCGAGGTTGGCGGCGCGGACGATCTCGCCGAAGAGCGACAGCTCGCCGACGACGGGGAGCCGCGCGATCACGCCCAGATCGGCCCCCACCCCGAACCTCTCGAACGCCTGGGACGGCGTCGCCGGCGCGCCCGGGACGGCCTGGATCTCGGTGAGCTGCACGAGGCCGTCCTCGTTCCCGTCGCGCCACACGAGCACGTCCTTCGAGGCGGGCGTCCCTCTGTGCAGCCCTGCCCCGATCACAGCGGACACGCCCGCGCGCACGCGCACGCGGCGACCAGCCTCGGTGTCGACGCCGACGCGCGCGAGCACGTCCTTCGCGGCGCTCGGATCCTCCGGGATCTCGCCGCTCCGCGAGGCGGGCTCGCCGTTCATCACCGCGACCGCGTACCGGAGGAACGCGTGCCCACCCGACACCGAGGCGCCGAGATCGTAGACGCCCGGGAAGAGCGCCCGCGACGCGTGGCTCCGCTCGAGGAACAGCCGCTTCGTCGAGCGCTCGGCGAGCTCGAACCCGAAGGGGATGCGGATGAGGCCCATCGACGCCGTGACGAGCGCGACGCCCTCCGTCCCGGGCGGCGTCCACCGCGCCGACACGCTCGCCTCCGCCACGCGCACGGTCGAGGCGCGGCCGGTCGCCGCGTCGAGCTCGAGCGCGCCGCGGAGCCAGCCGCGCCCCGAGGCCGCGCGGAGCCGCGAGCGTGGGATGGAGAACGTGTCGTGGTTCAGCGGCTCGCCGCCGGGCGCGATCTCATCGACCGACGACTGCCGGTGGACGACACAGTCGGCCTGCACGTACCCGGACAGCGTGACGTCGGCCGGCGCCACGTCCGCGCGCGCCACGCCGCACGCGAGGAGCGCGCCGACCGCGACCGCCCGCGGGAGGAGGCGCGGCGCCACGTCAGGGGAGCGGCGGCAGCGAGCCGTCGGGCTGCAGCAACGGCAGCACCGGGTGCACCTCGATCGCCTGCGCGTCGGTGCACGCGTTGATCAGCTCGACGTGGGTCTTCGGCGCCGTGGAGCACGGCGCGGCCTGCCCGCCCGCGCCGCCCGCGCCGTTGCCTGCGCCCGCCGCGCCCGTCGCGTCGCTCGGGGCGTCGTCCCCCCCGCACGCGCCGAGCGCGAGGAGCAGCGAAGAAGCAGCCCAGACCTTGAGGATGTTCATGTGGATCACCTCTCCTCGCAGAAGCCGAAGCGGCACTTGCCGGCGCCGCACGCCGCGTCGTCAACGCACGCAACGCAGGCCGCGGACGGGCTGCCGACGTGCGCCTCGAACGCGCACCCGCAGGGCGCCGCGGGCGCGTAGGGAGAGAGGTCTCCGCCCTCCTCGGCGCGCTGCACCTTCATCGCGCACTCCGGGACGAGGCCGCGCCCCACCACGACCGCGAGCGGGTCGAAGTCGGGCGCCGGCGTCGCCGCCTCGGAGAGGATGAGCTTCAGCACATACGCGGCCCGCGGGTTCGTGACCTGCCCCGCGGCGTCGACCCGCGCGAGGTACACCGTGGGCGACCAGATCGTGTAGTGCCCGTCGCGCACGTTGCGCTTGTCGCGCGACGACGAGGTCGAGTCGGCGAAGTAGGCGCGCGTCTGCTGGTACGCTTGGTACGCGAGCGACGAGACCTTGTCGCGGTTCGCGTCGTAGATCTCCGCCCCCATCAGGCCGATGGTCTTCTCGGGGCTGGTCGAGGTGGCGACCGCGCTCATCACCTCGGACGACTTGTCGAACGGCTTGCCCTTGCACTTCGACGGCGGCACCCGGATCGCCGCGGCGATCGCGAGGAGCGTGCTCTTCGTCGTCGTGCGTGAGAACACGAACGCCTCGTCCGTCCAGGGCTCGGCCCCGCCCGCCTGCCCGAACCCGAACACGAAGTAGCCCTGCTCGGCCGTGATGGCCTGCTGCGAGCTGCCCTTCGGGACGATGAACACGTACGGCTGCACCGGCCCGATGAACTCCGCCACGCCCGCGGGGGGCGCGACCTCGGTGCAGGCGCTCACGAAGACGTTCGAGTTCGTCACGTCGAGCGTCACGCCGCCCGGATCGATCTCGCACTGCGGCGCCGGCTTCGAGGGATCCCACGCGGGATCCTCGGCGGCGGAGGGCACGTAGCTCGGGTTCGTCGTGAGCTTCACGCCCGAGTACATCGCCTCGATGTTCGTGCACGAGCCGCTCGTCTTGTAGATGAGCGTGATGGGCTGGACCGCGGACGCGCGGAGCTTCTGACCGAGCGCCTTCATCAGGGGCTCCTGGGTGTCGCCCACCTGCAGGTAAACGGGGTTCGGCAGCGAGCTGCAGGGCGGCGCCGCCTCGGCCGCGGTGGCCGCAGAGAGCCAAGAGAGCGCCCCGAGCCAGGCGCCGATACGGGGACGAACAGGGATCATGAGTCTCCTCCTGATGTGGGACCTCGGCGCGACTCACGCCGATGTGACGCGTGTACAAGTAACATTAGGGAACATCAAGGTGCATATGACCCATGGTGACGCGCCGATGACACAAATCAGGCGAGACCTCGTGCACGATGCGGGCGCCCATGCTGTTGACGACGAGAGAGGTCGCGGCCCTGCTGAAGGTCCACCCGAAGCACGTCTACCGCCTGATGAAGCGCGGCCTGCCCGCGCACCGCGTCGGCGACGAGTGGAGGTTCGACGACGCGGAGATCCGCGCCTACGTGCGCGGCGGTGCGGCCGAGCGCGCCGACGTGGCGGGAGCCGCGCGCCCCGTGGACGACGCGCCGCCGCTCGTGGCCGCCAACGGCGATCTCGGCCTCGAGCTGCTGCTCTCGGAGGTGGCGTCTCGCGCGGACGCGCGGCTCGGGCTCGTTCCCACCGACCACGCGGGCGCGACGGCGCTGCTCGGGCAGCGCGCGGTGCTCGTCGCGGGGTGCCACGGCGACGGCAGACCGGCCGAGCTCGCCGGCGTGGCGGTCGCGCGGCTGCACCTCGTGGAGCGAGAGGTGGGGCTGGTGTTCCCGCGGGGCGCGCGGGTACGAACGGTGAGCGCCGTCGCGGGGCGCAGGCTGGCCGTGAGGCCGAGGACGGCGGGGGTGCGCGCGCACCTCGACGCCGCGCTCGCGCGCGCGGGCATCGAGCCGGAGCGCGCGCTCGCCAGGGCCCGCGTGTTCGCCTCGCACCGCGACGTCGCGCTCGCGGTCTGCCGGGGGGAGGCGGAGGTGGGGCTCGCGACGCGGGCGTGGGGCTCGCGCGCGGGCCTCGGGTTCTTGCCGCTCGCGGCCGAGTCGTACGGCCTCGTCGCGCGCGCCGTCGACGTGTCGTCCGCCGCGTTCATCGCGCTCGCGGAGGCGGCCCAGCGCGGGGCGTTGAGGCGCGCGCTCGGCGATGGCCTCGGCTACTCGACCCGCCGGACGGGGGAGCTCCGCGTCCACGGCGCCGAGCCGTGATTCAGGGCGCGAGGTAGCGCGCGACCTCGGCGAGCGAGCGGACGTCGTGCACGTCGTAGGGCAGCGCAGGCACGTCGACGCGGAGCGGCCGCGCGGGGAGCGCGCCGAGCCCGGTCGCGAGCGCGCCGAGGTTGCGGCGATCGAGGCTCGCCAGGCGGCCCTCGTCGCCCGCGGCGCGCACGAGGCGCTCGGGCGCGTCGTCGTCGAGCGCGAGCCCGAGCCGCGTGAGCTCCTCGCGCGCCGCGGCCTCGTCCGGCTCGCACGGCGGGGGCTGGTTCACGCGGTTCACGACGACGGCGTCCTGGGGCATCCCCTGCTCGCGCAGGCGCTCGGCGAAGAAGAGCACCTCCTGGATGGCCATCGGCGACGGGCTCGTCACGAGCACGAACGCGACGTCCGGCGCGCGGAGCGACCGGGCGACCTCGGCCGCGCGCTCCTTGAACCCGCCGAACAGATCGTTCAGCTGCGTGACGAACTCCGCGACCTGCTGGAGGAACCCGCCGCCCGTCAGCTTGCCGATGCCCTTCAGCACGACGGCCGCCGTCTTCGCGAGGAGGTTGAAGGAGACGCTGCCCGACTCCTGGAACACCTCGATGAACCAGCGCATCGCGGCGCTGTCGAGCGCGGAGACGAGCCGCTCGGGCGCGTCGAGAAAATCGAGCGCGTTCGCCGTCGGCGGCGTGTCGAGGAGGATGAGATCGTACCGGCCCTCGAGCTTCACCGCGTGGAGCTTCTCCATCGCCATGTACTCGTGGGTGCCCGCGAGCGACGTCGAGACGTACTGGTAGAGCTTGTTGCCGAGGATGCGGTCGCGCGCCGCGGGCGTCGACGCGTAGCGGTGGACGAGCTCGTCGAAGGTGCGCTTCGTGTCGAGCATCATCACCGTGAGCGATCCCTCGACCGTGAGGCCCGCCTCGGTGAAGCGCGCGTTGTCGACCACCTGCGCCTCGCTCGTCATCGCCGCCAGGCCGAGGCTGTTCGCGAGGCGCTTCGCGGGATCGATCGTGAGGCAGAGCACGCGCTTGCCCCGCGCCGCCGCGGCGAGCCCGAGCGCGGCCGCCGTCGTGGTCTTGCCGACGCCGCCCGAGCCGACGCACAGGATGACCCGACGGGACGCGAGGAGGGGCTCGAGCGACAAGGCGCGGCCCGGTACCATGGCGTCGCCGTCGCCGCGAGCGGGCGGGTCAGCGCACGATGCGGCGCGGCCGAGGCCCGCCCCCCGGGCCTCCGACGGGCCCGAACAGCGCGAGGCGGCAGCGCAGATCTCCGTTGAACAATTCGAACGCGCGATCCCACGCGCGCCCGGTGCCCTGCAGCGTCGCGTCGTCGGCGGTGAGCACGCCGAACGCGTGGCCGCCGTGCCTGCGCATCGCGTCGCCGAGGTCGTCGCCGAGGCCCGCGCCTCGCGAGAGGCGCTTTCCGTAGGGCGGGTTCGTCACGACGTGCCCCTGCGTCGTCGGCGCGCGGGCCAGGGAGAGCGGGCGCGCCGAGAGCGCCACCTTCACGCGGGCTCGGCGGGCGTTCTCCTCGGCCGCGGCGACCGCGGACGCGTCCGCGTCACACCCCGCGATGGGCGGCGCGTCGGCCGTGATCTCGGCGTCGAGCGCCGCGCGGAGCGCCGCCACCTCGCGCGCGTCCTCCGGGCCGTGGCTCGCCCAGCGCTCGAACCCGAACCTCGCGCGGAAGAGCCCCGGCGCGATCCGCCGCGACGCGAGCGCGGCCTCGATCAAGATCGTGCCGGACCCGCACATCGGATCGAAGAGCGGCTGGTCGATCGTCCAGCCCGAGAGGCGCAGCACGGCGGCGGCGAGGGTCTCCTTCAGCGGCGCCTCGGCGCTCGCCGCGCGCCAGCCTCGCTGGAACAGCGGCGCGCCGGCGAGATCCAGGTACACGGTGGCCCCGCCGCCCTTCAGCCGCGCGAAGACCCGGACGTCGGGATCGTCGCCGTCCACGCTCGGCCTCGCGCCCTCGCGGTCACGCACGCGGTCGACGATGGCGTCCTTCACGCGCTGCGCGCTGAACCCCGTGTGCACGAGCGCGGGCGTCGTGCCGACCACCGAGACGGCGATCGTGGTCCTCGACGAGACGTGGCGCTCCCACTCGACGCCGCGCGCGCCCTCGTACAGCGACGCCGCGTCCGTCGCGGGGTAGCTCCCGACCTCGGCGAGCACGCGCATCGCGACCCGCGAGCCGAGGCACGCCCGCCACCCGTCGCGCCAGCCGCCTGTGAACGCGACGCCGCCCCGGTCGGCCTTGACGCCGCGCAGGCCGAGCTCGCGCAGCTCGTCGCGGAGCGCGCCCTCCGTGCCCTTCGCGGCCGTCGCGAAGAACGTGACTCCGGGCGCGGGATCGTGGCTCAAAAACAGCTCAGCGTGAGCTCGTTCTTCGTGCCGAACTTGAGGCCGTACGCGGACTGGGACTGCAGGCGCTCGACGACGACGACGTACTTCGACACGGTCGCGCTCGGGCTCTTCGCGTACACGCGCAGGCGCTGCTCGGGGCCGGAGTACTTCGTCGTCTGCAGCACGATCTTGTTGCCCTTCTGCGCGGGTCCGGCCGAGTGCGTCACCATGAACCGCGGGCAGAGGCCGAGCCCGCCGTCGTCGTCGCACGCGCCGCACTGGCCGTCGTTCGAGCAGCTGCCGCACGCGGAGGTCGTCGGGCTGCACTCCATCGGGCCGTGCAGATCCTTGCAGGTCCTCGCCATGTCGATGGTGCCGGTGCGCACCTCGGCGACGAGATCCGCCGTGCACGAGCCGACGGCGTCGGTGAACACCGTGACCACGTCGTACTGCCCGCCGTCGATGTCGAAGTCCACGGCGTCGAGGTCGCCCGGCGCGTCGATCGCGCCCTCGAGGAGGAACGTGTCGCACTCCGGCGGGACGTGGTCGATCGGGCCGTTCGAGCCCACGATCTTGCGGGCGTCGTCGCCGTTCGGCTCCTCGACCCGGAACCTGCACTCGTCGATGACCCGACACTCGGTGTCGCAGCCGTCACCGAGCGAGCCGTTCGAGTCGTCGCACTCCTCCTTGCCCTCCCGGATGGCGTTGCCGCACACGTCGCGCGGCGGCACCTTGTCGGGGAACTCTGCGGTGTTCTTCACGGTGAACGGCGGGTAGCAGAGCCCGTGGAGCGCGTTGCCGTCCGCCGCCGAGTACGGGCCGGAGAAGAACCCCGAGTCGTACGTGTTCTCGTCGAGGCACACCATCTCGAAGCCGTTCGGCGCGGCGGGGCACGACGCCTTGCCGTTCGCGTCCTTCGGCCCGCACGGGACGGCGCAGGTCGTGACGGTGGGCTGGAACCCCTCCTTCGAGCCTCGGCACACCGCGCCGGGGCCGCAGTCCTTGTCGATGCGGCACGCGTCGCAGCCCGTCGCCGCGGCCTTCGGGTGGCACGAGCCCGCGAACGGACGGCACGCGAACGCCCCTCCGCCGGTGTCCACGCACTCGGCGCCGCGGCGGCACGAGGGCTTCGTGGGGTCGCACGGCAGCGAGCAGAACTTCTCGCCCCCCGCGTCCGGCACGCAGACCGCGCCCGTCTGCTGGCTGCAGTCGAGATCGGTCGCGCACGGCGCGCAGAAGCTCCGGCGCAGGCAGATCGCGACCGTCTGGTCCCACAGCTTGTTGTTCTTGTCGTCGACGGGCGTCGTCTCGCCGCACCAGAACCCGGGCGAGCAGTCCGCGTCGGTCTTGCACACGTCCTTGCCGGCCTTGGCGCAGTACGCGTCGATGTCGCCCGCCGCGCCGACGCACACGAAGCCCGCGCCCGCGTCGCACTCGGCCGCGCCGTTCGGGCAGACGCTGCCGTACTGACCCTTGCCGTGCTCCTTCGCGGGGAAGCACCCGGTGAACCCGTCGCGGTTGACGCACGCGGTGCCCGCGCCCGCCGCGCAGTCCTTCAGGCCGCCGCAGGGCGCGACGGCGGCGCACGCGCCGTCCACGCAGCGGATGCCGTGACCGTCGTCACAATCCGCGCCCTTGGCGCAGGCGTCTCCGGGCGCGCCCGCGGGCTTGGGCTGGCCCGCGTCGTCGCTCACGTAGACGCGCGGCGTGCAGAACATGCCGGTCTCGCCCGAGTCCTGCCTCGTCTGCAGGGAGCACTCGGCGCCGACGAGGCACTCGGACGACTTCGTGCAGGTCGTCATGCACTCGCCCTCTCGCGCGATGTCGGTGGTCACGCACTCGGCGCCGTCCGCGCACGAGGTGGGATCACACTTCGCGTAGCACTTGCCGTCCGCGCGCTTGACACCATGGCACACGGACGCGGGCGCCTCGTCGTCGGAGCCGCCGCACGCGGGCAGGCCCACGGCGATCGCGGCGAACAGGGAGGGGACGGCGAGCAGAGACGCGAGACGAAAGCGCATGATGAGAGACCTCTCGGGGCCGTGGCTCCGCGCGACGCGCGCCTTGACCCGGCGGCGGCCTTGTATAAGGTGAGCCGCGTCCACGCAACCCCGACACGGTTGCGTCCGCGCCCACAGGAGCCCAGCATGCGCCGCCTCGTCTTCCCCGGTCTCGCCCTCACCTCCCTGCTCACCGTCGCGTGCGGCTCGTCCGATCCGCCCCCTCCGACGGAGGAGGCGCAGCAGCAGAAGACCGGCAACGGCACCGGCGGCACCACGGGGTCGACCACCGGCACGACGGTCGACTACCCGAAGGGCCCGTTCGCGGCGGTCGTGGGCGGCGTCCTGCGCGACGCCGACTTCAACGCGCTCGTCTCGCCCGTCGCCGACAACTTCGACATGGGCAAGGCGAAGAAGCTGTCGTTCAGCGACTACTACAACCCGACCTCGGTCGACACGAAGCCCCGCGTGCTCGTCATCACCGAGGCCGGCCGCTGGTGCGCGCCGTGCAAGGACGAGGCGAAGGCCAGCATGGGCGCCTACAACGCGTGGAACCCCGACCACTCGAAGCCCGTCGTCCAGTTCATCTCGCTCGTCATCGAGAACACGAACTACGAGCCGGCCGTGATCGAGGACGCGTCGCTCTGGGCGAAGGCGTACGGGCTCGTGTACCCGGTCGGGATCGATCCCTCGCTGAAGCTCGGCGACTTCTTCGACAAGAGCGCGATCCCCTTCAACATGATCGTCGACACGAAGACGATGACGATCGTGTACGCCGGCACCGGCGGCATCGAGCTCGCGCCCGGCACGTCGGGCGGCGACAAGATCCAAGCCGTCCTCGGCAACTGATCCCGCGTGCGCCGGGCGACGGTACGTCGGCGGGCCACCGGGCTCGCCGCCTCGGTCCTCGCGCTGTCGGGCGCCGCGCGCGCAGATTTCCCGACCTTCACGATCACCGAGACGTCGGTGTTGAACCTCAGGTTCGACAACCGCGACGGCGACAAGCTCAACGATCACTATTTCGAGTGGCTGAACCGCCTGAACGTCCAGGCGGCGAGCGGCCGGACGACGGCGGCGGTGCGCGTCGACTCGGCGGCGTACGCGCGGCGCCCCGATCCCAACGTGCTCGGCCGCGACGACGCGCGCGCGGCGGCGGCGAGCGGCGAGCTGCTCGGCGAGACGGAGTCGGAGTTCGCGCGGCGCCGCACCATCACGTACGGGCGGCAGCTCTCGTCGCGGTACGTGAACACCTTGTACCCGTCGAAGGCGTTCCTCTCGCACCGCGAGGGGCCGGCGGAGCTCACGGTCGGCGATTTCTACGCGCAGCTGGGCAAGGGCCTCGTGCTGTCGATGCGCAAGGTGGACGAGCTCGGCACCGACACCACCGTCCGCGGCGCGAAGGCAGAGCTTCGACCCGACGTCGGCGCGGGTCGCAAGCTGTCGGTGCTCCTGCTCGCGGGGCAGTCGAACCCGATCCGCGTCGACGAGGTGACGGGCCGGCGGTTGACGCAGGCGGGCAGCCTCGCGTTCGTCGCGGCGCCCGCGCCGAACGGCACGTTCTACGATCCGGCGCCGCTGCCGACGTTCGCGCCCGACACGATCTACGGCGGCCGCGTCGAGGGCGGCACGTCGCGCGTGCTCGTCGGGCTGATGGGCGCGGGCGTGCACCGCGCGAGGCTCGAGAGCAACCGCGGCGCCTCGACGAACCCCGCGTCCAACGCGGGCGATCTGTCCGTCGTCGGCGCGTCGCTCTCCCTGCCGAACCTCGCCGATCACGGGAGCGCGTACGTCGAGGTCGCCACGCAGTCGCTCCGCTCACCGATCGACGGCGGCGATCGCCAGCTCTCGCGCGCGTCGGGCGGCACGGGCGTCTACGTGCAAGCGAACGCGTACAGCGGGCCGGTGACGCTGACGCTCGAGGGCAAGCGCTACGACCGCTTCTTCCCGCTGATGGCCAACGCCACCGATCCGGCGTTCGCGCAGCTCCAGTACAACGCGCCGCCGACGACCGAGCTCATCACGAACGACACCCAGTACGACGCCTTCAACACCTGCGTCACCGGTGGCCGCGCCCGGCTCGACCTTCGCGGCAGCGAGCACGCGCTCGTCTACGGATCGGTGGGCAGGTACGTGACGTACGGCGAGCGATCGTCGCGCTGCGGAGAGGACATCGACGGCAACACCGGACGCCGGGTGGGCAAGGGCAGCAGCACCCGCAACGACGTGTGGGACTCGTACGTCGGCGTCGAGGTGTCGCTCGAGGAGAACCGCACGCACGCGTACGTGCAGTCGGGGCTGCGGATGGACGACGCCGCCGAGGCCGAGCAGCACGACGGCACGCTGCCGAGCACGGTGTACTACCGCGAGCACTGGGCGCG
This sequence comes from Polyangiaceae bacterium, assembly GCA_020849655.1. Classification (GTDB taxonomy): domain Bacteria; phylum Myxococcota_A; class Polyangia; order Polyangiales; family Polyangiaceae; genus JADLFU01. The sequence goes on along the minus strand of JADLFU010000011.1, from coordinate 95,660 downwards.
CTGGAACTTCGTGAAGAAGGTGGTCGGGCCCTGGAGCGTGGCGGCGTCGGGCGTCTACCGCCGGCGGCACCGGCCGCTGCAGACGCCGCAGCCCTGGCGCGAGGTGGAGAACTACGTGTCGATCCTGTACTCGCCGCGCTACACGCTCGCCTTCGGCTACGAGGCGACGACAGTGAAGGGCCGGCGCGAGGACTTCTACAACGCGCTGTTCCAGGTGCGGCTCTCGACAGACAAGATTGTTAGATTGTACGTCGGCCAGTCCAGGCAGGGCCTGCGCTGCGTCAGCGGCGTGTGCAGGATCTTCCCCGCGTACGAGGGAGCGAAGCTGGAGGCGGTGCTGCGCTTCTGAGCCGCGCGGCGTTCCGCGCTGACGGGAGCCTGCCCGCCCAGCAGCGGTCGGGCGCCCGAGAGCGCCCCCGGAAGCTGGCCCCCGCGACGCCGGCTGTACTAGCATCGCGCCCCCATGCGCTATTGCCCGCAGTGCGGCGGCGGCAACCCGGACGCGGCCAGCTTCTGCGGCACGTGCGGCGTGGCGTTCCCGCCGGCGGCGCCCTCCCCCGCGAGACCAGCCTCGGGCCTCGGGAAGCACACGATGCTCGGGATGGCGCCGCTCGCGCCCGCCCCGACCGCGCCCCCGGCCCCCCAGGCGGCGAGCGGCGGCGGCGCGCGGACGATGCTCGGGATGCCCCCGATGTCGTCGGCCGACCCGCAGCCACCCGCTGGCGCCGCGCCGACGCAGCTGTCGTTCTCGGCGCCCGTCGCCCCGCCTGCCGCGCCTGTCGGCACACCGGCTGCGGCCGCGGGCCCGCCCGCTCCCGCCGCGCCCGCGCCGCCACGCCAGGGGCTGAAGGGCACGATGATCATGGGCATGCCAGCCGTCGCGCCGCCCGCGCCTGCGAAGCGCAAGGCGAACCAGACGATGCTGATGGCGGCTCCGGGCAAGGCGCCGAGCAAGACCTTGATCGGCGGCATCCTCCCGCGCGGCCGCCCGCGCGAGCCGGAGTACGTCGAGGAGGAATACGAGGAGATCGTCGCCGAGACGGGGCAGGTCGAGCGGCGCGTGCGGCTCGTCGAGCGTCCGCTGCCGCCGATCTACCGGCGCCCTGCGTTCCTCGCGATCGTAGGGGCCGCGGTGCTCGGCGCGGTCGGCCTCGTGGCCGTCCTCGTGGTGCGGGCGCCGCCGCCGCTGGTCGCCGAGCCGCGGCTGGACGCGGACGGCAAGGACGTCCTCCACGTCACGTGCGAGAGCTGCCCCGACGACACCACGATCACGCTCGCGGGCGCGAAGGGCGGCGTGCGAGCGCACGCGGCGGACGTGCCGCTCGCGGCGCCGCTCGCGGTGGGCGACACCGAGCTCGACCTGGCGATCGATCGCCCGGGCACGGGCCGCGACGAGACGGTCAAGGTCAAGGTCAAGGTCGCGTTCCGCATCTGGCCCGAGCTGGCGGCGCTCCAGGATCCGATCCCCTCGGTGCGCGTGATGCTGGAGACTGCGCCGGGCTCGTCGGCGACGGTGGACGGCAAGCCCGTCACCGTGGGCGCGGACGGCCGCGGCGTGGCGAAGGTCGACGTGACCGAGCTCATCAGCGGCGCGTCGCACGACACGAAGCCCCTCGCGCGCGAGATCGCCTACACGATCGCGTCGCCCGGCCGCGAGCCGGCGCAGGGCAAGCTCGCCGTGAAGGTGGGCATCAGCCCGCTGTGGCTCGAGTCGCCCGGCGCGCGCATGGTCACGGACGGCGCGACGTTCATGCTCGCGGGGCGCACCGCGAAGGGCGGCGGCGTGACGGTGTCCGGCCGCGCGATCTCCGTGAGCCCCGAGGGGCAGTTCGCGCAGCTGATGAACATCTCCGCCATCGGCGCAACGGACGTGAAGGTGAGAGCCTCCGTCGCGAACCTCGCGCCGAGGATCGCCAGCATCACGGTGCAGCGGGTCGCGAGCCTGGCGGCCGAGGCGCGCGATCGCGAGGCCAAGGCGAAGACCGGGTACGACGAGGTCATGCAGAAGGGCGACGCCGCCGTCGACACGCAGATCGCCTGGCGCGGGGACGTGCTGTCCGCGACGGCGCAGGGCCACCAGGTGCTGGCCGTCATCGGCGTCTCCACGGGCTGCGCGAAGAAGCCCTGCCGCGCGCGCGTGACCGTGCCCGGAGGCAGCCCCCTCGCCACGGGCGACTCGCTCGGGGTCTTCGGCCGCGTCGTCGGCATGGCGGGCGCCGATCCGCGGGTGCCCGACGTCGAGGCCGACTTCGTCTCGAAGGGCGCGCCGTGACGATGAGCGCGGCCGCGTCGACGCCGCGGCACGACGACGACGACGATCCGCGACCGGCCGGGCCCGATCCGCTGGTGGGGATGACCCTCGCCGACCGCTACCGCATCGTCGCGCAGCTCGGCGCGGGCGGGATGGGCATCGTCTACAAGGTCGAGCACACGCGCATCGGCAAGCTGATGGCGATGAAGCTGCTGTCGGGCGAGCTCTCTCGCGACGAGTCGGTCGTCAGGAGGTTCAAGCGAGAGGCCGAGCTCGCGTCGCGCCTCTCGCACCCGAACACCGTGCAGGTCTTCGACTTCGGCCACACCGACAACGGCCTCACCTACCTCGTGATGGAGCTCGTGGCCGGCGAGGATCTCGGCCGCGTCGTGCGGCACGAGGGGCCGATGTCCCCGCTCAGGATGGCGCGGATCGTCGCGCAGGTGTGCAGCTCGCTCGCGGAGGCCCACGGGATGGGGATCGTGCACCGCGATCTGAAGCCCGAGAACGTGATGCTCGTGCGATCGCCGGACGGGCGCCACGAGGTCGCGAAGGTGTGCGACTTCGGCCTCGCGAAGCTCCGCCAGGGCCCCGAGCAGCAGAGCGACGTCACCGGGCACGGCGCGGTCGTCGGCACGCCGTACTACATGTCTCCCGAGCAGATCCGGGGCGAGGACGTCGATCTGCGCACGGACGTCTACGCGCTCGGCGGCGTCATCTACAAGCTCGTCACCGGGCACCCGCCGTTCCACGCGCCGAGCCCGATGGCGGTGTTCGCGAAGCACCTGACCGAGCAGCCGACGCCGCCGAGCAGGCGCGTGGCGGGCGTGCCTCCGTCGGTCGACGAGATCGTGCTGCGGGCGCTCGCGAAGCGCAGAGAGGACAGGTTCCCCGACGTCGAGTCGATGCGCGACGAGCTGGTCCGCGTCCTCCGCGACGGCAACGTGTCGAGCTCGGAGATCCTCGTCGACTCCGGCGAGGTGCGCCGGATGGCGAGCGACGAGGGCGGCGGCCTCGCGCGCACCCAGGTCGCCCACCGCGCCGCGACGCGCGACGAGGTCGAGGCGTTCGAGCGCGGCCTGCGCCGCCAGCGGGTGGTCGCGCAGGTGGCGATCGCGCTCGCGGTCGTCGGCGCGGCTGCCGGCGGCGCGCGGGCGTGGACGGCGTACTCCGCGCCCGCGCCGTTCGACGGCAACGAGCACGAGCCGAACGACGACGCCGCGACGGCGCAGCCCATCCCGCCGGGGAGCTCGGTGAAGGGCACGATCGGCAAGCGAATCAGCCCGTCCGCGAGCGACCGGGACTTCTTCGCGTTCGACGTGCCCGCGACCTCGCAGCAGGTCGCGCTGAAGACCACCGCGCTGCCCAATTGTCCGACGTGCACGCTGCTCTATCGCGCGGGGATGGTCGACTCGATCGCGCGGTTCTGCTCCGGCGCCCAGGGCCGCGACCTCGAGGTGCCCCAGCTGAAGCTCGAGCCGGGTCGCTACCTGGTCGCGGTCCTCCAGGACGCGGACGCGTACGCGGACGACGCGCCGCCTCCGGTGCTCGAGAACGTGTCGGACACCTACGAGCTCTCGTTCGCGCCGGTCGAGCGCGCGCGCGGGCACGAGCTCGAGCCCAACGATCAGCCCGCGACCGCCGGGCGCGTGGCCCCGTCGTCCGAGGTGCGGGGCGAGCTCGCGTTCGTCCGCGACGTCGACGTGTTCTGCCCCGACGAGCGCGCGACGGGCAAGGCGGCGCGCTGGGTGGTGCGGGACGCGATCGACCGCGCGCGCGACGCGGGCGTCGTGCTGGAGATCACCCTCGAGCGCGGCGGGATGCGCGAGCCCGCTCGTACGCTGGTCCACCGCGCGGGCGTCCAGGTGCCGAGCAAGGACACCGAGGGGCACGTGGTGGGCGCGCTCACGACCGCCTCGTTCACCCCGAGCGCTGGCGCGCAGACCGGGTGCATCCGCCTGCGCCTCGCGCTCGATCCGTGGTCCGCCGCGGCGCCGAGGCACCCTCCCGCGGGCGTGGCCCAGTACTCGGTGACGCTCGAGCTCGCGCCATGACGCGTTGGCGCGGGCTCCTCGCCGGGCTGGTCACGGTGTGCTCCGTCGCGTCGGCCGAGCGAACCTCTGCCCGCCGCGCGGCCTTCCTCGGCGACGCCGCGCCCACGACGGCGCGCGGGGCGACGTCGCGTACGGCGCTGACGCGCGAGCTCCCCTCGGCGCCCAGGGAGGCGCTGCGGGTGTCGCTGGGCGCGCGCCCGGCGGACGGCGCCGTCGTCACGAAGGAGCGCGTCGTCGTCGCGGCGGGGCGCGAGCTCTGCTCCATCGATCCGCGCAGCGCCGAGGTGCGACGCGTCGATCTCGGCGAGCAAGCGGCGCACGCGCCCGTGCTCGACGCGCGCGGCCGCGCGTGGACGTTGACGACGAGGGGCGTGCTCGTGATCGTCGACGCAGACGGCGCGATCGTCACGCGGCGCGCGCTGCCGACGCACGCCCCGAAGCTCCGCGCGGCCCCGACGCTGCTCGGCGGCGCGCTGGTCGTCGCCGCCGGACAGGAGCTGCTGGTGATCGACGAGCAGGGACACACGCGCGCCCAGGCGACGCTCCCCGACGCGCCGTCGATCGCGCTCTCATCCGACGGCGCGCGCGTGTTCGCAGCGACGGATCTCGGGCGCGTGTTCTCGTGGGACATCGGCCGCGCGCCGGTCGAGCTGCCGCGCCTGGGCGGGCTGCCCACCTCCGCGATCACGCTGACCTCCGCCGGCCCTGCGCTCGTCGTCGACGGCGCGCGGCTGGTGCGGCTCGGCGCGCACGCGCCCACCTGGACGACGCTGCTGCGCACCGACGCCGGCCTGCTGGAGGGTCCCATCGCGGCGTCCGACGACGAGTGCGTCGTCGAGACGACGACGGGGACGCTGCTGGGCGCGAAGCTCGACGGCGCGCCGACCCGTCGCGTCGATCTGCCGTCGCCGCGCGCCGCGCACCCGGAGTCGATCGGCGGCGTCGGCCCCGGCCCGGTGCTCGACGCCTCCGGACGCGTCGTGTTCGTGCGAGGCTCCGGAGAGCTCGGCGTCGTCGAGGGCGGCGCGGTCACGCTGGCCGACAAGCCGTCGTGCCGGGCGCCGATCGGCCTGTCCGCGTCGTCGGCCGGCGTCTTCGTCACATGCGCCGACGGCGAGCTCGTCGGCTACCGCTGACCGCCGCGCTCGCGGGTCATCTCGCACATCGTCATGCGAAACCCGAGCCGCGCGAACAGCGCCTGCGCGCGCGGGTTCTTCGCGGCGGACCAGAGCACGACCCGCGGCGCGCCGCGCTCCTCGAGCCGCGTGACGACCTCCGTCACGAGCCGCTCCCCCACCCCGCGCCCCCGCTCGCCGTCGTCGACCAGCACGTCATGGAGGAAGCCGCACGGCCCACGCAGCTCCTTCCAGCTCATCGGCTCGAGGCTCCCGTACGCGTAGCCGACGGCGGCGCCCGCGCGATCGGCGACCAGCACGACGCTCGTCGGCGACGCGAGCTCCGCGACGAGGAACCGCGCGTAGCCCTCCTCCGGATCGGCCACCGAGAGGAACCGAAGCTCGTCCCAGGCGTGGTGCTGCCGCAGCAGCGCGCCGCCCAGCCGCCCGAGCGCCGGGCCGTCGGTCGCCTCGGCCGGACGGATGACGAGCTCGTCGGTCAGCACTCGACCACGTTGACCGCGAGCCCTCCGCGCGCGGTCTCCTTGTACTTCGTCAGCATGTCGGCGCCGGTGCGGCGCATCGTCGCGATGACCTTGTCGAGCGAGACGTGGTGCTTGCCGTCGCCCGAGAGCGCGATGCGCGCCGCGTTGATCGCCTTGACCGCCCCCATCGCGTTGCGCTCGATGCACGGCACCTGCACGAGGCCGCCGATCGGATCGCAGGTCAGGCCGAGGTTGTGCTCCATGCCGATCTCGGCCGCGTTCTCGACCTGCTCCGGCGTGCCGCCCGTCACCTCGGCGAGGCCCGCCGCGGCCATCGAGCACGCGACGCCGACCTCGCCCTGGCAGCCGACCTCCGCCCCCGAGATCGACGCGTTCTGCTTGTAGAGCATCGCGATGGCGCCCGCGGTCAGCAAGAACCTGACGACGCCGTCGTCGTCCGCGCCGGGGCGCGATCGCGTGAAATAGTGCAGGACGGCCGGCACGATGCCCGCCGCGCCGTTCGTCGGCGCCGTGACGACGCGGCCTCCTGCAGCGTTCTCCTCGTTGACCGCGAGCGCGTGGAGGTTGACCCAGTCGAGGGCGACGAGCGGATCTCCCTCCCCGCGCGGATCGGCCTTCAGCCTCCGTGACATCGTCGCCGCGCGACGGCGCACGCGCAGCCCGCCGGGCAGGATGCCCTCGCGCTCGCAGCCGCGGCGCACGCAGGCCTGCATCACGCCCCAGATCTCGAGCAGCCGCGCGCGCACCTCGGCCTCGGAGCGCCAGACGAGCTCGTTCTCCAGCACCAGCGTGCTGATGGAGAGGCCGCGCTCGGTGCACCGCGACAGCAGCTCTGCCCCCGACCGGAACGGATGAGGCAACGCGCAGCCTTCGCCCTCCCCCACCCCCGCGCCCGCGTCGTCGACCACGAAGCCTCCGCCCACCGAGTACATCACCCGCTCGTCGAGGCTCTGACCGACCTCGTCGCGCGCGCACAGGCGCAGGCCGTTCGGGTGCATGGGCAGCGACTGGCGCTTGTGGAAGACGAGATCACGCGAGGGGTCGAGCGAGATCTCTCGCCGGCCGAGCAGCGCGAGCCACCCCTCGCGCCGGACGGCCTCCACGCGCGCAGGCGCCGCGTCGACGTCGACCGACTCGGGCGCCTCGCCCATCAGCCCGAGCAGGACGGCGCCGTCGGTGCCGTGACCTCGCCCCGTCGCGCCGAGCGACCCGTACAGCTCGACCCGCACCGATCGGACGCGCTCGAGGAGCCCGCCGGCCTCGATGGCGCTCGCGAAGCGCCGCGCCGCGCGCATCGGGCCGACCGTGTGCGAGCTCGACGGGCCGATGCCGATGGAGAACAAATCGAACACGCTGAGCGCGGCCACCGCGGCGACGTATGCCACGGCGCACGGGGCGGCGCGACGTCACTCCGCGGCGTCGATCGCGACCTGCTCGACCGGCACCTTGCGCGGGCGACCGCGGCGCTTCGGCGCGAGGGCGCGCGGCGGCGACACGAGGGCGTCGAGCTTCGCGGCGACAGCGGGCGATCCCTCCGCGTACACGCGCGCGTACGCGACCGCGCGAGCCGCGACACGCCCCAGCTCCTCGCGCCGCGCGAGCGCCTCGGCGCGGCTCGCCGCGGCGCGCGCGTCGGCCTCCGCCACCGCCGCCTCCGCCGCGGCGAGCGACGAGGTCGCGCGCGCGAGCACCTCGCGGTCGACCTCGGGGAACTTCACCTCGGCCAGCTCCGCGTCGAACAGCTGGAGCAGGCCCGCCACGTCGATGTCAGTCATTCACTGAACATACGATCAGCATGCGCCTGCGCGCAAGTGTGCGTCAGGGCGGCGTGTACCAGATGGGGGAGGTCCACGCGCGCTCCTGCTGCGCGCGCTTCACGCTCGGATCGCTGCACGCAGGCGGGCGGCCCTCCGCGGGCAGGCGGTTGCAGAGCCACGTGCTCCACCGGCACGTCGGCACCTCGAGCACGCGCGCGTAGTAGGAGGCGTACGCGGCCGGGTCGAAGTCGGGATCGGTGAACGTCGCCGTCAGCGCGTCGCTTCCGCCGTCGCCCGGCGCGCACGTCGACAGATCGAGCCCCAGCCCGGCGGTCGCGCTGCCGGCGACGTCGAACACGCGCTGCTCGGCGACGCCGTCCTTCACCCAGACCTTGACGATCTGCACGCGCTGGAGCCTCGCGCCGGGCTTGTCCTTCGGGCCGGGATCCCGCATCGCCGAGACGACGAACACGGGGCCGCTCGCCACCGCGCCCTCCGCGGGGAGCGTCCCGCCCATCGGCACGCCGCCGGCGTACGCCTTCTCGACGAGCGCCGGATCGTCCGCGAGCGACGCCGGGTAGCCCCAGCCGCCGAAGAACCTGACTGCGATACGCGGGCCGCTCGTGCCGTACGTCTCGCGGCGACGGAGCGCGTCGAACAGGCTCGCGCGAGTGTTCTGCTCGGCCCACACCGCGGCGATGCCGCCCGGATCGTACGCGATGCCGCCCGAGGTCAAGACGCCGCTGCCGAGCAGCTTCTCGGGGGTGTCGTCGTCGGTGCCGCGGTGCCCCTGGAACGTGTCCTCGTCGACCGCGCCGGGCGTGCCGTTGTGCGTGTCGGTGCCCGCGATGACGCCGAGGGGCAGCGGGTTGACCCCGAGGCGCGCGTGCTCCTTCAGGCCCTCCGCGAGCGCGCCGCGCAGAAAATCGCGCACCGAGTAGCAGCCGGTGTTGGCGACGCCGCCGACGTGGGTCGTCGTCATCGAGCAGTCCTGTGGCCCGTCGCGATCGTGCTTCTCGAAGCCGCACTGCTCGTCGGGCGCGCCGAGCAGCCCCGCGAGCCCGTCGCGACACTCGGAGTCGCCCTTGTGCTGGAACACCTCCATCAGCGGCTCCATCGCGCCCCGCAGCGCCGCCTGCGCCCGCTCGTCGCCGCCGGCGGGGTACTCGACCGCGAACATCTTGCCGTTGCTCTCGTTAGGATTATGCGGGATCGCGAGGACGTCGCAGCCGGGCGTGCGATCGAGGCACGCGGAGCGCAGCTCGCTCCAGAGATCCCACGGATCGGGGCGCTCGAAGAACGTGATCGGCTGCGGCACCTCGCTCGTGCGGAAGATGACGTTGCGGTGCATCGTGCTGCCGCCGCGGACGCCGGTGTACTCGTACGCGATGAAGCTCGTGAACGCGCAGCTCTCGCTGCGGTCGTAGGCCTCCTCGGCGGCCGCCTTGATCGAGGCCCACACGGGCGCGGCGCCGTCGACGCACGCCTGCCCGGTGTCGCCGCAGAGATCGTCGAACCGCTGGCGGTTGCCGATGGCGAGCTTCAGGCCGAACGCGCTGACGGCGTCGTACGGATCGCCGCGGAACTTCTGGCAGGTGGGCGCGTCGTACGTGGACGATCCCGGCGTCGTGCAGCCCTCGACCTCGGCGAGGAATTCCGAGTGATCGGTCACCGCGACGAAGTCGAGCGGCCGCGCGAGCCGCGCACGGCGGGTGGCGCCGCCCGCCGGCAGCTCCACCTCGGCGCCGCGCGCGAACGCGTACGCCTGCCGCGGGGTCACGCGCACGCCGAACGCGTTGACGTCGAACGACTGGGCCGTGTGGACGTGCAGATCGCCGAAGTAGAGGTTCCTCTGCGGATTGAACTGCGCGCACGGCGGGCGCTCGGCGTCGGTGAGCACGCGCGGGGGCGGACGAGGCGCGACGTCGTCCCCCCCGCCGCACCCGACGGCGACGAGGAGCGAGAGGAGCAGCGGGCGGGCCTTCATCGTGATCACGTCCCGAGCGCGAGGGCTCGCTCGATCGTGATCGCACACCCGACCGCGCCGACCAAGACAGAACCCCACGAGACCCAGCGATCCCGGCGGTCGCCGAGCGCGCGGAGGGCCGAGAAGAGCGCGAGCGCGAGCGCGAGCTGTCCGGCCTCGATGCCCACGTGGAACGCCAGGATCGACGCCGCCAGTCGCTCGCGGGGCAGCCCCGCGTCGAGCAGGGCCGCGCCGAACCCGAGGCCGTGCAGCAGGCCGAGCGGCGCGACGGCGAGCTCGGGTCGACGCGCGAGCCACGAGCGCGCGGGCCCCACGGCGGCGCGCGCCATCACGACGACGCTGAGCGCGATGCAGGCCTCGACGGGCGCCTGCGGCAGGCGGACGAGCCCGGACGTCAGGAGCGCGAGCGAGGTCATGTGCGCGAGCGAGAACGCGGTCACCGAGAGCGCGAGCCGCCGCGCGCCGCGCGCGGTCGCCACGAGCGCAGCGAGGACCAGCAGGTGGTCGTAGCCGAGCGCGAGGTGCTCGACGCCGCGGCGCACGAACCCCCACGGCGCGCCTCCGCCGTCGTCACGCTCGCGCGCCGGCACGACGAACGCCTCCCCCGCGGGCAGCGCGCGGAACGCGACCTCGCCGTCGCGGTAGCTCACGCGCACGAACACATCCCCCTCGGCGTGCGCGGTGATCGTCGCGCCCGCGAGGCCGCGCGAGCCGCAGCGCAGGAGCGCGCCGAGCCGCACGCACGAGGGCGCGTGCAGCGTGACCGCGGAGGGCTCGCTCTCTCCGATCGTGAACGCCCCCTCCGCGTGCTCGTCGAGCCTGACCACCGCCGTCGAGAGCCCGTGCGCCGACGCCTGGGAGGTGTGCAGCGCGAGCCCGAGCGCCAGGAGGAGCGCGACCACGCGGATCACCTCCGCACCTCGACGACGTAGCGCGCGCGGAGCTTCGCCTGGGCGTCGCGGCGGGCCGCCTCGACGTCGGCGGCGCCGGCCTCTCGCTCCTCGTCGGCGGTGCGGCCGACCACGCGCGCGGCGTGCCACCCAGCGGCCCCCTCCACGGCGCGCCAGCCGTCGTCGGGGGACGACCAGAGCGAGGCGGCGGCCGCGTCGCCGAGCGCGGAGGTGAGCTGTGCGCGCGTGCGCGCCCGCAGCGTCGCGCCGAGCGGGAACGGATCGCCCAGCGTCGCTGGATCCGTCCCCGCGGTGAGCGCCGCCGCCGCGTCGCGCGCGTCTCGCTCGGCGTCGCCGCGCCCCCGCGAGAAGAACACGTGCTCGACGCTCAGCCGCTCGACGCGGACGACGCGCGGCGGCGCGTGGGGATCGAGCCGCGCCGTCTGGTCGAGGATCTGGTCCATCTTCTGCAAGAGGCGCCGACGGACGATCACGTCCCCCTGCGCGAGCCCGAGCCGCTCCGCCTCGCGCACCCGCACCTCCTCGTCGATCCAGCGCTCGACCAGCACGGCCCGCTCCTGCGCCGTCGGCGCGCGCCCCAGCCGGCGGCGGTGATCGAGATCGATCGCGCGGAGCACGCCGGCGTCGACGATCACCCGGCGCGCGTCCGGGGCGCGGCGCGCGCGGTCCACGGCGAAGAGCAGCGCGCCGAGCAGCAACATCCAGGTCACCGGCTCCCGGAGCGCGGCCTGGAGAACGACGCGGAGACGCGCGCGTGTCTCTGTCAATGGAGGCACGCGTCCGCGCCGTCGAACGCGACGACGCCGTCACCGATCCGCCGCAGCGCGACGACGTCGCCCCGGTCGACCCGGGCCGCGACGAGCGGCGACGACGTGGTGAGCACCCACTGCACCCGCGGCAGCGCCGCGCGCAGCAGCTCGGGGAGGGCGACCTCGACGTGAGGCGGCAGGTGCGCGGCCGCGTCGTCGACGAGCACCACCCCCTCCGCGCGCCGCGGGTCTTCGTCGGGATAGGCCGCCGAGAGCGCCCGCGCCGAGAGCGCGCCGAGAGCGACCAGGTGACGGACGTACGTGGGGAGCTCGTCGAACGACCAGACCTGGGACCCGGCGCGGAAGGTCGGCTCGAGCGATCCGGGATCGACGCCGGCGTAGGCCAGCTCGACGGGCGCGAGCAGCGTGTCGACGGCGTGGCGGAGTCCCTCCGCGCGCGCGACGTGCACGGGCTCGCTCGGGGCCAGCGCGGCCGCCACGCTCGCGTACGCGAGCACCTGCTTCGTGTCCCGCGCGAGATCGCCGCGCATCCCGTCGTCGAAGGCGTGCGTCGCGCGCGGATCGTGGCGGAGCACCGTGCGCTCCGGCGACGTGAGGACCGTCGACGCGCGCGAGAACCAGCGCGCCGACGAGAACCCGACCAGCGCGAAGCCGCCCGACTCCGCCGCCCGATCGAACTGCGCCTGCTCCCGTCTCCGCAGGAGCGCCTCTGCCTCCGGCTCGCCCAGCGACGCCATCGGCGAGCAGACGCGCAGCGGGTGGGGACGCGCGGGATCGTCGTCGCCGAGCGCGTAGTCGACGACCACCGTGGCCCTCTCGTCGCGCCCTCGCTGACGCGGCAGCGCGACGGCGGCGCCGGGGCGCGTCGAGGCGATCGCGGCGAGCAGCGTGGTCTTGCCGACGCCGCCTCCCCCCTGCACGACGAGCAAATCCTTCGGTCTGCCCGCGTCGTCAGCGAACGAGATCGTCAGATCGTCGAAGGGCCCGAGCCCGAGGATCCGCGCCGACACCACCTTCATCGAGGCGAGCTCCGCATCGGGCGGCGAGCCTACCCCGAGCGCGCCCGGGCAGATCGACGGAGCGCGCCGGATGGCGTATATTCACGCGATGCGTCGCGCTTGTCCGGCACTCTGTGTGCTGCTTCTTGCTTGTGGGGGCGCTTCTTCCGAAGACCTCGGGCTCGGCCAGGGGGCGGGAGGTGCGACGGGCGGCGCCACGGCCGGCGCGGCGGGCACCAGCGCCGCGGGTCACGCGGGGTCCGGCGCGAAGGCGAGCGCGGGCAGCGCGGGCAAGTCGGTCGGCGGGTCGAGCGCCGCGGGCCAGGCAGGCGCGGGCGGCAAGGCCGGCGCGAGCGCGGCGGGTCAAGCGGGGGCGGGCGGCAAGGCCGGCGCGAGCGGGGCTGGGCAGGCGGGCGCGAGCGGCAAGGCGACCGCGGGCGCGGCGGGGCAAGGCGGCGGCGCCGCGGGACAGGCCGGAGGATCGGGACAGGCAGGTTCGGCTCAAGCAGGCGCGAGCGGCGCGGGGCAAGCGGGCGCGGGCGGCTCCGGGCAAGCGGGCGCGGGCGGCGCGGGGCAAGCGGGCGCGGGCGGCTCCGGGCAAGCGGGCGCGGGCGGCGCGGGGCAGGCAGGCGCGGGCGGCGCGGGACAAGCAGGCGCGGGCGGCGCGGGGCAGGCAGGCGCGGGCGGCGCGGGGCAGGCAGGCGGGGGACAAGCCGGCGGAGGCCAGGCGGGCGCGGGCGGCGCGCCCTCCCCTGTGTGTGGCAACGGCGTCGCCGAGCCGGGCGAGGAGTGCGACGACGGCGACCAGGACGACAAGGACGGCTGCCGCAACGACTGCACGGTCGACTGCGGCCGCTTCGGCAACGGCAAGAAGGATCCCTCGACGTTCCACTGCTACTGGGTGCACGAGGGCACGTTCGGCGACGCGCCGTGGTCGGAGGCCGTGAAGAGGTGCAAGGACGAAGGCGGGCACCTCGCGATCGTCGGCTCCGCAGCCGAGAACGGGTTCCTCAGCGTCGTGCACGACGGCGAGCACTGGCTCGGCGCGACGGACGGCCGTGATCTCAAGGCGTCTGGCGCGGGCACGTACACCTGGGTCGACGGCAGCGCGCTCTCGTACTCGAACTGGAACCCAGGCGAGCCGAACGCGAACGAGAGCACGTGCTGGTTCGACAAGTGTTACGAGCACTGCCTCGTCGAGACGAAGAGCGGCAAGTGGGACGATCGCCGCTGCGATCTCGAGTACGACTACATCTGCGAGTGGGATCCGCCGGGCTACTGAGCATGGAGTTCGGGGGCCCTTCGTCGCGGGCGCCGGATGGCTCGCGTCCTTCGGCCGCCTTGGTGAACCCGTGCTCGACGTGGCACGGCCACGCCTGCGCGCGGTTTCAGCCCAATTAGGCTCGAATTCCGCGTCGAACTCCGACCCTCACTCCTTGGGCTCCCGAACCCCATGCTGAGCGGCGACGGGCACCCGCGTCACGGCGCCCTCGTGCGTCTGCCCGCCGACGCCCACGTAGAGCACGCCGCCCGCGACCGAGACGTCCCAGCGCTGCTGGCGATCGAGCCCTGACGCGAGCGCGTCGAGCAGCGCGGGGTCGAGCGCGTACAGGGTGAGCTCGGAGGCGCGGTGCACGCGCTCGGTGACGACGTCCTCGGCGAGGCGCGGGACGGCCTTCCAGCCGTACACGACGACGCGCGGGCAGGCCTTCTGCGCGCGGTGCAGCCGCGCCGGCGAGGGCGCGCCCACCTCGATCCACGCGCGGAGGGAGCCGCTGAGATCGCGCTGCCACAGCGCAGGATCCTCGGCCTCGGCGAGCCCGCGAGAGAACTCGACGCCGTCGTCGTGCTCGAGCGCGCGCGCGAGCACCCGCGCGACGAGGTAGCGCGGCGACTCGGACGGGTGCTGCGCCGTCCGCAGCTCGAGCGCCTCGTAGACGCCCCGATCGCTGTCCGCGAGCTGCACGTCGAAGCGTCGAACGATCGCTGCCGCGCCCACGCCGGGAGCGTACCGCATCCGGGGCGCGCCGCGCGGTCGTTCCGGCCGGGGCGCCGTGGTACGCCGGGCAGCTCTCGCATGACCGATCTGCTCAGCCTCTCGTCGCTCGGCACGCTCGTGAGCCTCACGGCGCTCGAGATCGTCCTCGGCATCGACAACATCATCTTCCTCTCGATCCTGGTCGCGCGGGTGCCGAGACCCCGCCAGGCGATCGCGCGGCGCCTCGGGCTCGTGCTCGCGCTCGGCACGCGCGTCGTCCTGCTGCTCATGCTGAGCTGGCTCACCGGGATGACGAGGCCGCTGTTCGAGGTGCTCGGCCACGGCGTCAGCGCGCGCGATCTCGTGCTGATCGTCGGCGGGGGGTTCCTCGTGGCGAAGAGCACGTGGGAGATCTTCAGCGGCCTCGAGGGCCAGCACGACGGCGCGAGCGACGAGGAGAAGATGTCGCGCCCCGGCGCGGGCGCGGCCTTCGCGTTCATCCTCGTGCAGATCGCGGTGATGGACGTCGTCTTCTCGCTCGACTCGGTGATCACCGCGGTCGGCCTGACGAGCAAGGTGCCGGTGATGGTCGCGTCGATGGTGTGCGCGATGCTCGTGATGCTCATCTTCGCGGGGTGGATCGGCGACTTCGTCGAGCGCCACCCGAGCATGAAGATCCTGGCGCTGTCATTCCTCATCCTCATCGGGACGATGCTGGTCGCCGAGGGCACGGGGACGCACGTCCCGAAGGCGTACGTCTACGTGTCCATGGCGTTCGCGACCGTGATGGAGCTGCTCAACATGTGGCTGCGGCGGCGCTCGGCGAGCGTGCGACCGCTGCACGTGCGCGGGCAGGTGCCCGAAGCGAGCGCCCTCGACGAGCTCCGAAGGGAGCTCTCGGCGCGCGACGAGCGGATCGCCGAGCTCGAGGCGCGGCTCTCCGCGAAGGGGTGACGCGGCGAGACGGCTCGGCTCGGCTCGGCAAACCCGTGCTCAGAGCGCCTGGCCGGGGCGCGGGCGCCACTCGCCGTCGTCATCGAAGCTCGGCTCGCCGTCGAGCGCCTCGTGCGGCCCGAACGTCGCCTTGTAGCGCAGGGAAGCGCACGCCTCGACCCAGTAGCCGAGGTAGACCCACGTGCGCCCCGGCTGCTTCGCGCGGAGCAGGTGCACGAGCACGTTGAGCGTGCCGAGCGAGCGGTCCGTGAGCTGCGGATCGTAGTAGAAATAGACCGCCGAGAGCGCGGAGGGCGTGGCATCGGAGAGCGCGACGCCGACGAGCCGATCCCCCAGCCAGTACGAGAGCTCGATCGCGCTCTCGTGGGGGAACGCGAACACCTGCGCGTAGCTCGAGCCGTCGAGCGGCGACGGCTCCCAGCCGCGCGCGTCCTGCCGCGAGACGTGCCACCGCTCGTAGAGGTCGAGCCGGGCCTGGTCCACCTTCGGGCTGCGCACGGAGACGCGCAGGTCGTGGTTGCGCGCGAGCACCCGGCGGTGGCGACGACGCAGCTCGAAGTCGTCCGCGCGCAGGCGCAAGGAGACGCACGCGCTGCACCCCGCGCAGGCTGGGCGGAAGTACATCGGCCCGAACCGCCGCACCCCGCGCGCGAGCAGCTCGTCCAGCTCGGCCGGCGTCACGTCGAGGAGCACCCGGTTCTCGAGCTGCGCCGACCGCTCGGGCAGGTAGCTGCAAGCTCTCGGTCGCTCGACCCAACGCTGGAGCTCTCGCACGGCCTACCGGTAGCACGGGTCGCGCGCGTCACGCGCGCTCGAGCGCCACGACGACGCCGTCGAGCTCGGAGATGACCGGGTGCGAGAACCCGTCGCCGAGCGCGTCGACGAGCGCGCGGTAGTACCAGAGCGTCTCCTCGCGCGGCGCCGAGAAGCGCCCCCAGATCGCGGCGCCCACGGCCGGATCGGCGAGGTCGCGCGCGATGCTGCGCGCGTTGTGGAGCTTGTCGCACGCGGAGACGAGCTTCACGTCGGCCGGCTCACGGCGGAGCGCCGCCAGGTGGGCGACCTTGCGCGGCTTCCACGGCGGCTTCGGGACCTCGTGCGCGTCGGTGCACGCCTCGACGATGCGCGCGACGCGGGGTCCGAAGAGCGCCTCGAGCTCTGCCCGGGTGACGCCCTGATCCTCGATCGAGTCGTGCAGGAGGCCCGCGATCATCTGCTCCTCGTCGCCGCCGCGCTCCCCGATGAGCGCGCAGACGGAGAAGAGGTGGGTGACGTACGGCGCGCCGCTCCCCTTGCGGAGCTGCGCGCGGTGCTTGTCGACGGCGAACTGCGCGGCGCGGTCGAACGACGGGCTCAGCATGGATTTCGGGAGCCCAAGGAGCGAGCGCCGGAGTCCGATGCGGAATTCGAGCCGAATTGGGCTGAAACCGCGCGCAGGCGTGGCCGCGCCACGTCGAGCACGAGTTCACCCAAGGCGGCCGAAGGACGCGAGGAATCCGGTGCTCGCGACGAAGGGATCCCGAAACCCGTGCTCAACATGCGGGCGACCGTAGCACTTGAACTCCACGCCCGAGGCTGGTGGGCTGCGCGGCCGATGACCCAGGCGCCGACGCCGCCCCAGCCCGCGCCGTTCCCCCGCGTGTTCAAGGTCGCGATCGCGATCGAGGTGCTCGAGCGGCTCGCGTTCTACGGCGTGTACATCAACCTGCAGGTGTACCTCGTCGAGACGGTGGGCCTGACGGTCGCGTCGGTCGGCTCGATGCTCGCGGTGTTCGCCATCTTCCGGTCGTGGCTGCCGGTGGTGGTGGGAGGGTTCGCCGACCGCCTGGGGTTCCGCGCGAGCCTGCTGATCGCGTTCTCCTGCTACACGCTCGCGTACGGCCTCTTGTTC
Organism: Polyangiaceae bacterium; assembly: GCA_020849655.1. Taxonomy (GTDB): domain Bacteria; phylum Myxococcota_A; class Polyangia; order Polyangiales; family Polyangiaceae; genus JADLFU01. The sequence continues at coordinate 78,488 of JADLFU010000011.1, read as the reverse complement.
GCCGGCCCCACGCTCGGGCTCGCGTACGTGGCCATCCTCGGGATGGGGATCGGGGGCGCGTTCATGAAGCCCGTCATCACCGGCGCCGTCCGGCGCTACTCGCCCGAGGGCCGACAGACGCAAGGCTTCGCGATCTTCTACGCGTCGGTGAACGCGGGGAGCGTCATCGGCAAGAGCACCGTGTACGTGCTCCGGCGCCTGCTGTCGCTGCGCACGAGCCTGCTCGTCGGCGTCGTCGGCAGCGTGCTCGCGCTCGTGACTGCGGCGCTCCTGTTCTTCGAGCCCGCGGACGACGACGCGCGCGACGCGCGCCCCAGGGAGCCCCTGTTCGCGGTCGTCACCGGCTACGCGGTCGCGCTGCGGAACGTGAAGCTGACGGCCTTCCTCGTGGCCGTCAGCGGGTACTACCTGCTCATCGAACAATTCTATCAGACGTTCCCGCTGTACTTCGCGCGGCTGGCGCCCACGCTCCCTCGCGAGCTCGTGAGCCTGGTGAACCCGCTCACGATCGCGCTCCTGCAGGTCGGCGTCGCGCGGGCGTCGAAGCGGCTCGATCCGTTGCTCGCGATGACCCTCGGCGTGCTCGTCGGCTCGGTGAGCATGCTCGCGATGGGCGTCGCGCCGGGCCTCGGCGGCGCGGTGGCCTCGTTCTTCCTGTTCGGCGTGGCCGAGATGATCTTCTCGCCGCGGTTCTACGACTTCGTCGGGGCCTTCGCGCCGAAGGGCAAGGAGGGCCTGTACATGGGGCTCGCGCTCGCGCCGGCGGGCCTCGGCGGGTTCGTCGGCGGCAAGCTGTCGGGCGCGCTCATCGAGCGGTTCATGCCGAAGGGCGGCGCGATCGACGCGCTCTCCATCTGGGGCACGTACGCGGTCATCGGCGTCGGGTGCGCGCTCGTGCTGTTCGGGTACCGGGCAACGCTCGGGCGCGGCGCCCAGGCGCCGGGGTGACTCACCGCGGGACGGGCTTGACGCGCACCTCGCGAAGGCGCGCTTTCATCTCCTCGTAGGCGGCGCGCAGCTCCGCGAAGGTGGCCTTGTCGGTGCTCGCGAGATCCTCGCGCTCACCGGGATCCTTCGCGAGATCGTAGAGCGAGTAGGCGACGCCCGACGAGATGTAGAGCTTCTTCTCGCCGCGGTAGAAGGCGCGCTTCTCGTCGTTGTTCGGGCCGGCGGGCATGTCCACCAGCACGTCGCGCGCCACGGGCGCCGCGCCCCCGAGGACGTCCGGCAGCAGGGAGACGCCGCTCACGAAGTCGCTCGGACCGCCGTCGTACGCCGGGCGCACCTGGAGGAGGTCGAGGATGGTGGGGACGAGATCGATCGCGCCGCGGCGGACGGCGACCCGACGGGGCGCGGCGCCCGGCACGCGCACGATGAGCGGCACGCGCACCAGCTCCTCCCAGACCTCGATCCCGTGGCGGATGAGCTTGTGCTCGCCGAAGGCCTCGCCGTGATCGCTCGTGAGGATGACGGCGGTCCGCGCGCCCCACGGCTGGGCCGCGACGAAGTCGAGGAGCCTGCCCACCTCGCGGTCGGTGAAGGCGACCTCGTGATCGTACTGCGCGCGCATGTCGCGGCCGAAGTCGGGCACGCCGTCGTGGCGCAGGTAGTCGGCGTGCGGATCGAGGTAGTGCACCCAGGCGAAGAAGCGCCCGCCGGTGATCGCGGGATCGGAGAGGCGCTTGATGGCGGCGTCGGTGAGCTTGTCGCCGGTCGTCGTGGTGTCGTTGTCCTGCTGCGCGCCCATCCCGGGCGCGGCGCTCGAGTCGACGACGTCGAACCCCCGCGCGAGGCCGCAGCACTTGTCGAAGTACCAGTGCGCCTGCACGCTCAGCGTCCTCACGGACGCGGCCTGCAGGCGCTCCTGCACCATGCGGTCGTCCTTCGGGAAGGCGTTGAAGTGTGACCAGCCCCGGTGCGTCTCCGACGGGTATTTTCCGATCAGCATCGGCCCCACGCTCTTGCCCGTGTACGACGCGAGGCTGACGGCCCGCTCGAACACCGTCGAGCCCGCGGCGAGCTTGTCGAGGTTCGGTGACAGCGGGCGTGGGTTCCCCGCGTAGCCGAGGTCGGCGCGCAGCGTGTCGACGGTCACGAGCAGCACGTTGAGCTCGGCCGACACCCTCGCCGCCGGCGCGGGCGGCGTCGGAGGGGGCGCGTCGGTGGCGGGTCGTCGCGCGTCGGCGCCGGAGCAGTCCTCGTCGACGCCGTTCTCGGGCTCGTCGATCGCCGTGGGATACACCCGCGCGTCGCGGTCATCGCAATCTCCCCCGCCGAAGGTGCGAGAGAACCCGTCTCGATCGCGATCGGTCAGGCGACGCGCGACGCGCAGCGACGTCCGCGCGAGGGGCGCGCCGCGCTCCACCGCGGCCGTGATCGCGGGCGCGCCGTCGAGCGAGCGCGCCGTCGGCCACAAGAGCGCGAGCGGGGCCAGCGAGAGCGCCGCCGCGAGCGCCGCGGGCGCGCGGAGCGACGGACCGATCGACGCCGCGGCCCCGAGGAGCAGCAGCAGCCCCGGGGCGCGCAGATCGAGCTCCTGACGCTTCAGCACGCCGAGCACGCCGAGGGCGCCGCCGTCGCCGCCCGGCGTCCCGCGCGTGATCCCCAGCGCGAAGATCGCGACGGCGAGGGCCACGCCGAGCGCGGGAGCGACGCGGGCGTCGACGCGGGTGAGCCTGCGCGCGAGCGGGCGGGCGAGCGCGACCGTCGCGGCCACGAGCGTCCCGGCGAAGAGCACGGCCGTCGCGGCGAGCTCTGCCCCGATCGCCTTCGCTCCGCCCTCTCCCGCGAGCGCACCCCTCGCCGCGTGCGCGGTGAGCACGACGAACGCCGGCACCGCGAGCGCGCCGAGCGCCACCGTCGCCGACAGCTCGCGAGACGCGTCGTCGCGAAGGCGCCCGAGCGCGCCGCCGAGGGTGGGCGTCTGCCGAGGCGAGACGAGGATCCACGCGAGCGCGCACGCCGCCGAGACCACGAGCGCGACCGGCGCGTCGAGCGCGAGGGCGGGGACGAAGACGTCCCACGTCGAGAGCTTCGAGCTCGCGCCCTCCACCGCCCACCGCGCGTCGAGCGCCGCGGCGGCCACCCCGCCGAGCGTGCCGCCGAGCAGCGAGAGCGCGGCGCGTGAGAGGAGGGAGCGCATGCGGGCACGCGCGCGTAGCAACGCGGCCGCGCGGCGGGCAACTTTCGTGCGGGCCTACGCCGACGTCTTCGCGAGCGGGTGCGCGCGCTCGTAGGTCGACAGGATCGCGTCCATCGTGACGTGCGTGTAGCGCTGCGTCGTCGACAGGCTCGCGTGCCCCAGGATCTCCTGGATGCTGCGGAGATCGGCGCCGCCCTCGAGCAGGTGCGTCGCGCACGAGTGGCGCAGCGCGTGCGGGAAGAGGTCCCCGCGCCCCGCGCCCGCCGCGCCCTGGCGCTTGACCATCCGCTGGATCGCGCGGACGCCGATCGCTCGACCGCGCGCGCCGACGAAGAGCGCCCCGTCGCCGCGCGCGAGCTCGTCGCGCCGCAGGAGCCACGCGCGCACCGCCGCGACGGCGGGCGGGCCGATCGGCACGACGCGCTCCTTGTCGCCCTTGCCCCGGACGCGCGCCTCCCCGCGCTCGAGCGCGACGTCACCCGCGCGCAGGCCCGCCACCTCGGAGACCCGCAGCCCGCCGCCGTACAGGAGCTCGAGGATCGCCCGGTCGCGCGCGCCCGCCGCGTCGTCTCCAGGCGACTCCACGATCTGCGCGGCCTGATCGACGGACACGAACGTCGGCAGCCCGCGCCGCACCCTCGGCGTCTCGAGGTGCTCGGCGGGGCTCTCGCGCAGCTCTCCGCGGCGTCGGAGGAACTTGAAGAATGTGCGGATCGCCGCGAGCTTGCGCGCGAGGGTCACGGGCTGCACCCGCCGCGCGAGCCTGCCGAGGTGCGCGCGCAGCAGGACCACGTCGACGTCGCCTGCCCGCGCGCCCTCCCCCAGGCGTTCGTCCGCCAGGCCCGTCAGCTCGCGCAGATCCCGCCGGTAGGCCGCGACGGTGTGGCTCGACGCGCGCCGCTCGTGGGCGAGCGCCTCGATGAACCGGTCGACGTCCTCTCGCAGCGTGGTCACGGCGACGTGATCGTGCCCGCCCGCGCCCCGGGCGCCAAGTTCGCCGTTGTGTCGGGCGCGGGGAGGCCGTCCGATGCGGCGCGTGGACGACGTGCTCTCCCGGCTGCGGCGCCTCGCGGGCGACCGCCCCCTGCCCCTCGCGCTGCTCGATCTCGACGCCGTCGATCGCAACGCGCGCGCGATCGCCGCCCGCGCGCGACGAGCGAACAAGACGCTCCGGATCGCGACGAAGTCGCTGCGCGTCGTCGGGCTCGCGCGGCACCTCTTGGCGACGGCGCCCGACGTGTGCCGCGGGCTGCTGGCGTTCACCGCGAGGGAGGCGCTCTCGCTGCACGGCGAGGGGTTCGACGATCTGCTCGTCGCGTACCCCTCGGTCGTGCCGGCCGACCTCGCGGCGCTCGCCGACCTCGCCGAGCGAGGCGCCACCGCGGCCATCGTGGTCGACGATCCGCGGCACGTGCAGGCGCTCTCGGCCGCCGCGCGAGGCCGCGGCGTCACGCTCCACGCCGTCGTCGACGTCGACATGAGCTACCGCGCCGCCGCCGGCCGCGTGCACCTCGGCGTCGAGCGGTCGCCCGTCCGCGACGCGGCGCAGGCGGTCGCGCTCGCCGCGCGCGTGGCCGACGCCCCGGGCCTCTCGCTCGACGGGTTCATGGGGTACGAGGCGCAGATCGCGGGCCTCGGGGACGCGAGCCCGTTCGCCCCCGCGCTGAACCTCCCGAAGCGCGCGATCCGCGCGATCAGTCGCCCCTTCGTGCGCCGGCTCCGCGCCGAGATCGTCGAGCGCGCCCGCGCGCGCGGCCTCGCGTGGCGGCTCTTCAACGGCGGCGGCTCCGGCAGCCTCGACAGCTCGTGCGACGATCCCTCGCTGACCGAGGTGACCGCGGGCTCCGGGTTCGTCGACTCGCACCTGTTCGACCACTTTTCCAACATCTCGTTCGAGCCCGCGCTGTTCTTCGCGCTCGCCGTCGCGCGCGCGCCGCGCCCAGGGGTCGTGACGTGCGCGGGCGGCGGCTACGTCGCGTCCGGCGCGGCGGGGCCGGACCGCCTGCCGCTGCCGTGGGCGCCCCGGGGGCTCCGCCTGCTCCCGATGGAGGGCGCGGGCGAGGTGCAGACCCCGGTCGCAGGGGACGCGGCGCGGGCGCTCGCGCCAGGGGATCCCGTGTTCTTTCGCCACGCGAAGGCGGGTGAGCTCGCCGAGCGGTTCGAGCGCTACGCGGTCGCGCGGGGCGACGTGGTGGTCGACGAGTGGCCCACGTACCGAGGACAGGGCTGGTGTCTCCTGTGAGGCGTCGTAGCCTGCCGGCGATGCGCTGGCGCCTGTGGCTGATCTCCTCCCTGCTCCTGGCGTGCTCCTCGTCGAGCGACCCCGCCTCCGCGCCGGCTCCCACCGGCGCTGGCTCGGCGGGCTCGGCGGGCTCGGCGGGAGCGCCGGTGACGGGCGGCGTCACGCGCGTCGGCGACGTCGTCACCGTGACGATGGACCCGTTCACTGTCGAGCCCGGCGAGGAGGTCTACCGCTGCCAGAACTTCGCCAACCCGTTCGACGGCGACGTCGACGTCGAGCGGTGGGAGTCCGAGATGACCCCCGGCTCCCACCACATGCTGTTCTTCTACCGAGCGGGCGCGGTCGACGGTCCAGGCACCCCCTGCTCGGGGCTCGAGTTCCACGCGACCCCGTACAGCACGCAGCTCCCCAGCGACGGCGTCACCTACCCGGAGGGGGTCGCCGCGCGCGTCGACCACGCCGACGGCTTCCGCGTGCAATCTCACTAGCTCAACACGTCGACCGCGCCGATCCAGGCGGTCGTGCGCGTGCGGATGCACCTCGCCAGGCAAGCGGCCGCCGCGCGCGCGGGCGTGCTGTTCATGGTGCAGCCCGACTTCTCGGTGCCGCCGAACACGAAGCAGACCGTCACGCGAACGTGCAAGATGCCGCTCGACGCGTCCGTCCTCTACGCCTCGAGCCACATGCACCGGCACGGCGTCGCCTTCACGTCGTCGATCGCGGGGACGAAGCTGCACGAGACGACCTCGTGGACCGATCCCCCGCCCACGCTGTTCTCTCCGCCGCTCACGTTCAAGAAGGGCGATCCGATCGAGTTCTCGTGCACCTTCCAGAACGACGAGTCGGTGCCGCTCACGTTCGGCGAGTCGGCCGCGACGAACGAGATGTGCATCGCCAACCTTCAGATCTTCCCGCTGCCGCCCGGCGGGCCCCCCACGCTCGACTGCGACTGACGCTCGGCCGAGGGGAGCTCGATCGTGAAGGTCGCGCCCCGGCCGGGCTCGCTCTCTGCGGAGACGCGGCCATCCATCGCCTCGGCGAGGTGCTTCACGATCGAGAGGCCGAGCCCCGAGCCGGCCACGCCGCCGGGATCCGCGCGGTAGAAGCGCTCGAACAGCCTCGGCAGGTGGCGCGCCTCGACGCCAGGCCCGGTGTCCTCGACCGCGACGCGGCAGACGTCGCCGTCGCGCGTGATCCTCACGGTGACACGCGCGCCCTCGGGGCTGTACTTGAGCGCGTTGTCGAGCAGGTTCGAGAGCACGACGTCGAGGGCGCGCGCGTCGAACCGCGCGCGCGCGTCACCCGCGACCGTGAGCGAGACGCCGCGCGCGTCCGCGCGCTCACGGAGCCTCGCGACGACGCTCGTCGCCGCGGCGCCGACGTCTCCCATCGACGGGGCGAGCGCGAGCTCTCGCGACTCCAGGCGGGATAGCTCCAGCAGATCGTCGACGAGGCGCGTGAGGCGCAGGGCGTTGCGCTCGATGAGCGCCGCGAACCGCGGCGCGGCGTCGGGATCGCGGGCGGCTGCGTCGCGCAGGGTCTCGGCCGCCGAGAGGATCGACGCGACCGGGGTGCGCAGCTCGTGCGACGCGTTCGCCACGAATTCCCGGCGCACCACCTCCAGCCGGCGCACCTCGGTGACGTCCACCACCACCGCGAGCACGCCGCCCGTCGGGGGGTGCGGCCCGGCGCGCAGGAGCACGCGCCGCGCGACGGCGCCGAGGGCGAGCTCGCGCTCCACTCGTCCACCGCGCGCGGCCTCGAGCGCGCCCGCGAGCTCGCTCGAGCCGAGCGCCAGAGTGAGCGCCTGCGGCTCACCCGCGCGTGGCAGCCCGAGGAGGTCGCGCAGCGACGCGTTCGCGAGGATCACCTGGCCCCCCTCGTCGAGCAGGAGCACCCCCTCTCGCAGCCCCTCGACGATGCTCTGCACGAGCGCGTGCTCGCGACGGAGCTCCTCCATGGAGGCCGCGAGGCTCGACGCCAGGAGCTCCAGCGCCGCGCCGAGATCGGCGAGCTCGTCGTCCCCGCCGGCGCGCGCCGCGCGGACCGTGAGCTCCCCGCGCGCCATCCGCGTCGCAGCCTCGATCATCCGGCGCGCGGGCGACGACGCGAGCTCGGCCGCCACGCTCGAGAGCGCGATCGCGACCAGCGCCGCGAGGAGCGCGCCGGCGAGCAGGGTGCGCCTCGCGTCGCCGATCGCGCGGTCGACCTCGTCGAGCGGGAGCCCGACCCTCGCGATCAGCCGGTCTCCGCGCGCGCCCGTGACGCCCGTCGCCGCGTACATCGTCCGCCTTCCGGTCGTCGGAGAGACGCGCACGTCCTCCCCGAGCGCGGCGCCTCCTGCCCGCCTCACCTCCGCGCGCTCGCGGTGGTTGTCGACCTGCGGCAAGGCAGCGAGCTCGATCTCGGAGTCGCCGATCACCCTGCCCTCGTCGGTGATGATCGTGACGCGCGCCCGGGCGCGCCGGCCGAGCTCGTCGGCCCGCCTGTCGAACGCCACCAGCCCGTCGACCGGCGCGTCGAGGCTCGCCGCCGCGCGCGCGACGAGCGCGAGCCGGACGCCGAGCTCGTCCCTGGTCCGCGCGGTGATCGACGCCGAGAGCCTGCTGGAGAGGTACAGATCCAGCACGCCGACGCAGACGAGGATCAGCGCCAGCGAGAGCAGGAACAGCTTGCCTCGGATGCCGAGCCGTCGCCCGCGCGAGCTCATCCGGGCGTCTCGGCGAAGCGATACCCGACGCCGCGGACCGTCTCGACATAGTCACCCGCGCGGCCGAGCTTCTCGCGGAGGCGCTTGACCCGCGTGTCGACGCCGGGCGTCGTCCCGTCCGAGGTGATCCCCCACACGGCGTCGCGCAGGCGCGCGCGCGTCTGCACCCGCCCTCGGCGATCCATCAGCAAGGTCAGCAGCTTGAACTCGAGCGCCGTCAGCTCGATCTCCTGTTCGTCGACCCAGGCCCGGTGCGCGGCCCGGTCGACGCGGAGCGCGCCGAACACCGACACGGTGGCCTCCTCGCGCGGCGCCCTCGCGCGGCGATCGACGGCGCGGACGCGCAGGAGCAGCTCGCGCACGCTGAAAGGCTTCACCACGTAGTCGTCCGCCCCGAGCTCGAAGCCCACGACGCGATCGATCTCCTCGCCGCGCGCCGTGAGCATGATCACCGGGACGTCGCGCGTGACGGGGTCGGCCTTGAGCGCGCGGCAGACCTCGGTGCCGGCCAGATCGGGCAACATGAGATCGAGGAGCACGACGTCCGGGCGCGCGCGCCGGGCGGCCACGAGGCCGTCCGCTCCGCGCGCCGCCACCTCGGCCTCGAAGCCTGCCGCCACCAGGTTGTACAGGAGCACCTCCGCGAGGTCGGGCTCGTCCTCGATCACGAGCACGCGCGTCACGGCGCCGCCTCGAAGAGCCACGCGATCGCCTCGAGCATCACGTCGCCGCCCTCGGGTCCGAACTCACCGTGCGCGGCGCCGGGGAGCAAGAAGAACCTCGACGGCACGCCCGCGCGCCCGAGCGCCTGGGTGCCCGTGAGCATCAGATCGCGGCGGTCGCGCTCGCCGGCGGCGGTCGCCACGGCGCGCGCGCGGCCGAGGTGGCTCACCTGCGGGGCCTCGGGCGCGCCGATGAGGAGCGCGCGAGGGAAGCGCGCCGGATCGTGCTGCACGAGATCCTCTGCGCGCGCGGCGCCCTGCGAGTACCCGGCGAGCACGATCGACGCGCGGTCGATCTGCGACACCGCGGCAGCCGCGCTCAGCGCCGCGTCGACGCGCGATGAGAGCTTCGTGATGTCCGTCGTGAGCTGCTGGTGGGGCGACGCCGGGCACGGCGTGTCGCCTGTGAGGCCGAGGGCGGAGGCGTCGCGCGACGCCACGACGGCCCACTCGCGGAACGACTCTCCGGCGTCGACGCACCTCGGCGGGAGGTACACGATCACCCGCTTCGACGCCGAGGTCGCGCGGACGAACGCGACCGGGACGTCGCCCGGCACCTCGAGCGAGACGACGACCCCGCGCGCGACCTCGGCGGGCTTCGATCCGAGCGCGCCGCGCACGCGCTTGCACCCCGCCAGCCCCAGCGTCGCCAGGAGGGCGAAGAGGAGCGCGATCGCGCGGGCGACGTCGCCGCCCGAGGCTCGGCGCGCGGGCGCGCGCGGCGCGGCTGCGCTCACGAGGTCTCCTCTGCGAGCTCCCGCTCGAGCGACTCCCACTCGTCGAGCGCGAAGTCGATCTCGCGGGCGAGCGCCGCGTCCTCGTCGGCGAGCCTCCGGAGCTCCGCGTCGGTCGCGGCGTCGAAGAAGCCCGGCTGCTCGTAGCCCGCCGCGATCTCCCGGCGTCGCGCCTCGGCCTCATCGACGCGCGCCTGCGCCGCGGCCGAGAGCGACGGGAGCTTCGCGCGGCGGTTGCGGCGGCGCTTGTCGGCCTCCCAGTCCGCGCTCGTCCCGGCCTTGTGCGCGCGCGGGGAGCGCTCGGCGTGCGCGCGCAGCGAGACGGCGTCGACGTCGAGGTGGTCGTCTCCCTCGCGGCCGAGGTACTCGTCGTACGTCCCCGGGAAATCGGTCAACCCGGCGGGCGTCACCTCGATCACCCGCGTCGCGAGGCGCGAGACGAAGTGTCGATCGTGGGACACGAACACAACGGTCCCCTCGTACGCTCGGAGGGCGTCCTGCAGCGCGTCGATCGCCTCGAGATCGAGGTGGTTCGTCGGCTCGTCGAGGACGAGCAGGTTCGGGCGCTCGACAGCGAGCCGGCAGAACACGAGCCGCGCGGCCTCACCGCCCGACAGCGTCGAGATGAGCGCGTCCACGCGGTCGCTCGAGAACAAGAGGCGCCCGAGCTGACCGCGCACCCACGGGAGCGGCGCCGTCGGGCACGCGGCCCACACGTGCGCGAGGGGCGTCGAGGTCGGATCGAGCAGCTCCCGGTGGTCCTGCGCGAAGTACCCGAGGCTGACCTCGTGGCCGAGCTCGACCGCGCCCTCGTCGGCCGCGAGCTTGCCGGCGACGATCTTCAGCAGGGTCGACTTGCCGAGGCCGTTCGCGCCGATGACGGCGACCTTCTCGCCGCGCGCGACGCGGAGCGAGCAGCCCGAGAGCACGCGCTTGTCGCCGTACGCGCGCGACACGCCGAGGACGCCGAGCACGTCCTTGCCGCTCGGGCGGCGGGGCTCGAACCGGAACGACGGCGCGCGGCGGGAGCTCGCCGCGAGCTCCTCGACCTCGATCCGCTCGATCTGCTTCAGCCTGCTCTGGGCCTGCTTCGCCTTCGTCGCCTTCGCGCCGAACCGCTCCACGAACGCGCGCTTGTGCGCGATCTCTCGCTCGGCGCGCGCGACCTCTTGCTCCTTCTGCGCCCGCCTCGCGGCCTTGTCCGCGACGAAGGCGGAGAACGGGCCCGGGTACGAGGTGATGGTGCCGTAGTCGACGTCGAGCACGTGCGTCGCGACCGCCTCGAGGAACCGCTGATCGTGCGAGATCACGAGCGCCGCGCCCGGAAACCCGACGAGGAAGCGCTCGAGCCACCGTATCGAGAGGATGTCGAGGTGGTTGGTCGGCTCGTCGAGGAGCAGCGCGTCCGGTCGCGACAGCAGCACCTGCGCGAGCAGCACTCGCAGGCGAAACCCGCCGGAGAGCGTCGAGAGCGGCTGGTGGTGCGACCCCTCGGCGACGCCGAGCCCCGTGAGCACCGCGCCCGCGCGCGCGGCGAGCGTCGCGCCGTCCGTCGTCGCGATCAGGTGCTCCACCTCGGCGAGCCGGCCCGCGTCGCCTCCTCGGTCGAGGAGCTCGTCCCGCTCGCGGAGCGCCGCGTACACGTCTGCGTCGCCGCGCATCGCCGCGTCGAGGATGGGCTCCGCGTCGATCGCGAACTGATCCTGCCGCAGGACGCCGAGCCGCACGCGCGCGGGGATGGACACGACGCCGTCCGTCGCGGGCTCATCACCCGCGATGACGCGGAGAAACGTGGATTTCCCCGAGCCGTTGGCGCCCACGAGGCCGTAGCGCGCGCCGGGGCCGAGCTGCAGCGAGACCCGCTCGAACAGCGTCCGTCCGCCGAACGACTTGCCGAGCGCAGAGACCGAGATCATCGAGCGCGCCGCTCATAGCACCGCGCCGGCGCGCGTCGCCGGGTGGCGTGGCCTCCCTCGCCCTCGTCGGCCGAGCGCCCCAGGCGTGCCCCGACCGCCTGGTTGGTGCTAGGAGAGGCGCCGTGAGCTTCCGGCTCTTCGGCATCCCGGTGCAGGTGCGCATGATGTTCTGGGCGACCGCGCTGTTGCTCGGCCTCGGCTACCGGACGCCCACGTTGCTCGGCTCCTGGGTCGCCGTCGTGTTCGTCGCGGTGATGGCGCACGAGCTCGGGCACGCCCTCGCGGCGCGAGCGTTCGGCGTGGCGCCGGCGATCGAGCTCATCGCGTTCGGAGGACAGACCACGTCGCCGCCGCTGCCGCGGTTTCGGCACATGTTCATGGCGGCGGCGGGGCCGCTCGCGAGCTTCGCGCTCGGCGCGGTGGCGCTCGGCGTCTACGCCTCCGTCCGGCCGACGGGCGTCGCGCTGGCCGTCTTCCAGCAGGTGTTCGTCACCACCTTCGGCTGGGGCCTGCTGAACCTCGTGCCCGTGTGGCCGCTCGACGGCGGCCAGGTGATGCGCGACCTGCTCGGCCCGAAGCGCGAGCGCGCGACCTTCATCGTGTCTGCGCTCGTCGCGGGCGGCCTCGCCGCGCTGATGCTCCGGTTCGGCGTGCTGTTCGCGGGGATCCTGTTCGCGGTGATGTGCCTGCGCAGCGTCCAGGCGGTGATCTCGTACCCCGAGCTGCAGGCGCGCGCGCGCGCGGCGGAGGCCATCGCCCTGCGCGGCGTGGAGGCGGCGGAGGAGCTCGCAGCGCGCGGCGCGGACGACGAGGCGGAGCTGCGCGCGCTGACGTCGCTGCCGCTCGCGCCGTCCCCCGAGGTGCGCGACAGGGCTCGGCGCGTCCTCGTGGAGATCAACCTCCGCCGCGACGACGGCGGGCGCGCGCTGACGGTGCTCTCGACGATGGAAGCCCCGACCATGGAGGACGACATCGCGCGCGCGCAGGCGCTCGACGTGGTCGGTCGACGCGAGGAGGCGTTCGCGCTGCTCCGCGACCGGGCCGACGCGGCGCCGGACGGACCGGCGCTCGGCGCGCTGCTGCACGGGCTCGTCGCGGTCGATCGCCTCGACGACGCGCTCGAGCTCGCGGGGCGCCACGCGGGCTCGGCGCCGCGCGACTCCCTCGCGTTTCTGGTCGACGAGCTGCGACGCCGGGGCGACGAGGCGCGGCTGCGCGCGCTCCGGGACGCCCTCGGCGACCGGGCGGAGCTCGCGGGCGACGCCTGACGCCCCGCCGCTATCGCCCGAAGAACGCCGCGATCGCGCGGCACGTCGCGGCGATCGCGGCGAGGGGAAGCTCCGGGAAGATCGGAAGCGCCAGCCCCTCGCGGCACGCCGCCTCCGCCTCGGGAAAATCCCCCTCGCGGTGCCCGAGCGACGCGAACGCGTCGTGGAGGTGCAGCGGGCGCGGGTAGTACACCTCCGTCGCGACGCCGGCGGCCGAGAGCGCGCGCTGCAGCTCGTCTCGGCGGGCCACGCGCACGACCAGCTGGTGGAACGCGTGCACGCCCGGACCCTCGTCCGGCAGCGCGACGCCGTGCCCTCGCGACGCATCCTCGAGCGAGGTCGCGACGCCCGCCTGCTCGAGCAGCGCCCGGTACGCGCGCGCGTTGCGACGGCGCGCCTCCGTCCACGCGCCGAGGTGCGGCAGCTTCACGCGGAGGGCGGCGGCCTGCAGCGCGTCGAGCCGGAAATTCCCGCCGATCACCGCGGCGTGGTGCCGCGCTCGCTGGCCCTGCGACCGCAGCTCACGCGTGATGCGCGCGAGCCTCGCGTCGGCGGTGACGACCATCCCCGCGTCGCCGAGCGCGCCGACGTTCTTCGTGGGGAAGAAGCTGAAGCACCCGAGCGCGCCCCTCGCCCCCGCGGAGACGCCCTCGAGCGACGCGCCGAGCGCCTGTGCGGCGTCCTCGACCACGGGCACGCCGAGGGCGGCGTACGCGGTCACGTCCACGCACCGGCCGAAGAGGTGGACTGGGAGGATGGCGCGCGTCGCTCCTCGCACGACCTCCGCGGCGCGCGCGGGATCGAGGCAGAGCGAGCCGCGCTCGACGTCGGCGAACACCGGGCGCGCGCCGAGCCTCGCGATCACCGACGCGGTCGCGACGAACGAGAGCGGCGTCGTGACGACCTCGTCGCCGGGACCTGTCCCGAGCGCCATCAGCGAGGCGAGCAAGGCGTCGGTGCCCGAGGAGACGCCGATCGCGTGCTCGACCCCCACCACCTGCGCGACCTCGCGCTCGAGCGCCTCCACCTCCTCGCCGAGGATGAACCGCGACGAGTCGACCACCCGCGCGAGCGCCGCCAGCAGCTCGTCGCGCAGGGCCGCGTGCTGCGCCGACAGATCGAAGAACGGCGCGGTAGGTCCCGGAGGCAAGTCGGCGCGATGGCTAGTTCAGCGCCGCCGCGACGGCCAGCGCCCGGCGTGTCACGGGCAGATGGGGCACGCGCACGACACCTCGCGCCCGCTCGCGCCCTGACACTGGAACGGAGGGCCGCCGCAGACCGTGGCCGCGCAGGCGCACGAGAGCGGATCGCTCCCGCAGGGGTTCTTCTGGCAACCGCTGGAGACGCCCGCGCCCGCCGCCGTCTTCACGCACACCTCGTCGGCCTGGCAGGTCTGGCCGCCGCAGTCGAACGTCCCGTCGCAGTGGGACGTGAGCACCCGCCAGTGATCGACGTCGCACGTCGCCGACACGCGCGAGCCCCCCGCAGGCCCGCACGTATCGTACGCGCACGTGGGCTCGACCCCGCAAGGATCACAGGGCTCCCCGTCGACGGGCGCGGCGGGGGGACACAGGGGCTTCATGCAAGGGGGGACGACGACCTTCCAGATGCCGCCCTGGCAGGTGGCGACGGGGCTGCAACACATCTCGAACTTGCACGTGGCGCCCTCCGGCGCGCAGGGATCGCCGGTGTTCGGCGGCACGGCAGGACACGCCGCGCCGCCCGAGCCGGCCGCGCCTCCGCTCGACCCTCCCGCGCCGGCGCTCGCGCCGCCCGTCCCTGCGCTCGCGCCGCCTGCGCCCGCGCTCGTGCCGCCCGCACCCGCGCTCGTGCCGCCCGCGCCTGCGGTCGTGCCGCCCGTGCCTGCGCTGGCACCCCCGGCGCCTGCGCTCGCGCCGCCGGCTCCCGCGCCCGTGCCACCGGCTCCCGCGCTCGCGCCGCCGGCTCCCGCGCTCGCGCCGCCCGTGCCCGCCGTCGCTCCCGCGGCGCCGCCCTTCGATCCGCCCGTGCCCGCGCTCGCGCCGCCCGCGCCCGAGGTAGCGGCCGTCGACGACGTCGGCGACGCGTCGTCCCCGCCGCAGGCGACGAGGAGGAGCGCGATGAGCGTGGACGATGCAGCGGTGGACCGGAAGAAGTTCGAGTTCATGCGCCCATCGGAGCGCGGCGCGACGCGCGGGGCAACCCGCGAACGCGCGCGCCGGTCGGCAGCGGGGGCGTGCGCGCCGTCAGCGACGCTGCGCGTGGCCGATGCTACAAGGCCCGCTCGCCGGACATGGCCCTCCCTGCACCCGCGCCGCCGTCCGCGCTCCACGACATCGCCGGGCATCGGCTCGGCACGCCGGCCGCGATCCGCCTGATTCGCGACAAGGAGGATCTGCGGGCAGCGCTCGGGGAAGCCGCGCGCGACGACCGCCCGTTCGCGGCGATGGGCGAGCGCGCGACGTACTGGCACAACCTGTCGCTCGAGGGCGCGATCGTGGCCGATCTGTCCGCGTACGATCGGGTGCTCGTGGTCGACGCGTCCGCCGGCGTCGCGACGGTCGAGAGCGGGATCACGCTCCGCGCGCTCGACGCCGCGCTCCGCGCCCACGGCAGCCATCTCACGATGCACCCGGACGGCTACGGAGACACCCTCCTGGGCTCCGCCATCGCGAACGGCGTGACGGCGGGGATTGGAATGATGAACCGCGATTTTCTCGATCAGATCGTGGGCTTCGAGGTGATGCTGGCCGACGGCCGGACGCTGCAAGTCGGAGCGTCCCGGCTGCGCGGCGGGCGACCGGGCGCGGTCGCGCGAGGGCTCCCGGATCTCCGCAGCGTCTTCTTCGGCGCGGAGGGCGCGCTCGGCGTGGTGACGGAGGTCGACGTCGCGCTCCTGCCCGCGCTGTTCGAGGCGCGCATCGAGTGCCTCACGGACGACGACGCGATCGACGAGGTCGTCGCCCTCGCGAACACGTGGCGTCGCCGCGGGGTCGTCGACACGCTCCGCTGGGTATGGACGGGGCACGGCGCGCTGTCGGTGCACCTCTCGAGCCCCGTCGACGAGGCCGAGCTCGGCGCGCGCGTGGAGCGCGTCTGCGCCACGCTCCCTGGGTGGGCGCGCCCCGAGATCACAGTGTTCGGCGACGACTTCCGGCGGGGAGTCTCCCCTGGGTACGACGCCAAGTGGCCGGGTCCCGCCGGGCACACCTGGAGGGGCGGAGAGGTCCCGCCATTCTTCGGCCTCGACGCGGTGGTGCCCTATGGTCGCGTCGGCGCCGCGTACGCGTGGGCGCGCGCGCTCCGGGTCGAGGCCGTCCACCGCCGCGTCGCCTGCTACTTCGGCCCGGACGGAGTGAACCTCGGGGTCCACTGCGTCTCCGAGTCCGACGCCGCGCGGGAGCGGGCGCGGAGCGTCCTCGAGGCCGAGGTGCCCACCCTCGCCGCCCTGGACGCCGTGCCCTATCGTCCCGGGCTCACGTGGCGCGACGAGCTGGCGAGTCGAGCAGACCCGGCCACGCTCTCGACGCTCCGAGCGGTCGCGCGCGTGCTCGACCCGGACGGGCGGATGAACCCGGGCGTCGGGCTGTTCGCGAGCCCCTCGGCCACAACCAAGGAACCAACACATGAACCATGATCCCGATGTCCTCGTGATTGGTGGCGGCCCCGCCGGCTCGTCGGTGACGTCGCTGGTGAAGAAGTACTCGCCCGGCGCGAGCGTCGTGGTGTGTGAACAGGAGGCCTACCCCCGTCACCACATCGGCGAGAGCTTCGTCGCCGACATCAACCGGCTGCTCGCCGACATGGATGTGTACGAGAAGATCAAGAAGGCCGGGTTCATCCGCAAGCGTGGCAGCACCTTCATCTGGGGCCGCGACCGCGCGCCGTGGACGATCGAGTTCGCGGACCTCGGCGCGCTGCCGGGCTACAGCGACGCGCCCGGCTACGACTCCAGCTACACCTGGCACGTCCAGCGTCACCTGTACGACCAGATTCTGCTGGATCACGCCCGCGAGCTCGGGGCCACGGTGTTGCAGCCGACGAGCGCCGAGATCCTGTTCGACCCGGAGTCGAGGGTCGAGGGCGTCAGGCTCTCCGACGGCCGCGTGCTCTCCCCCCGGTACGTCATCGACGCGACCGGGCAACACAACCAGGTGTCGCGCAAGATGAAGACGCGCGAGTACGATCCGGATCTCCGCAACATCGCCATCTACGGCTACTACCAGGGCGCCAAGCTGGACCCCGCCCTCTCCGGCACGTGGGACGACAGCCGCATCGCCGTGGTGAGCGTGCCGGAGGGCTGGATCTGGTACATCCCCGTCGCGCAGGATCTCATCAGCGTCGGCGTCGTCACCAGCAGCGACGCCCTCGCGCGTCGGGGCTCCGTCTCCGTCCGCGAGTACTTCGAGGCCAGCGTGCAGGGGTGCGCGGAGTTGGCGCCGCTCCTGAGGGACGCCGAGCGCATCCGCTTCGCGGGCTCGACCGTCGATCTGCACACCATCAAGGATTACTGTTACTCCGTCTCGAAGCTGTACGGGCCGGGCTGGGCGCTGTGCGGCGACGCGGCCGGCTTCGTCGACCCCATCCTCTCGATCGGCTGTTACCTCGCGCACTCCGGCGGCTCCCGGCTCGCGTACACGCTCAACACGCTGCTCGCGGGCGACGCGGCGGACGAGGAGCTGTGCTGGCGGTCCTACGAGGAGCAGGTGCGCTACTCGTTCTCGGCCTTCCGCCGCATGACGTACATGTTCTACGCGTTCAATGACGGCAAGGAGTCATGGTGGTGGGAGGCGAAGAAGATCCTCCGCGAGCGCGCCCTCCCGCGCGGCGTCGACGGCCCCGCGTCGTTCCTCGCGCTGGCGACGGGCTACGGCATCAACCGCCCGGTGACGCACGAGGCGATCTCGGATTTCGGCGTGAACATCTTCGACAGCTTCGCGCAGCACCTCATCCAGCCGGGCACCATCAAGGCGAAGGCCGAGGTCGGCCCGGGGCGCGTGTTCCGACGGGCGACGGCGTTCCGCGCGGACCCATGGGTGGTGCCGATCCAGGGCACCGGCAAGCTGCACCCGGTGATGCGCGTGACGTTCGACGGGCGCGGCGAGGACAGTGATCTCCCGGCGAGGCTCTTCCTGCCGGGCGCGCACTGGCGGTTCGTCGAGGCGCTGCACGGTCGCACCGCCGAGCAGGCGCTCGCGCAGCTACCGGGGGACGACGCCGCCGCGCTCCGCCCGCAGGCTCAGTCGTTCCTCGCGGGCCTGGTGAACCTCGGCGTCCTGACCTCCTCCACGTTCTGACCGGCGGCGACCGCGCGGCGGACTGCGCGGACTCCCCTCCCTTGCGCGCGCTGGGGTAGGCTGCGGCCGATGACCAGCTCGATCCCGGCCCGCCGGCGAGCGGGCGTCGGCGCCGCCCTCGCTGGCGTCGCGCTCGCCGCCCTCGCGGCCTACGTCGTGTCCACGCGAGGTCGCTCACGGCCGGCGCCTGCCCCGCCTGCCTCCTCCGCGCACACGGCACCGCTCGCCGACGCGCCGAGCTGCGCGACGACGGGCGTCGGGACGGACAGGCGCTGCGGCGCGGGCGGCGACGCCGACTGTTGTGAGCAGCGAGGCGTCCCTGCGGGCACCTTCAAGCGCAGCTTCGACGGTGACAGGTGCGGGGATCCAGCCCACCCCGCGACCGTCTCCGCCTTCGCCCTCGACAGGTTCGAGGTCACCGTCGGGCGCTTCCGCGCCTTCGTCGCCGCGGGCAAGGGCACCCGCGCGAGCGCTCCGGCCGCGGGCGCGGGCGCGCACCCGAAGATCCCCGGCAGCGGCTGGGATCCCGCGTGGGACGCCAAGCTGCCCGAGTCGAGGGCCGTGCTCGAGGCCCGCCTCCAGTGCAACCCCGTCACCGCCACCTGGACGAGCCAGCCCACCGAGGGCGATCGCTTCCCCATCAACTGCTTGACTTTCTATGAGGCGTTCGCTTTCTGCGCCTGGGACGGCGGGCGGCTGCCCACCGAGGCCGAGTGGAACTACGCCGCCGCGGGGGGGGACGAGCAGCGCGTGTACGCGTGGTCCTCGCCGCCCGCCGCGACAGGCATCGACCAGCGCTACGCAGCCTTCGGCCAGCCGCACGCCCAGCCGGTCGGCGCCCGCGCGCGCGGGGCCGCGCGGTGGGGGCAGGAGGACATGAGCGGCAACGTCTGGGAGTGGACGATCGACACGGCCGATCCCAAGCACTTCTTGCCAACTCAAGGCGCTTCGTTGTGTCCCTCCTCCGGGTATCTGTCGCCGTGCGTCGACTGCGCACAGTCGGCCCCCACGGGCGCGCGCATCACCCGCGGGAGCGGCTACGGCCTGCCCGCGCAGGCGATGCTGGTGTCGCTGCGTCGCGCCGCGCCGGAGGACGCGCGCTTCCACGTGTTCGGCGTGCGGTGCGCGAGGGACGCCGCGACACCCAGTGCCCACCGCCCCGCGGCCATCCACCCGCCCGCCTGCGTCCCCAGGTGCGCGGGGCGCCCGTGCGGCCCGGACGGGTGCGGCGGGGTCTGCGGCTCCTGCCCCGGGGGAGGCGCGTGCGACGGCGCGGGTACGTGTCCCCCGCCACCGTACCCGGGCGGGCCTTACGGCTGCGACAAGGGCGCGACGATCCCGGACTTCGACCTCGCCGCTTTCATGACGCCCGAGAGCAACTGGACGACGATGGAGCAGCTCAAGCTGAGCGATCTGTACAACCCGAGCGGCGACGCCCCCTCGACCGACGGGGCCGCGCCCCGACCTCGAGCGCTCCTGCTCCACGCAGCCACCGCCTGGTCGGACGAGGCGAAGGCGGCCGCCGGCGCGCTGCTGGGATCCGTGTTCAAGGAGAGCGCGGCGCGCGGCGGCGCCGTGCTCTCCCTGCTGGTCGAGGGCGAGCGCCGTGGCCAGCAGGCCGACTCGTACAACATCGTGATGTGGACGCGCAGGGCCGCGGTGACGTACCCGGCCGCGATGGACCTCGGGACGACCGTGGCGCCATGTGTGCGTGACCTCCCTGCGACGCTGGTCGTCGACACCCGGACGATGCGTGTCGTGGAGCACCTCGCCGGCTCCCCCGTGGCCCGCAATGACGCAATTTTCCAGGCGTACGGCGCGCTGTTGGCGGCGCCCCGGCGCCCATGATCGCGCTTCACCCACGCGTCGAGTCCGGCTAGTGGTCGACAGGCTCGGGGCCGCGCGGTGCGTCCCACTCAAGGAGGCATTCCATGAAGCTCTTCACTGTCGCTGTCACCTGCGTCCTCGGCGCGTCCCTGGTTGGGTTGGTTGGTTGTGGAGGCTCGGATGACAGCGGCTCCGCCCCCGCGGCGCAGGGCTCGGCGGGCACCTCCGCGGCGGGCGCGGGCGGCAGCGCAGCCGGGGGCGCGGGCGGCGCGTCGGCGGGGAGCACCGCGGCGGGAGCGGCGGGCGCCTCGGCCGGCAGCTCCTCCGGGGGCAGCGGGGGCGCGGTCGGCGGGTGCTCGACCTCCGGGTCCAAGGCCGCGTGCGAGGCTTGCTGTCAGACGGCGAACGCCACCGGATACTCGCAGGTCTTCGCGAAGGTCGCGGAGAAGTGCGTCTGCGCGAGCGCGGGCTCGACCTGCGCGACCGAGTGCGCCGACAACGCGTGCATGGGCAAGGCGGCCTCATCGGCCTGCGGCACCTGCCTCGAGGGCTTCGCGAAGACCGATCAGCCGCCTCAGTGCGCGAAGGACGCCATCACCGAGTGCATGGCAGGCGCCGAGTGCGGCGCGTTCTTCGCGTGCAGCGGCGCGTGCAGCGGCATGTGAGCCCCGCCGCTCCTCACTGCGCCACGCGCTGGTTCACCGCGCGCAGCCGCCGGACGAGCACGAGCAGGATGGCCTCCTGGATCCGGGGCCGCCGGTGCATCAACTCCGACAGATCGCCGCGTCGCAGACGCAGCAGCGTCGCGCCGCCTCGGGCCACGACGTCGGCCGAGCGAGGCTCGTGGTCGAGCACCGAGAGCTCGCCGAAGAACTCTCGCTCCCCGAGGCGCGCGATCTCGGTCGCGCCGTCGCGCACGGCGAGCTCGCCGCGGAGCACGAGGTAGAGATCGTCGCCCGGATCGCCCTTCTTGAACACCAGATCGTCGTCGTCCACCTCGACGGCGTCGACGCGCTCCGCCACGAGGCGCAGATCGTCGCCGGAGAGCCCGGAGAACAGGGGCACCGTGCGGAGGAAGGTCATGCGCTCGAACAGCGGGATCAACGGCGTGAGCTCCTCGTACACCGAAGGGAAGCGCGACCGGAAGCGCTCTCGGTAGGTCACCGCCGCGGCGCCGAGCAGGTGGGGATCCCCTAGCTCGACGAGCGCGTGCAGCGGATCGCCGACGTCGGCGGAGAACCCGAACCCGCGGCGCCGCGCCGCGAGGGCGCGCTCGCGCAGCGTCACGCGATCGAACAGCGGCACGATCCGCCGCGCGAGATCGGCGTCGAGCGACAGCTCGAGCAGCTCCGCGACCCGCGCGTCCATCGCGGCGCTCGATCGCCGCATGCCGAACTCCACCGCCCGCACCACGTCCCGCCGACCGAGCAGCGCGAGCAGCCGCAGGAGGCGCGCTTTCGCCTCGTCGATGCGCCGCTCGAGCTCGCCGCCGAGGAACGCGAAGGCGGGGTCGATCTTCCAGTCTGCCTGCCCGTCGTCGTGCGCGACGCCCGCGAGCACGGCGTGCAGGCGATATGCCTGGGCGACCTCTCGCTCGAGCAGCGGATCGAGCAGCGCGCGGCCGAGCGGCGCGCGCTCGCCGCGCTCGAGCACCCACCCGAGCGCGCGCGTGATGCGGTCGCGCGACGCGACGTCGGCGTCGCCGCGCGCCGACGCGGCCGGATCGCCCGCGCCGTCCCCGTTCGCGAGCTCGACCGCGACGTCGGAGCCCACGTCGGGATCGTCGACGAGCCCCACGAGCAGCGGCAAGAGCGGCGTGACGCGCAGGCGCGCGATCGCCGAGATCGCGGCGCGGCGCACGGCGACGTCGGACGACGCCGAGACGGCCCGCGCGAGGCGCTCGTGCGCCGCGGCGTCGTGGCCGAGCGCCGGCGGGAGCGCGACGAGCGCCGCCTCCGCGACGTGGGGCTCTCCGTCGAGCAGGTGCAGCAGATCCTCGCCCTTGTCGAGCAGCGCCGTCACGATCGCGGCGGCGGCCACCTCGGGGTCGGGATCGCGCTCCGCCTCCTCGAGCGCGGCGCGGGCCCGCGGCGGCAGCGGCGCGAGCTGGCGCAGCGCCTCGGCGGCGACGCGCCTGACGTCCGCGTCTGGATCGCGCGCCGCGAGCTCGGCGATGGCGTCGGTCGCGCCGCGCGCGCGGAGGTTGGCCAGGCCCTCCGCGGACGCCCCGCGCACCGCCGCGGACGGTGACATCAGGCCGGCTCGCAGCGCGCCTATCGCGAGCGGCGTCCTCGAGCTGCCGAGCACCTCGGCCGCGAGCGACGCGCGCCCCTCGTCCTCGCTCATCAGCTCCCGCGCGACCGCGCGGCACGCGTCGGCGTCGAGCGTCGAGGCGGGCGCCCTGTCGAGATCGAGGCTGCGATCGTCGATCGCGCGGCGCAGCGCCGACTCGTACGACCGGCGCACACCGAATGCGATCGCGAGCGCCATCACGCCGCACAGGCACGCGGTGACCAGCGCGAGCCAGCGCAGCTCGACGTGCTCCGGCACCATCGCGAGGCACACGGCGGCGGCGGCGTACGCGAGCGGCGCGAGCACCCCGCGCGTCAGGGCGCGCGCCTGCGTGCGACGCACGACGGGCAGCGGCGTCTGCGTCTGCTCCATCGCCGCGCTCCACGTCGACTGCTTCAGCACGCGATCGGTCGCGCGGAGCGCCACGATGACCGGGAAGAGCGGCGCCACCACCGCCGCGATCGCGGCGAGCGCCGTCAGGCTCGGCGTGAGGCCGAGCGCCTTCGTCGCGCCGAGGGTGGCGAGCACCCGGCCCGAGAGCCCCACCAGCAGCAGGATGCTGACGGCGCTCGTGACGCCGTAGTACGTGCCGAAGAACGCGGCGCAGTCGCCCGGCGCGCCGTACCGCTCGCGCGCGGCGCTCATCAGCTGGAAATCCATCAGCTGCTCGGTCAGGAGCGCGAGCACCGAGAGGACGACCCCGACGCGCATCAGCGGCACCCGCCGCACGAACGAGAGCCCCGCGCGCCACTCCGAGACGAGCCCCGCGCGCGCCCGACCCTTCTCGCGCCCCTCGCCGAGATCGAGCGCCATCACGCGCCGCACGATCGCGTACGCGACGAGGAACAGCGCCGGCGACAGGACGAGCAGCGCGCTCGCCGACAGCGCGCGGATGATGAGCGGCACGAGCAGGCCGCCGAGCGTCCACGCCGTCGACGCGCCGATGCCGGCGACGGGCATCAGCCGCTTCGCGCTGCGCGCGTTCGTCGCCTCGCTGACGACGCTCCACACCTGGATCAGGAGCACGCCCGCGAGCGCCTCGATGACGACATACAGCGCGAACTTCGCGTGCGGGACCCGCAGGTACAGGGCGAGCCTGAGCCCGAGCACCGCGGCGCCGGCGGCGAGGAGCGTGCGCCCGGCGAGGCGAGACGGCCCGAGCCGCGCCGCCAGCGGGACGGTGCCCATCGACAGCATCGCCAGCAGCGCGGCCGACGCGGCGAAGGCCCACGGGATCATCGTGCGCGGGTACGAGACGAGGAAGATGCCGCTCTGCGCGGCCTTCATCAGCACGAGGCCGAGCGACATCACGAAGATCAGCGACACGAGGCGGAGCGCGCGCGGGCCCTCTCCCTCCGCGAGCCCGAGGAACGCGCGGAGCCCCTCGCCTGCCCCGCCGCGCGGGCTCACGGCTTCGCGGCGTCGACCGCCCACGACGGGCGCTTCGCCTCGGGCGCGCGCGCCTCGCAGCCCTGGTTCTTCTTGATGGGGCCGTCGGGCACCAGGTACCCGTCGTCGACGCCGGGCATGCCGGTGACCGCCTTCGGGCCGGGGCAGCCCTGCGCGATCCAGGTCGCGACGAGCGACACCTCGCGGTCGTTCATCGACGGGAGGCCGAGCGGCATGCCGAGCGTCTTCGGGTAATGAGGACGCGGCCGATCGGCGAACGCGGGCACGTGGTCGCGCGGCTCCTCGCGCCGGCGATCGAGCATCGCGGAGAGGACGCGCGGGAGCGCCTCGCCGGGCCGCGGCTGCAGCACGCTCACCCGCTTGCCGCCCTCCGCCGGCACGCCCGCGACGAGCGCCTCGTACGTGCGCATGCTCAGGCCCGACCCCGGGTACCCGAGGCCGCCCTTGTTGCCGGGGCCGGGATCCTTCTCGTAGTCGTTCATGTGGCAGTGCACGCAGACCTTGCCGAGCACCTGCTCCTTGACTGTCTCCCAGCCGACGTGCTCCGCGAGCACCTTCGGCGCGGCGGGCTCGACGGGCTCGGCCGCTGGCAGGAGCTCGGGGTCGCCGTGGAGCAAGAACTGCGAGATCGCGCCGGCGTCGTCGGGGGACAGGCCGAGCGCGGGCATCAGCGTCCCGGGCGCGACGCGCTGCGGGTCCACGATCCACGGCACGAGCACGTCGAGGCGGGTGCGCTCGCGGGTGAAGCGGAGGTTCGGCGCGAGCGCGGCGGCGAGGCCGGCCTTCTTCAGCGCGTCGGCCGTCACGCCGGTCGCGAGGTTGCCGTACGTGTGGCACGCGGCGCACCCGCGCGAGAGGAAGAGCGCCTTGCCCGCGGCCACCTTCGCCGGATCGGCGGGCGGCGGCGGCTCGTCGGGCGTGGTCTCCGGGTCGGGGGCGTCGGCCTTCGCCGCGAAGTAGCGCACGACCGCGCGCACGTCCGCGGGCGAGAGCGCGTGGCGGAACATGCTCTCCTCCAGCGTCGGCCGCAGATCGAACGGCTCGGCGAGGAAGCTCGCGAGGAAGCTCGGCCGCACGCGGCGCGCGATCATCGACAGGTCGGGCGAGCCGACCAGGTGCTGGATGTTGCGCTGGTAGCGCTTCATCACGCCCTCGCCGTACTTGTCGGCGATGGATTTGTACTGGCGGTCCCCGGGGCGCAGGCCCGTGAGAAACACGTGGCAGCTCGTGCACGCGAGCGGCCGCGCGGCCTCCTTGAGATCGTCGATCTTGTGGCACCGCGTGCACTCGTGCCGCTCGAGCACCGCGCGCCCCGCGGACAGCGCCGCGTCGCGCTCGCTGGGCGCCCACCGGGGCGGCGGCGCGGCGGACGCGGAGGGCGACGCAGTGGCGGCCGCCCCGGGCCGAGGCCGATCGCGGCAGCCCGCGGCGAGCGCCGCCACCGCGAGCGAGCCGAGGAGCGCGCACAGTCCGCGGTTCATCGCGGCGGCGACCGTACCACGGCGTCATCAGGGCGCGCGACGCGGATGGCCCACGTCAGCGTCGCGACCTGGCGCACGACGGCGGGCACGCGCGAGAGCAGCGCGATCGACGGCGGCCGCTTCTCCATCACCCGCACCGGGATCTCGCACCAGGGCACGCCCGCGCGCTGCGCCCGGATGACCAGCTCGCTCGCGAACACGTCCTTGTCGACCACGCACGCGTCGACGATCGGCGCGAGCGCGCGCTTGCGGAAGGCCTTCAGCCCGTGGGTGTCGGTGCCGCGGAACCCGAGCGCCGTGCGCAAGAGGCCGCTGTACGCGCGGCTCGCCACGCGCCGGTAGGCCGGGCGCTCGTCGCGCGAGCCGGCGAGCAGCTTCGAGCCGATGACCAGATCGGCGAGCCCGGCCTCGAGGATGGCGACGGCGGCCTTGTGAAAGGCTGCGTCGCAGAGGTCGATCTCGTCGCACAGCACGAGGTCCCCGCGCGCCTCGCGGATGCCCATCCGCAGCGCGCGGCCGTAGTTCGGCTCGCCGATCGAGAGCGCACGGAAGCGCGGATCGCGCTCGCCGAGCGCGGCGGCGACGGCGAGCGTCCCGTCGCGAGAGCCGTTCTCGGCGAGGATGACCTCGTAGTCCCACCCGTACGGGCGGAGGCGCTCGCGCAGATCGACGCACGCGGCGTGGAGGATGGCCTCCTCGTTGTAGACGGGGATGACGATGGAGATCGCGGGCAAGTCGCGCGCTCAGTAGTCGAGATCGCGCGCTACAGCACCTTGCACGACGCGGGCAGCGCCGCCGGCGGCGTCGTCTTCCACGCCGCGGGCGCGCCGCGCGGGTGATCCTTGAAGAACTGCAGGATGAGCGACGCCTTCACGTGCGGGTCGGGCGTGTGCCCCGACGTGTGCGCGCAGTCGACGACCTCGCGCCCCGCGGCGGTCAGGAAGGGCGCCGCGAGCGCCGCCGACTTCTCGAAGTCGATGATCTGGCTGCCGAGGTTCGAGTACGTGTCGGTCGGGCCGCCGTGCGTGATCATCACCGGCACCGGCGACGCGGGATCGAGCGCGGGCCACGCGTACGTGATCTTGAAGTTCAGCGGGTTGACGGCCGCGGCCTCCGGCGCGTCGTTGAACCAGGCGCCGGAGAACGCGACGGTGGCCGCGACGTCCCGCGGGAACGCGGACGAGACGAGGTTGGTCATCACCGCGCCCGCCGAGAAGCCGACCGAGTACACGCGCGCCGGATCGACGCCGTGATCGCGGATGAGGCACCCCGCGACCGACGAGAACAGCAGCAGATCGGGGTTCGGATCGTCGGCCGCGCCCGCGTCGAACAGCGCCCAGTCGAGCCCGCGCGTCGGGATGAGGCCGAGATCGTCGACGGTGACGAGCACGAGCGGCAGGTCGGGATCGAGGTCGGGCGAGAGGCCGAGCGCGCCGCGGAAGTTCGCCACCGTGTCGCCGAACCCGTGCCACTGGAACACGACCGCGGGCGGCTTCGACGCCGACGTCGGGAAGTCGATCTGGAACGACCGCGGGAACTCGCCGATCTGGACGCCGGAGTTCAGGCCGCTCGAGATCTTCAGGCCGTCCGGGCACGACAGCGCGGACGTGGGCGCGCCGCCGCCCGCCCCCGCGCTCCCGCCCGTCCCCGCGCTCCCGCCCGCCCCGGAGGCCGCGGGGGGCGCGTCGTCGGTCGAGCCGCCGCACGCGGCGAGGGCGCAGAGCAACACGGCCGACAGCAGCTTCTTTTCTGGGGTGAACATGTTCCAGCTCGCCTCTCTGCCACGCCCGACGCGCGGGTGGTAGAACCTCGGGCCGATGCTGCTGTTCGAGAGCCGGTTCCACGACGCCATCGTCCGCGGCGAGGTGACGCTGACGTTCCGCAAGTGGGACAAGCCCAAGGTCAAGCCCGGCGGGCGCTACCGCTGCCACCCCATCGGCGTGTTGCGGGTGGACGCGACCGCGCGCGTCCTGCTCGGCGAGGTCGGTGAGGACGACGCGCGGCGCGCGGGGTTCGACGATCCGGCCGCGCTCGTCGCGTACCTCGCGAGGTTCGGCGCGACCCCGGACACCGAGGTCACCCGGGTCACGTTCGTGCACGAGGGCGACGGCGATCGCAGCGAGCTCGCGCTGGACGATCGGCTCTCCGGGGCGGACGTCGCCGCGCTGTCGAAGAGGCTCGCCGCGCTCGACGCGCGCGGGCGCACAGGTCCGTGGACGGCGGCGACGCTCGCGCTCATCGTCGCGCGACCACGCGTCGCGGCGTCGCGCCTCGCGCGCGAGCTCGGCCGCGAGACGGCGCCGTTCAAGGCCGACGTCGTGAAGCTGAAGAAGCTCGGGCTGACGATGAGCTTCGAGGTCGGCTACGAGGTCTCGCCACGCGGCCGCGCGCTGCTCGCGGCGCGCTCGGCCGGTTCTGCTTGACAAGCGCGCGCCGATGAGGGAGAAGCCGCGTCCCGTTCGCCCGCGAGGGCGCGCGGGTGACAATCTCAACCTCCCTTGGGGGATCGTCTAATGGCAGGACGACGGATTCTGGCTCCGTCTATCAAGGTTCGAATCCTTGTCCCCCAGCCACTCCGGGCCGGGCAGCCGCTCGATCCTGGGTGACACAAGCAGCAGCAGTTTCGTGGAGTGAGGCCCCGTCGTCTAGCGGTTAGGACACTGGCCTCTCACGCCGGTAACACGGGTTCGAGTCCCGTCGGGGTCACAACGTGAGACGAGAGAGGCGCTGGTTTCGACCGGCGCCTCTGTCGTTTTGTGCCCGGCGGCGCCCGCGCTCGCCGAAAGTTCGCCGCGAAGGCGCGCTCGGTCTATCGGAGGGCGTGGTCCGCGCCCGCCCGCTCTTCGCCCTCGCGCTCGCCGGCCTCGCCGGCTGCGATCGCTCGCCGCCCCCGACGCCCGCCGCGTCGACGTCGCAGGTCGCGGCGCCCTCGGCTCCCCCAGCGGCCTCGTCTGCCGTCGCGCCCTCGGCGTCCGCCCCCGCGGCGCCGAAGGCGGCGAAGCTCCCGGAGAACCTCTCGGTCGTGCTGATCACCCTCGACAGCATGCGCGCCGACATGCCCTGGGCCGGCTACCCGCGCGACATCGCGCCCACGCTGACCGCGCTCGAGAAGGAGAGCGTCTCGTACACGCGCGCGTACGCGCTCTCCTCGTACACCTCGATGAGCCTGGGCGGCATGCTCGCGGGCGAGTACCCGGGCGCCGTCAAGCGGGACGGCTACTTCTTCGGCACGTACCCGAAGGACGTGACGATGTTCCCCGAGCGCCTGCAGGCGGCGGGCGTGCGCACGATGGCCGTGCACGGCCACGGGTACTTCAAGCCGGGCTCGGGGCTCTCGCAGGGGTTCGACGAGTGGCGGATCGTCCCCGGCCTCAAGTGGAACGCGCAGACCGACGAGAACGTCACCTCGCCGCAGCTGGAGGAGATCTCCGAGGCGCTGCTCTCGCGCGAGGAGAACACCCGCGGCCGGTTCTTCTTCTGGGTGCACTTCCTCGATCCACACGATCAGTACATGCCGCACAAGGACGGCACCGACTGGGGCAAGAAGGCCCGCGATCTGTACGACGGCGAGATCGAGTTCACCGACAGGCACGTGAAGAAGCTGCTCGACTTCATCGCGAAGCAGCCGTGGGCGTCGCGCGTGGCCGTCGTCGTCTCGGCGGATCACGGCGAGTCCTTCGGCGAGCACGGCGTCTACCGCCACGGCTTCGAGATCTTCGAGAACCTCGTCCGCGTGCCGTGGTTCTTCCGTGTCCCGGGCGTCGCGCCCCGCCGCGTCGCGCAGGCGCGGAGCCACCTCGATCTCGCGCCGACGATGCTCGAGCTGCTCGGCGCGCCGCGCGAGCCGTCGCTCCGCGGCCAGAGCCTGGTGCCGGAGCTGCTCGGCGAGGTCACGCCCGGCGAGCGCGACGTCATCGTCGACCTGCCTCGCACGAGCGACAACGATCGCCGCCGCGCGCTCGTCACGGGCTCGCACAAGATCATCTCGTACGGCGACGACGCCTACCAGCAGGTCTACGACGTCATCGCCGATCCCGAGGAGAAGGTGAACCTCGTGAAGACCGACAAGGAGCTGCACCGCTCGCTGCTCGAGAAATACAAGGCCGCGACCGCGTCCATCCACGACGTGAAGCCGTACGCCTGCCAGAAGCTGAAGGGCACGAAGGACAACCCCTGAGCATGAGCGTCCCGAGGCGTGCCCGCGGCGCTCGAACCAGCGCCGAGGGTCATCAGCCCGCGCGCGCGCCCCGGGCGGTCACGACGACCCCCGTCAGCGCGACGGCCGCCCCGAGCGCCTCCGCGCCCGAGGGCGCCTCTCCGAGCCAGGCGGCGCCGATGACGAGCGAGCCGAGCGTCTCGCCCGGCGACACGAGCGCGACGATCGACGGCGAGACGCCCGCGCGCGACGCCCACTGCACGAGCGAGTGCCCGACGAGCGTCGGGCCGAGCGCGAGCAGGCCGATCATCGCCCACGAGCGCGCTGGCACCGCCGAGACGCTGGCGTCCACCGCGAGGCACGCGACGCCGAGCGCCGCCGCGGCGAGCGCGTACACGAGCGTGACGTACGAGAGCGGCGACAGCTCGCGCGCCGCCGCGCGGGCCGCGCCGAGGTAGAGGCCGTAGAGCGCGACGGCCGCGACGACGAGCAGATCGCCCGCGAGCGTGTGCCGCCCGCCCCCCGCCCCCCGCGCGACGATCACCGCGCCCGCCGTCGCCAGCGCGACGCCGAGCGCCTCGCCGCGCGCGGGGCGCACGCGGTGCCACGCCCACGCCGTCAAGACGACCGCCACAGGCTCGAGCGACACCAGCGTGACGGCCGCCGGCAGGCTCGTCCGCGAGAGCCCCACGAGGAAGAACCCGAAGTGCAGCGCGAGCAGCGCGCCCGCCGCGAGCGCGAGCCCGAGCGCCAAGGGCGGCGCCGACGAGAGCTCGCGCAGCAGCGCCCGAGGGCGGAGCGCGCCGAGCATGAGCGCCGCGAGCGCGCACCTCCCGGCCGCGATCACGAGCGGGTGCGCGGGCGACGCGAGCCGGGCGAGCGGCCCGCTCCACGCGAACGCGAGCGCCGCGACGGCGACCGCGAAGAGCGCCCTCGTCGAGCCCATCGTGAGCGCCCCAGACACCGTCGCGCGCGCGGCCGCAAGCGGGAGGACGCGCCCGGAACCGCTGGTGTCCGGCCGACGCGCCGCCTATGCTCCCCGCGCCTCGGACATGCCCACGCTCCGGTCCCTCGCGGGCGCCCTCGCCACGATCTCGCTGCTCTCCGCGGCCCTCGTCGCGTGCGCGCCGCCGCGCGTGACGCTCGCCGAGGGCCCGCGCGAGTACGTGCCCTTCGACTACGACCAGATCCTGCGCCGCTGGACGCGCTCGGGCTCGCTGGTCGCGCTCGCCGAGCTCGACGATCTGCTGACGGTGACGACGACGTTCGAGTCCTGGGATTTTCGCTGGGCGTACTCGGTGCGCTACGCGGACGACTACCGCCTCACCGTCGACCAGCGCCGCGACCTGCTCGAGCGCTCGCTGCGGGAGACGCGCGCGGAGCACCGGTTCTACGTCACGCTGCACGGGCCCAACCGCCGGTGGAACCAGCTGACCAAGCGCTCGAGCGCGTGGGTGCTGCGCCTCGTCGACAGCACCGGCAACGAGACGGCGCCGCTCCGCATCGAGGCCGTGCGCAAGCCCGGCGCCGCGGAGGTGACCTACTTTCCTTACACGACGATCTGGCGCCAGGCGTTCCGCGTGACGTTCCCCGTGAAGCGCGACGATGGCACGCCCACGATCGACGCGAACAGCACGTCCTTCGGGCTGAGGTTCGCCGGCGCGCTCGGCCACCAGGATCTCACCTGGCACCTCGAGCCCGGCGGCGCGCAGGCTCGCGAGATCGCCGCGGGCGGGCCGCCGTCCGTCGCGCGCCCAGCGATGTGATGGAGACCCAACGAGTGACGATTCGCCGCCTGATCCCCCAGTTCGCCCTGCTCGCGCTGCTCGCCGCCTGCAAGGATCCGCCGAAGGTCGAGCCCGCCCCGCAGAAGACCGCCGAGCCTGTGCGCCCGGTCGCCGAGAGCCCGTTCGCCACGGCGTCCGCGAGCGCGCCCGCGGCGCCGCCCACCACGATCGTGGCGCAGCACATCCTCATCGCGTACCGCGGCGCGAAGCGCGCGCAGCCGGGCGTCAAGCGCTCGAAGACCGAGGCGAAGAAGCTCGCCGACGATCTCCGCATGGCGCTGGTCGGCGCCGACGGCGACACGTTCACCGGGATGGTGAAGAAGCACAGCGACGACCCCGCGGCCATCGAGCGCCTCGGCTCCACGGGGAAGGTCCGCCGCGAGGATCTCGACAAGGCCTTCGCCGACGCCGCGTTCGCGCTGAAGGAGGGCGAGATCAGCCTGGTGGTCGAGACGCCCTTCGGGTTTCACATCATCAAGCGCACGCAGTAACCTGCGTCCGCCGGCGCCGCTTCGCCCAGACGCGGATCAGTTGCACTCTGCCGCGCAGTTGCTGGCGATGCACAGGTAGAGGTCGGAGTACGCGAAGTCGCACTGGGTCGTCGGCGTGCTCGGCACCATGCACGCGCAGAAGCACGCGTCGCTCACGCACAGATCGTTGCAGTCGCCCGAGTAGGAGCCGCACGACAGGCTCCCCGAGATGTAGTCGTACGGCACGGCGCAGTCGGTCTGGACGCACGCCTCGCACGCACTGCTCGACGTCGCCGAGAACCCCTGGGCCTCGACGCACGAGTCCTCGGGCGAGAGGCAGCCCGCCGACGGCCCGCACTCCTCGGCGGCGCGGCCTGCGCAATACGCGTTCCACTCCGTCGAGCAGCACGACGGCTCGGCGGCGCAGACCTTGGCGACGCACGGATCACACGACGCGTCCTTCGGGCCGCCGACCTTGCACAGCGAGCCACACGGCCCCGCGCCGCCCGACGCTCCCGCGCTCCCACCGCCACCGGACGGGTCTCCCCCCGCGGAGGCGCCCCCGCCAGGTGTTCCCGCGCTGCCGCCGCCCCCGAACGGATCGCCGCCGGAGGTGCCCCCCGACGACGAGCCCGCGGAGGCCTTGCCCGCGGAGGCGCCCGAGGCCCCGGCCGCGGACGTGCCGCCGGACGGAGAGCCTCCCGCCGACGCCCCCGCCTTGCCCGCCAGCTGCGCGCCGGCGGCAGACGCCCCGCCCGCGGGCGCCCCCGCCGCAGAGGCGCCGCCCTCGCCGGGCTTGTGCCCCGCCGTCGCGCCGCCTGCGCCGTTGCCTGCCGCGCTGGTCCCCGCCGCGCTCGCGCCTGCCTGCGACGTCCCTGCGCTGCCGTCGGCCGCGCTCCCGTCATCGTCGCTGGAGGCCGCGCCGGACGCGCAGGCGAGCGCCGTGAGCGTGGTCAAGACGGTGCCGATGAACCTGAAGTGGCTCCTCATCCGCGCGCACTATCCCCCCGACAAGCGCTCTGCAAGCTCCATCACCGCCGCGCATCGGGAGGCAGAATGCTCGCGCTCGGGCCCGCGACGGTTGCGGACCCAGGCCCTCGTCGCGTACGCTGTGCGCGCGAGGCGCTATTCCCCTCCCCGCCCGAAAGGAGCTTTGCTCATGACCATGCCCCTCTCCCCCGTTGCCCGAAGCGCGCGCCGAGGCGCCAGCATCCTCACCCTCCTGACGGCGGCGCTCGCGTCGGTCGCGGCCTGCGGCGGCAGCGACGGCGAGGTGACCAGCCCCGGCGGCTCGAACCCAGGCGGGGGCGGCAAGGCTGGTACCGGCACCGGCGGCGGCTCGAACACCGGCGGGAAGGCCGCGGCGGGCGGCGGGACGGGCGCGAGCGCGGGCGGCTGCGCCTTCGCGAACTGCGGCGGGTCGGGCGGGTCCACCGGCGGCGGCACGTCGGGCGGCAACGGCGGCAAGGCCGGCAGCAGCGCGAGCGGCGGCGCGTCGGGGAAGGGCGGCGCGAACACGGGCGGCACCTCGACGGGCGGCGCCGGCGGCGCGTGCGTGAAGACCCCCGGCACCCCCGGCCCCATCCAGGGCAAGCCGCGCCCCGCGGTCGACAACGAGTGCGACGCGACGAAGCTCCCGCCGGGCTGGACGGGCATCCCCGAGGGCACCAGCGGCAACGGCTTCGACGACGACGGCGACGGCCTCGTCGACGAGGGCTGCGACTGCCCGGGCGCGGGCGCCACGAAGGACTGCTACTCCGTGCCTTCGACGCGGGTCGATCCGCAGACGAAGCTGCCCGTCGGCATCTGCAAGCAGCCGGGCAAGGTCGCCTGCACCGCGGGCGAGTTCGGCAAGGCGTGGTCGGGCTACTGCATCGGCACCGTCAAGCCCGACGCCGAGGTCTGCACGCCCGGCGATCGCGACTGCGACGGCCTCGAGAAGAACCCCGCCGAGGGCTGCGAGTGCATCCCGCAGGATCCGCTCCTCTGCCCGACCGGCCCGATCTACACGACGCCCTTCCCCGACCCGAAGAACGTCGGCCAGTTCTCGGCCCAGCCGAACGATCCCAAGTCCATCGACGGCATCGACGGCGCCACGTGGTTCGACCCGAAGATCCTCGACCCGAAGGTCGCCGGCAACGTGACGAACTGGCGCTGGACGGTCGTCGGCGGCCCGTGCGACGACATCCTGCCGCACCCGACGTTCGCGCTGTTCCCCACGAAGGACACCACGGGCGACTTCGCGACGACCCACCTCGGCACCGAGACGAACCTCTTGCCGCAGATCCCGGACAAGGGCCAGCCGGATCCGACGAAGCCCGCCGGCACCCGCCAGGGCTACGTCGCGCAGGGCGGCACCACCCCCGCGAAGCTCTACCCGGCGTTCTCGCTCTCGGGCGACTACTACGTCACCGGTAAGTTCACCTACAAGGATCCGCTGACGAAGCAGGACAAGGAGGGGCAGTGCACGCAGCTCGTCAAGGTGCGCGCGCCGGGCCTCCGCGTCGAGCTCTGCTGGCCCGAGGTCGGCTGGTCGGGCAACGCCGGCTCGCCCCAGACCGACAACGACGTCGACTTGCACGTCGCGCGCCTGCAGGGCAACCCGAGCGGGAACGGGAAGCACGGCTGGTTCGACGCGGCCGGCGTCGCGCCGAACTCGGACGACTGCTACTACTCGCCGAACTCCGCGTGCGGCAACCGCACCAAATCCGGCGTGAACGCGACCCCCGGCTGGTACTCGAACGAGATCACGAACGAGCCCGGCAACACGGGCGTCTGCCACGGCTGGGGCTCCCGCCGCTTCTCCACCCGCCCGTGCGCGAGCCCGCGCCTCGACCGCGACAACCTGGACTGCGATCCGGCCATCGCCGACCCGAACGCGCCCGAGCAAGACCCGGGGCAGGTGGGCGAGAACTACCACAATTTCTGCGGCCCCGAGAACATCAACCTCGACGGGCAGGTGCTGAAGTCCGGCGACAGGTTCGCGATCGGCGTGCAGTGTTACAACTGCGTGCAGGGCTCGAACGGCGCGGCGAACGCGAAGCCCGCCCGGCCCCGCGTCAACGTCTACTGCGACGGCGAGCTGAAGTACTACTTCGGCTACGACCCCGCGGCGCTGATGAGCAAGCCCGACCAGTATCCGCAGCTCTGGACGGAGGGCCAGCGCGACTACGGCTCGATGTGGCAGGTCGGCGTCGTCAACTGGAAGGGCGACCCGAAGGATCCGTGCGCGATCGAGCCCTCCGAGGCCGCCTCCAAGTGGAACAAGGACTCCTGGCACCAGAAGTCGAACGGCTCGCAGTTCATCTGCGTGAACAACGGCCCGCGGGACAACGGCGGCGCGAGCTTCAACCCGGGGACGGCGCCCACCAACTGGCTGTTCAAGGCCGACGGGAGCTACCCCACGGCCGCCAGCGACATGTGCGCCAACTGACGCGATGAGGGCCTCGTCGGATGCCGCGCGGGCGCGGCACACCCTGGCCCTGCTCGCCGCCCTCGTCGCCGTCCCCGCCGCGCAGGCATGCGGCTCCGGCGGCACGTCCTTCGACGGCGACGCGGCGGCGGCGGGCTCGGGCGCAGCGGTGTCGAGCGGTGGCACCAGCGCGGCCGGCGCCCAGGCGGCCGGCGCGGCGCAAGGCGGAGGCGTGGGCGGCGCCCAGGGGGGCACGGCGCAGGGGGGAGAGGGCGGAGATCCGTTCAGCGGCGGAGGAGCCTCGGGGGCTGCGGCCCAGGGCGGGGCGAGCGCGGGCGCGGGGGGCGCGGTCAAGCCGCTCTGCGGCGCCGTCGCCACGACGTGCGGCGCGACGGAGCTGTGCGACGAGGCTCACCTCGGGCTCGACGACGACTGCGACGGCGTGGTGGATGAGGGCTGCCCCTGCACGCCCGGCACCTCCCACTGGTGCTTCAAGGGAGACCCTGCGCTCCGCGGGACTGGCACTTGCCGCGACGGCTTCATGCGGTGTCAGGAGGTCGGTGAGTGGAACGCGTGCAGCGGCGGCAAGCAGGGGCTCGGCCCCGACGCGTGCGTCGGCGGCGCGGGCGTCTGCAAGGACCTCGAGGCCGTCCCCTTCGCGACGGTGCAGCTCTCGAAGGGCACGGCCGGGTACACCACCAACGCCGATCCGGGCTCGGAGAAGTACGAGGTCAAGTGCCCGGCGGGCGTGCAGACCTGCCCGGCCGTCAGCTCGCCCGGGAGCAACGCCGCGAGCTTCCAGCCGCTCCAGTCGGGCGAGTACGAGGTCTCGTACACGAAGTCCGTCGGCGGCGTCGCCGAGACGTGCAACTACAAGGTGTACGTCGCCGGAGAGGGCCTGCGGGTCGAGCTCGCGTGGGACAACGTCGGCGTCGAGGGATCGACCCCGACCTCGGCGAAGGGCCCCGACCTCGACCTGCACGTGCACCGGCCCGGCGCGCTGACGCCGTGGGTGTTCACCGGCGGCGGAGACGACTGTTACTTCGGCAATTGCACCATCGACAGCTACGACGATCAGACGGGGCCGGGCGATCCCGCCCCGGGGCCCAGCTGGTTCTCCGACACCGCCTCGCCACGCAACTGGACGCTCTACCCCGACCCGGCGAAGAACTCGTGCTACTTCGCGCCGCGGGGCACCGGCGACGCCTGGAAGGCGCAGAAGAAGGGCTGCCACAACCCGCGGCTCGACCTCGACAACCACAGCTGCGACGCGGCCCAGACCGATCCGTCGCACCCGTCGTTCTGCGCGCCGGAGAACGTCAACTTCGACGAGCTGCCGGACGGCGCGTGGATCCGCGTCGCCGTGCACTATTTTGGTGAGTGCACCAAGACTTTGCCAACTCACCCCTCGCTGACGCTCCACTGCAACGGCGCGCCCATCGCGCAGCTCGGCTCGGTGCGGGAGGGCGGCCAGCTGAAGCCGTCGGGGTACGACAACGTCGTGACGTTCCAGCCCTCCGACTGCCAGAAGGCGGTGTGGATCGCGGCCGACGTCTACGTGAAGAGGGCGACCTGCGGCTACACGTGCACCGCCGTGCCCATCTACGGCGACAAGGCGAAGAAGACCCCGCTCGTCACGACGAAGGACGTCGCGTCGATGACGCTCGGCCCCCCCTACCCGCCCACGCCGTAGCGACCGGTCAGGGAGGCAGCACCCACACGGAGAGCTCGTACGCCCCGGACTGCAGCGCGAAGCCGTCGAGCTGCACGAAGTAGGTGCCGGCCGACAGCGTCAGGTCGACGAAGCTGCGCTGCGAGAGGTAGCCGGCGGCGCAGCCGTTCTGGAGCTCCGTCCCCGGGCAGCTCGGCCCCTTGCGGACGTCGAGGATCGTCGCGAACGAGCTGCCGGAGGTGTCGAAGAGCACGCGGCGCTTCTCGGGGAGCTCGAGGCGAAACATCTGCTCGGGCGCGCCGAACGGGCCCGTCCCGCCCTGATCGCAGCCGGCCGAGTACTGCGCGAAGGCGTTGCTCGTGTTGCCGAGGAAGCGCCCCCCGGTCGGGGGGATGAGCATCGGCGCGTCGCAGGTGTCGGCGAGCGGCACGAACGTCGGCGCGACCGCGGGGCGGACGGCGGACAGCAGCGTGGCGGGCGCGCCGTCCGCGAGCTCGACGACGTAGCGGTAGCTGCCCTTCGGGACGCCGTACGAGGCGACGCGCATCGGCGAGGACGCCGCGTAGGTGCAGGCGAGCAGATCGTCCTTCGTGGCGCACGGCGCGCGCGCGAACGACAGCGCGCCGTAGTCCGTCTGGGAGACGCGGAGCACACCGAGCACGTCCGAGGTCTCCGTGAGCTCGAGCGCGTACGCGGCGTCGA
The DNA here is from genome assembly GCA_020849655.1 of Polyangiaceae bacterium. GTDB lineage: Bacteria > Myxococcota_A > Polyangia > Polyangiales > Polyangiaceae > JADLFU01. The sequence continues at coordinate 41,269 of JADLFU010000011.1, read as the reverse complement.
CGAGGCCCGGGCCGCACGCCGTGTGATCGTCGGTGTGATCGGCCAGCTGCACGAGCAGCTCCCCGCTCGGCGGCAGCGGCGGCGCGGTGTCGCAGCGCTCGTCCGCGGGAGGCTTCGTCGGCGGCTCGAGGGTGGCGAGCAGCGAGACGTCGGTCGGCGCGGTCGCGCGGACGGAGACCCACACGGGGCCCGGCCCGACGCCGCGCGCGAACGCCGAGACCGGGTTCCCCGTGAAGCACGCGAGCTCGCCCGCGGCCACGCCGCAGGGCTCCGTGCGCAGCGAGAGCTGGGCGCTGCCGAGGCCGTCGACGGTGGACGCGAACACGCGGACGTCGTGCGGCGCGTCGAGCTCCAGGCGGTACACGAGCTCGCCTCCGCTGCCGGCGCACGCGGTGGGGAGATCGGCGGCCGCGCCGATGAGCGGCGCCACGTGCTCCACGCCCGGCGTGAGCGGCGCCGCCGCGCCGCACGTCTCGTTCGTCGGGGGCGCGCCCGCGTCGGAGAACCGGACGTCGACGACCGCGGTCGTGTCGGCGTCGCCGTAGATCGCGACCGGCAAGACGCCCGGAGACACGCTCCACGCGCGCGCGTGCGCCACCTGCGCGCCCTTGCCGGTGGCGCCCGACTTGCTACAGGACAGCTCGCTCGACGGCTGGCCGCAGACGCCGAAGATCGCGACCTCGGCCGTGCCGTCGGGGACGATGGCGCGCACGTCCACGCGGCGCGGCGGCCCGTCCGGGATCGTGATCGCGAGCACCGCGTCGCGCACGGACGCGCCCGTGGGCACGCAGCTCGCGCCGAGATCGAGCTTCGCCCCGACGAGCGACACCGGGAAGCTCCCCTCGCCGGCGATGATCAGCGGATCGAGGCAGTCCTCGTGCGCGGGGGCGGCGCAGTCCGCCTCGTCGATCTCGCCGTCGCAGTCGTCGTCGCGGCCGTTCCCGCACACCTCGGCGCGCTTGCTCGAGACGAGGGGATCACTGTCGTCGCAGTCGGCCGGGCGCGCGCTCTCGGGCACGCAGTGGGCGTCTGGATCGCCGTCGCCGTCCGCGTCGCGCGGCGCGTGCAGGCACGCCTGGGTCGCCTCGTCGCAGGCGTCGAGGGAGCAGGGATCACCGTCGTCGCACGTGACGGGCGGCCCCGCGCGGCAGCCGACCTCGAGATCGCACCGCTCCACGCCGTCGCACGTCACGCCGTTGGAGCAGAGGGCGTGGTCGGGCGTCCGCGCGCAGCGACGCGAGACGGGGTCGCACTCGTCTCGGGTACACGCGAGGCCGTCGTCGCAGTCGAGCGCCGTCGAGCACGGCGGGCCGCCCGCGTCGACGCCACCCTCCGCGTCGAGGCTCGCGTCCGCCGCGGCGTCGACGCCCGCGTAGGCGTCCGCGCCCGCGTCGCGCTCCGGCGGCAGCGTCCCCAGCGCGTCGCCGCCGGCGCAGGCCGGGCGGCACGCGGCGAGCGCGAGCAGCGTGGCGAGGGCGCGTGACACGGCGGCGCCGTCGTACTTCGGGGCCCTCACCGCGGGAACCAGAGATCGCCGTCGCGCGCCCGTAGGCTCGTGCTAACGGCCCGCGCGATGCCGCGACGAGACGACCTCCAGAAGATCCTCCTGTTGGGGTCGGGCCCCATCGTGATCGGCCAGGCGTGCGAGTTCGACTACTCGGGGTGCCAGGGCGCCAAATCGCTGAAGCAGGAGGGCTACGAGGTCGTCCTCGTCAACTCCAACCCGGCGACGATCATGACCGATCCGGAGCTCGCCGACCGCACGTACGTCGAGCCGCTCGAGCGCCGCACGGTCGCGAAGATCCTGGAGCGAGAGCGCCCGCAGGCGGTGCTGCCGACCCTCGGCGGACAGACGGCGCTCAACCTCGCGCTCGAGCTGCACGAGGACGGCGTGCTCTCGCGCCTCGGCGTCGAGCTCATCGGCGCGAGCCCCGAGGCGATCAAGAAGGCCGAGGACCGCCGGCTCTTCAAGGAGGCGATGGACAGGATCGGCCTCGAGTCGCCGCGCAGCGACTACGCGTACAGCGTCGAGGACGCGCGGCGCATCGTCGAGCGCACCGGGTACCCGGCCATCCTCCGCCCGAGCTTCACGCTCGGCGGGGCCGGCGGCGGCATCGTCACCACGCCGTCGGAGCTCGAGGAGAAGGTCGCGTGGGCGCTGCGGTGCTCGCCGACCGGCGAGGTGCTCGTCGAGGAGAGCCTCATCGGCTGGAAGGAGTACGAGCTCGAGGTCATCCGCGACAAAGCTGACAATTTCATCGTCGTCTGCTCGATCGAGAACCTCGATCCGATGGGCGTGCACACGGGCGACAGCATCACCGTCGCGCCCTCGATGACGCTGACGGACCGGGAGTTCCAGCGCCTGCGCTCGGCGGCGCGCGCGATCATGACCGAGATCGGCGTCGAGACCGGCGGGTCGAACGTGCAGTTCGCCGTGAACCCCCGCGACGGCCGCTTCGTCGTCATCGAGATGAACCCGCGCGTGTCGCGCTCGTCGGCGCTCGCGTCGAAGGCGACCGGGTACCCGATCGCGAAGATCGCCTCCAAGCTCGCCGTCGGGTACCGCCTCGACGAGCTGCGCAACGACATCACGCACACCTCGGCGGCGTTCGAGCCGACCATCGACTACGTCGTCGTGAAGTGGCCGCGCTTCGCGTTCGAGAAGTTCCCGGGCGCCGATCCGCGCCTCGGCACGCAGATGAAGAGCGTCGGCGAGGCGATGAGCATCGGGCGCACCTTCCCCGAGGCCCTGCAGAAGGCGGCGCGCAGCCTCGAGACGGGGCGCGAGGGCCTCGTGTCGCTGCGCGGACGGGTCGACTACCGCGAGCTCGCAGCGTCGATCGTGCCGGCCGCGCGCGATCTCGGCATCGACGCGCCGTCGGCGCCCGCCGCGCCGCAGCACCTGCCGCCCGCGACCGACGACGAGACGCGCGAGGCGCTCTCGAAGCTCATCGGCGTCGCGACGGCCGAGCGGCTGTTCCACGTCGCGGACGCGATGCGCCTCGGCATGTCGCAGGCGGAGGTGCACGAGCGCACGAAGATCGACCCGTGGTTCCTCGCGCAGATCGCCCGCATCCTCGACGCCGAGCGTGACATCCCGCGGCTCGCGTCGCTCTCGGGCGACGCGCGCGCCGAGCTCATGCGCGGGCTGAAGCGCCTCGGCTTCTCCGACCGCCAGCTGCTCGCCGGCGGGGGCGCGCACGGCGCGACCGAGCTCGACGTCCACGAGGAGCGCCGCGGGCTCGGCGTCGAGCCTGTCTACGGGCGCGTGGACACCTGTGCGGCCGAGTTCATCGCGCACACCCCGTACCTGTACGGGACGTACGAGAGCGAGCAGGAGCTCGCGCCGACGGTGCGCCGCAAGATCGTCATCCTCGGCGGAGGCCCCAACCGCATCGGCCAGGGGATCGAGTTCGACTACTGCTGCGTCCACGCGGCGATGGCGCTGCGCGAGCTCGGCGTCGAGACGCTGATGGTCAACTGCAACCCCGAGACGGTGTCGACCGACTTCGACACGTCAGACCGCCTCTTCTTCGAGCCTCTCACCTTCGAGGACGTGCTCGCGATCTGCGAGCGCGAGCGCCCCGAGGGCGTCATCGTCCAGTTCGGCGGGCAGACCCCGCTCAAGCTCGCCGTGCCGCTCGCGCGGGCCGGGGTGCGCATCCTCGGCACGAGCGAGGACGCGATCGACCGCGCCGAGGACCGCGAGCGCTTCGACCAGCTCTTGACGAAGCTCGATCTGTTGCGCCCGCGCGGCGGGATCGCGAAGAGCGAGGAGGAGGCCTTCGCCGTGGCGCGCGGCATCGGGTTCCCGGTGCTCGTGCGCCCGAGCTACGTGCTCGGCGGGCGCGCGATGATGATCTGCCACGACGAGGGCGAATTCGCCGCGTACATGCACCTCGCGCGCGAGGCGGCGAGGGAGGCCGGCACGCAGACGGTGCTCATCGACGAGGTCCTCCGCGACGCGACCGAGGTCGACGTCGACTGCCTCTCCGACGGCAAGCGCGTCGTCATCGGCGGCGTGATGCAGCACATCGAGGAGGCGGGCGTGCACTCGGGCGACTCGACGAGCGTGCTGCCGCCGCACACGCTGCCGATCGCGACGGTCGAGCGCATCGAGGAGGCGACGCGCCGGCTCGCGCTCGAGCTCGGCGTGCGCGGCCTGATGAACGTGCAGTTCGCCGTGAAGGACGACCAGGTCTACGTCATCGAGGTGAACCCTCGCGCGTCGCGCACCGTGCCGTTCGTCTCGAAGGCGACGGGGCGCCCGCTCGCGAAGCTCGCCGCGTGCGTCATCTCGGGGATGAGCCTCGACGAGCTGGGCTGCCACGACCTCGCGTGGCCGCGGCACGTCGCGGTGAAGGAGAGCGTGTTCCCGTTCGCGAAGTTCCCCGGCGTCGACACGATCCTCGGCCCCGAGATGCGCTCGACCGGCGAGGTGATGGGCATCGCCAGCACGTTCGAGCGGGCGCTCGGCAAGGCGCTGCTCGCGAGCGGGATGGCGCTCCCGAGGAAGGGCAAGGCGCTCATCAGCGTCAAGGACGCCGACAAGCCCGCCGCGGTGCAGCTCGGCCGCCGCCTGCGCAACCTCGGCCTCGACGTCGTCGCGACGGGGGGCACCGCCGACGCGCTGTCGCGCTCCCGCGTGCCGTGCGAGCGCGTGAACAAGGTCGCCGAGGGCTCGCCGCACGTCGTCGACGCACTTCGCCACGGAGACATCTCGCTCGTCGTCAACACCACGGTCGGCGCGAAATCGATCCGGGACAGCTACGCGATGCGCCGGCAGGCGCTGCTCGCGAGCGTGCCGTACTTCACGACCATGAGCGCCGCGCTCGCCGGCGTCGCGGCGCTCGAGGCCGAGGACGGCGAGCCGCAGGTGATGTCGCTGCAGGAGTGGGACGCGCGCGGCTGAGCGGCGCCGCCGAGACGAGAGATCTCGCGCCAGAAATTTGGCCTGGCCGCGCCGGACGTGATGGAGCCCGTCACGCCATGGCGATGCGAGCCTCTTGCACGGTGTGCAGCACCAGCTTCGACGTCCAGTTCCGCTACCAGAGCGAGGAGCGCGACGGCGGCTTCTCGTACTACTGCTCCCAGCGCTGCCTGGAGACGAGCCAGCGCGCGGGCGGCGACGGCGCCGTCGCGTGCGACGCGTGCGCCACGCGCTTCACCGTCGAGCTGGTGAGCCAGGTGCTCTACGTGAAGGGCCAGCGGAGGTACGCGTGCGGCCCCGAGTGCCGCGGCCAGCTCGGCGCGGAGTCGCGCGGCGTCCGGCTCGGCGAGCTGGCGCGCGAGGCCGCGGAGGCGTCGGCGCCCCGGCTCGTCGCGGAGGCCGTCGACGAGGCGCCCGCGCGCCGGCCCGTCGCTGCGCCCGCCGAGGCCATCTCGCTCTCGCCCGCGGCGCGGCCGGCGTCTCCGGCCGAGCCCGATCTGCCGCGCTACCTCGCGATCTTCAACCACAAGGGCGGCACCGGCAAGACCACCACCTCCGTGACGCTGGCGTCGGGGCTCGCGCGCCGGGGCAAGCGCGTGCTGCTCGTCGACACCGACGCCCAGGGGAACGTCGGCGTATCACTTGGCATGAAGAGCGAGCGCTCGCTCTACCACGTGCTCGTGATGGGGCTCGCCGGCAAGGACGCTGTCACCAACGTGCGGCCCGGCCTCGACGTGCTGCCGTCAAACGAGACGCTGGCGGCGGCGGAGCTGTACCTCGCCGGGCGACAGAACCGCGACCGCGTGCTCGCGTCGCGCCTCTCGCAGCTCGCGCGCTCCTACGATCACGTGATCGTCGACTGCTCCCCGAGCCTCTCCCTGTTGAACCAGAACGCGCTGTGCTTCGTCGACAGCGTCCTCGTGCCCGTCGCCTGCGACTACCTGTCACTCGTCGGGATGCGTCAGGTCATCAAGACAGTGAAGAGCGTGAACCAGCTGTTGCATCACCCCGTGCGCATCTGGGGGATCCTCCCGACGATGTACGACGCGCGCGCCAAGATCTGTCACGAAGCCGTCGACACGCTGAAGAAGCACTTCGGTGAGCGGACGCTCCGCCCCGTGCGCCAGGCCATCAAGATCAAGGAGGCGCCGGCGCAGGGGCAGACGCTGTGGGAGTACGCCCCCGGCTCCGCCTCCTGCGAGGACTACCAGCACGCGGTCGACCGCATCCTCGGCGCGGTCGCGCCGGACGCGACGCTGCGAGTGGCGGAGAGCGCCTGAGCTTCGACACAGAGGAGAAGAGAGCGATGAAGGGTGACGAATTTCGGGGTTCGGCGGAGGCGCTGCTCGGGGGCGACGAGGTCGAGGGCGTGCTGTCCGGTCGGTTCTATGGCGCGCCGTCGCCGTCGTCTCGCCCCCGGGCAAAGACGCTGCCGCCCAAGCCGGAGCACTACAAGGTGATCTGCATCTCCATGTACACGCGCGATCTCGAGCGCCTCGACGCGATGGTCGAGGAGCTGAAGGCCCGCGGGATGACCAAGGCCAACCGCAGCGCCCTCATCCGGCAGGCGCTCGACCAGATCGATCTCGACCGGGTACCCCGCGGCATCTGACGCACCCCTTGCGCCGAAGCCGGCGCCTGGCGGCATTGTTTGCGGCGCGGCTCCGCCGCGGTGACGGGCGCGGCGGGCGGGTGATAACTGCCGCGCATGGCACGCCCCGTCATCGAGCCGTTTCGTATCAAGGTCGTCGAGCCCATCAAGATCACGACGCCGGCCGAGCGACGCGCCCTCCTGGCGGACGCGCGTTACAACCTCTTCTCGCTGCGCGCCGAGGACGTGATCATCGATCTGCTCACCGACTCCGGCACCGGCGCGATGAGCGCGGAGCAGTGGAGCGCGGTGATGCGCGGCGACGAGTCGTACGCGGGCGCGAAGAGCTACTTCCGGCTGCAGGAGGTCGTGCGCGAGCTGACAGGTATGGAGCACGTCCTGCCGACGCACCAGGGCCGCGCGGCGGAGCGGATCCTCTGCGCGGTCGTGCCGCTCCGGGGCAAGGTCGTCCTCTCGAACGGGCTCTTCGACACGACCCGCGCGAACATCGAGGTGGCGGGCGGTGCTGGGATCGATCTGCCGGCCGCCGACGCGCTGACGGCGCACCGGCCGTTCGGGGGGGACATGGACCTCGCGCGCCTCGACGAGCACCTCGCGCGGCACGAGGGGTCGATCGCGTTCGTCGTGATGACCGTGACCAACAACACGATGGGCGGCCAGGCGGTCTCCCTCGGGAACCTCCGCGCCGTCGCCGAGCGATGCAGGCGCGCGCGCGTCCCGCTCGTGCTCGACGCGTGCCGATTCGCCGAGAACGCGTACCGCATCCAGCGCGACGAGCCGGGCATGCGCGACACGCCGCTCTCCGAGATCGCCCGCGCGATGTTCGACGTCGCCGACGTCTTCACGATGAGCGCGAAGAAGGACGCGATCGTCAACATGGGCGGCCTGCTCGGCGTGCGCGACGGGGCGCTCGCGGAGGCGGTGAAGGTGAACCTCATCCTCACCGAGGGCTTCCCCACGTACGGCGGGCTCGCGGGGCGCGATCTCGACGCGATGGCGCAGGGGCTCCGCGAGGTGCTCGATCCTCACTACCTCGAGTACCGCTACGCGGCGGCGCGCTACCTCGCGAAGCGCATGGAGGACGACGGGCTCGTCGTCGTCCAGCCCGCGGCGGCGCACGCCGTCTACCTCGACGCGGGCGCCGCGCTGCCTCACCTCGCGCCGTCGGATCTCCCCGGTCAGTCGCTCGCGTGCGCGCTCTACCTCGCGGGGGGGCTGCGCAGCTGCGAGATCGGCGAGCTGATGTTCGGCCCGGGCGAGGGGCGGCGCCAGCTGGTGCGCCTGGCCATCCCTCGCCGCGTCTACACGCAGAGCCACATCGACTACGTGGGCGCGGTCGCCGAGGACGTGGCGCGCGTCCGGCACCAGCTGCCCGCGATGCGCATCCTGTCCGCGCCCGCGCACCTCCGGCACTTCTCCGCGGCGCTCGAGCCCGCCACTCCGTTCCCCGAGTTCGACGCCTGACGCGCGGCCGAGGGTGGACGCGCTCGTCCAGCGGACGCGCGTCCACGTCCAGGGGCGCCGCGCTGGATCTCCCCAGAAACATGGCGGTCCCGGACTGGCAGGCCGCGTGCAAAGGGGACCGAGGTGCCCGGCAGGGAGCACGAAGCCATCGCGGAACTGCTCGCCCGCCGCCCGCACGTGCTCACGGCGCTCCTCGGCGCGCGACCTGGTCGCTGCCGCCGGGCGCGCGGATCGACGCCGTGGACTCGTCGCTGTCACTCACCGCGCCGCTCCCGCTCACGGCCGACAGGGTGCTGGTCGTCCGCGACGCTCGCCTACGGGCCAACGGGACGCGTATCCCGCCGGCGTGCCCTGATGGGGCGTTGTGCTGCGCTCGGCCCCGGTCGCCGCGGCAAGCGACGCTACCTCTCGAGCCGAACGTCCGGACGACGGCGCCCGGAGGTGCGGCAGGCGCCCCGCAGTCCTATCACGTGGCCGCTGGGCCAAGCCAAGGCGCCTCGCCCGTCGGAGCCTCCGCGTAGACTTGAAACAAGCACGCGGCCACCTCGGCACGCGGCCTCTTCGCCAGACATGCTTCGTATTTCAACCGGTGTGACTCCCTGTAGCGAAAGTAGTCGAAGAAACACCCATGGAAGACGTCAGCCTTCGCCGTGTCGCTCGGTCGTCGTCGCCGCCGCTGCCCTGCCCGCTCGACGCCCGAAGAACGTCGCGCAGCCGATCGACAGCCCGCTCGAGTAGCCCCCGGCGGACCTCGGGATGCCGGCGGTGGTGCGCCCCGCGGCGTACAGCCCCTTCACCACCGTCCCCGCGGCGCTCACCACCTCCCCGGTCGGCAGGGTGTCGAGCCCGCCCATCGTGAAGCCGGGGACGACGGCCTTGTCGATCGAGAGGTCGATGGCCGCGAACGGCGGCTCCGACAGCGGCGCGAGGTAGTCGCGCTTCTTGTGAAACAGCGGATCCGCCCCCGCCGCGGCGTGACGGTTGTAGAAATCGACAGTGTGCGTCAGCGATCCGGCCGGCAGCCCGAGCGCGCCCTCCAGCTCGGCCACCGTCTCCTCCGCGGCCTTCAGTTGCATGCCGGAGATCGGGCGACCGTAGGAGTTGTTGTCGACGATGAGGTACGCTCGGCCGCCGGACTGCCGGAGGATGAAGTCGCCCGTGCGGCCGTGGTACGCGTCCTCGTTGACGAAGCGCTGGCCCTGCTCGTTCACGATGATGCCGTTGACGAGCTTCGACGGAGGGTAGAACGGCATCGAGACGAACCCCTCGCCCATGCAGATCGTCCCGCCGCCGGCGCCCACGCCCATCAGGATGCCCGCGCCGTCGTCGCCGGGGTTGCCGATCTGGATGTTGACCGCGAGGAGCTTCGGCGCGTGCTGGGCCACCATCCGCGGGTTCATGATGAAGCCGCCCGCCGTGAGGATGACCCCCTTGTGCGCGCGGACCACGCGGCGCTCGCCGAGCACCCTCGCCGCGACGCCGACGACGCGCCCGTCGGCGTCGACCACCAGCGTCTGCGCGCGCGCGTTCTCCATCACGCGCGCGCCGAGCGCCGTCGCCCTCGCCATGAGGCGCTTCATGATGAGCCCGCCGGCGCTGCCGGTGGTCTTCGGCTTGTGCCCGCGCGGGGCGGGTCGCGCGACGAGGTTGAAGGGCCAGCAGTCCTCGTTGCCAGAGTAGAGGAGACAGTCGTCGGTCGGCGGCTCGGTCGTCTTCTTCGCGTAGAACGACGGCTTGAACTCGACCCCCTGCTCGAGGAACCACGCGAAGTGCTCGAGGCTGCCTTCACAGAACGCGCGCACCTTGGCCTCGTCGGGGTTCGGCCCGCTCGCCGCGAGGACGTACTTGAACATCTCCTCGACGCTGTCGTCGAACCCGCACGCGCGCTGGATGGGCGTGCCGCCGCCGAAGTAGAGGATGCCGCCGGACTGGGCGGTCGAGCCGCCTCCCTCCGAGCCTCGCTCGAGCACCAGCACCCTGGCGCCCGCGCCGCAGGCCTCGATGGCGGCCGAGGCGCCGGCACCTCCAAAACCAACAATCACCACGTCCGCCTCGTCGTCGAAGCGCTCGATCTCCGTGGCGCGGAGCGGGCGTGTGGGGAGCAGCTCGCCCTCGCCGTCGTGGGGTTGGGTCTCGGTCGAGGCGACGCGCGGGTGGACCATGCGCCGACTAGAACATGTTTCAATCGGATTTTCGAGCGCGCCGCTCACCCCGGCGGGCCGAGCGCCGCGAGCTCCCGCGCCGCGTCCATCGGGGCCTCCGCGCGCACGTCGCTCCGCACGACGCCGTCGCGCATCGTGATCACGCGGTCCGCGCAGGCCGCGATGTCGTGCTCGTGCGTCACGATCAGGATGGTGATCCCCTGCTCGCGGTTGAGCGCCTGCAGCAGCGAGAGCACCTCGTAGCTCGTGCGGGTGTCGAGGTTCCCCGTGGGCTCGTCGGCGAGGAGCAGCGGGGGCTCGGTCACGAGCGCGCGCGCGATGGCGACGCGCTGCTGCTGGCCTCCCGAGAGCTGGTTCGGCGTGTGGTGGACGCGCTCGCCGAGGCCGACGAGCTCGAGCGACGCCCGCGCGCGCCTGCGGCGCTCCCGCTGCCCGACGCCGCGGTAGACGAGCGGCAGCTCCACGTTCTCCTGCGCGGTCGTGCGCGGCAACAGGTTGAACCCCTGGAAGATGAAGCCGATGAGCCGGTTGCGGACGATCGCCCGCGCGTCGTTCGAACGGCCGCCGACGTCGAGGCCGTCGAGCCGGTACGCGCCGCGCGTCGGTCGATCGAGGCAGCCGATGATGTTCATCATCGTGCTCTTGCCCGAGCCGCTCGTGCCGACGATCGCCGCGAGCTCCCCGCGCTCGATCGTGAGATCCACGTCGCGGAGCGCGCGGACGACCGCGGGCCCCGACACGTAGTCCTTGTCGACGTGCTCGAGCTCGATGAGCGCCGCCACGTCAGAAGATCCTCGGGCCGCCCTTCTTGCCGGCCTTGTCGTCCGTCTCGTCGACGACCACCTTCAGGCCCGGCGGCAGCGGCTCCGCGAGCGCGGTGAAGACGCCGTCCGTCACGCCGATCTTGACGACGCGCGCCTCGATCCGCTCGTGGCCGCGCGCGGGGTCCACCAGCACGTGGACGCGCCCCGTGCCCGGCTCGAGCGGCGGCTCCGGCGGCCTCGGGACGGGCCTGCCGTCCTTGTCCTTCTCGGGCGTCGGCTTGAACCTGAGCGCCGCGTTCGGGACGCGCGGCGCGGCCTTCGCCTCCTTCGTGCGCACGGTGACGGTCGCCGTCATGCCGGGGCGCAGCTTGCGGTCGGGGTTCTCGACCTCGATGATCGCCGTGTACGTGACGACGCCCTGCACGGAGTTGGGCGCGTAGCGGATCTGGCTCACCCTCCCCTGGAAGCGCTGGCCGAAGAACGCGTCGACCTGGGCCTCGGCCGCCATGCCCTCCGCCAGCTTGCCGACGTCGGCCTCGTCGATGTCCGCGAACACCCGCATCTTGCGCAGGTCCTCCGCGATGACGAACAGCACCGGCGCCTGGAAGCTCGCGGCGACCGTCTGGCCGGGATCGATCTGGCGGTCGGTCACGACGCCGTCGATGGGCGCGAAGATCTTGGTGAAGGAGAGGTTCGCCTGGGACGCGGACACCTGCGCGTCGACCATCGCGATCTGCGCGCGCGCCTGCGCGACGTCGGCGACGGCGGCGTCGAGCTGGCCCTGCGCCTGATCGAGCTCGGCCTGCGTCGCCAGGCTCTCTGCCCGAAGGCGCCGCAGCCGCTCGACCGACACCTTGATGGTGGCGACGTTCGCCTCCGCCCGCGCGAGCCCGGCGCGCTGGGCGAGCCGCTGCGCGCGGTTCTGCTCGACCTGCGCGCCGATGAGCAGGGGATCGATCTCGGCGAGCAGCTCGCCCTTCTTCACGACGGAGTTGAAGTCGACGAACACGCGCGACACGCGCCCCGAGACCTGCGCGCCGACCTTCACCTCGGTCACGGGCTTGATGACGCCCGTCGACTGCACGGTCTCGACGACGTCGCCCGTGGTCGCGTCCTCCGCGACATACCGCGCGGGCGGCGGCGGCGCGGTGCCCCGCCGATAGGCGACGGCCGCGCCGAGGAGCAGCGCGACGACGGCGACCGGCGCGCCGCGCTTCAGCCACCTCCGGCCACCCTCGACCGACGAGAGCTCTCGCTCGAGCGACATTCGCGGCGCTCATGGCACGGCCCCGGCGACGCGCCTACCGCGGCGGGGGCGACGCGTGCTAGGAGCGGCTCGCTTGGAGTCCCTTGCCTGCGAGAGATGTGGCGCCGCCGACGGGTCGCACGCGCCCGGCTGCGGCGCGCTGGTCGACGGTCGCTACGCCATCGTCCGCGAGATCGGGCGCGGCGCGATCGGCGTCATCCACCTGGCGCGCGACGTCGGCCTCGGGCGCGAGGTCGCCATCAAGGTGATGTCGCCGCGGCTCGCGCGGTCCGCGTCGTTCTTGCTCGGGCTGCAGCGCGAGGCCTCGGCGCTCGCACGCCTGCGGCACGAGAACGTCGTGCAGGTGTACGCGTTCGGATCGCACGAGGGGTCTCCGTTCTTCGCGATGGAGTACGTCCGCGGGCGGGATCTCGGGCGCCTGATCGCCGATCACGGCGCGGCCGGCGCGAGGGTGCCGACCGCGCGCGCGCTCACCATCTTCGCCCACGTCGCCGCGGGCCTGGACGCGGTGCACCGCGCCGGTCTCGTGCACCGGGACGTCAAGCCGTCGAACATCGTCGTCGAGCACGGCACGGGTAGGCCGGTGCTGGTCGATTTCGGGCTCGCGACCCCGGCCGCCCGGCTCGAGAGCGGCGCGGCGGTCGGGACGCCGGCGTACATGTCGCCCGAGCAGGCGATGGGGCGGAGCGACCTCGGCGGGGCGACCGACCAGTACGCCCTCGCCTGCGCCGCGTACGAGGCGCTGACCGGTCGGGTGCCGTTCGAGGCCGGGACGGTCGACGAGGTCCTCCGGCTGCATGTGCGCGGCGAGGCGCGGCCGATCTCCGCGGCCGCCCCCCGCCTCGCGCCGCTCGAGGGGCCGATGGCGCGGGCCCTGTCGAAGGATCCCGGCGAGAGGTTCCCGACGTGCGCCGCGTTCGCGCGGGCGCTCCTGGACGCCGCCGCCTCCCTGCCGGAGGCGACGTCCACGCCGCGGATCGCGGTCTCACCGCTCGACCGCCCCACCTCCCCCGGCGATCCCTCGCACCCGCTGCACGCGCTCGTCGTGTCGGAGCGCGAGGCCGAGCGCCGCCTCGCGGCCCGCGCCGTGCAGATCGCGTTCTTCCGGGCGCGGGTCAGGGTCCAGCTGGTCACGCCGGCGGAGCTCGCGACCCTCGACGTCGCCCCCGACCTCGCGATCGTCGACGACACGGCGGCGCTCGCCGCGCTCGACCTCCTGCGCGCGCTGCCCCGCGGGCACGCGATGAGCGCGCTCGTGCTGCGACGCGAGACGGGCGAGTGGTTCCGGTATGCTGCCCTCGGAGTGGAGGACTTCTTCGACGAGCCGATCGATCTGTCGCGCCTCGTCGCGCGCATCCAGCGGCTGATGGCGGGCGCGGGGTGGCCGGTGGAGGTGTGCGAGGACGAGGTGGAGGGGTGACGCGCTCGGCGCTCCTCGTCGGTGTCGACGACGCCTGCGCCGAGGCGCTCGACCGCGCGCTCGGTGACGCGGAGATCATGGCGTCTCGCGCGCGCACGCTCGAGGAGGCGCGGACCAGGCTGGCGCAGGCGACGTTCCATGCGACGGTCGTCGACGCCGCGCTGGCCGACGACGCAGCGTCCTCCCTGCCCCCCGCGAGGGGCGCGCTCGTCGTGCTCTCGGCGCTCCCCGGCGCGCCCGAGGTCGCGCGGTGGCTCGAGCGAGGCGTGGACGCCGTGCTCACGGGGCCGTTCGACGCGCGAAGCGCCGCCTGGCGCGTGGGAGAGATCGCCGCGCGGTCCGCCGCCGGGCTCGCGCCGCTCGCCCACGTCCCTGGGCCCCGCGGACCGGACGGCGCGCCGCTCGGCCCGCTCGACGTCGAGGCGTCGCTGCGCGATCTGCTCGACGCGACGGCGAGGCTCCTCGACGTGCCGATCGTGCTGGTCACGGAGCTTCAAGGAGACCGCCAGCTGCTCCGCCTGCGCGTCGGGGTCGAAGCGGAGAGCACCGCGCGCGACGACGCGTTCTGCGCGTACACGGTCGCGCACGGCGGCGCGTTCGTCGTCGAGGACGCCCAGGCGGACGCGCGGTTCCGCGACAACCCGCTCGTGGTCGGGGAGCCAGGGGTCAGGTTCTACGCCGGGATCCCGATCACGGTCGCCGGGCGACCGACCGGCGCCCTGTGCGTGATCGATCGGCGCCCACGCACGCTCGGCGACGCCGAGGAGCGGCACCTCACGGCCCTCGCGCGGCACGTCGGCGAGGTCTCGCGGTCCATCGCGAGCCGCGCGTGGGCGGAGGCGCTGCTCGAGGACGCGCCCGGCTGGATCCAGAGCGTCGACGGCGACGGAGTCATCCGCTTCGCCAACGCCGCGTGGCGACAGGGCCTGGGGTACGCGAACCCTGTGGGCACGAGGATGCTCGATCTCATCGCGCCCGAGGACCGCACGCGGATGAAGCAGCGCGTGCTCGAGGCGCGCGAGCGCGGCGTGACGGTCAGCTCCGTCTTCCGCCTCCTCGCCGCGGATGGCTCGTTCATGGGAGTGACGGCCGAGACCCGGTGGGTCGGAGGAGGCGCGGGACGCACCATCACGGTGCTGCAGCGGCCCCACCGCGACGCCCCCGCGGGCTCCGTCGCGCTCGACGATGTGGCGGAGGCGCTCCGCGGCCCGCTCGCAACGATGCGGGGCACGCTCGGGCTGCTGCGCGGCGCGCTCGACGGCGGGCTCCGAGAGGTCGCGGCCGAGGCCGAGACGGAGGGCCAGCGAGTCGCCGATGTCGTGGAGGATCTCGCGACCCTCGGCGCCGCTGTGCGAGGTACCCTGTCGCTCCCTGGCGGCCCCGTCTCGCTCGCCGCGGTGCTGGGGCGGCCCGGAGACCCCGAGGAATTGACGCCGACGCCCGTCCCCGGCGTTGGGCGAGCGCTCTCCGATCTCGCGCGCGACGTCGGCGCCGATCCCTCGCGCGCGACGGTGTCGACCTCGCCGTCCGGCAAGGCCACCGTGGTGGTGGAGGGCCCGGGCGCCATGCCCACGTCGGCCGGGAGGATCGCCGTCGCGCGCGCGGTGGCGGTGCTCCACGCGCAGGGCTGCCACGCCGACCGCTCGGAGAGCCCGACCGGCGCCGCGTGGGCGGTGACGCTGCCCCCGCCGAGGCGCGCGCTCTCCGACTCGGGGCCGCGGATGCGCCTGCTCGTCGAGGCCATCGCCGAGCTGCGGCGCGAGCTCCTGGAGAGCGCCCCCGGCAGGCTCGCCGCCGCGCGCGACGCGGCCCGCGCCGGCGCCCACGACGCGGCCGCCGCGGAGCTGCGCCGCCTGGAGCAGAGCGCGAGCGCGGCGGGCCTCCACGAGCTCGCGACCGCCGTCGGTCGGGTCACCCTCGCGCTCGAGGCCCGCGACGCGTCGCTCGATCAGCGGCTCCGGGAGGCGGCCGACGCCGCGCTGCTGTCGCGCTGACGCGCACGGCGAAACTCGAGGCACTGCCAGCTCCCGGCCTGGAATTCTCGGCACGTCTCCCCCCTCGTCTCGTAGATGCGACAGACCGCGCGCCCACCGCCGCGCTCGAGGTGCACGCAGTCTCCGTCAGGCGTCGACGCGAAGGCTCGCTCGCCGAAATGACCGTCGACGGTCGCGGCGACGAGGTCCTCCCGTCCCTCCCGGCGCCAGCGCCCGAGATCCTGCGCCGACACGAGCACGCGCCCGTCCGACGCCTCCGCGCAGCAGGCGCCGCACGCGACGCAGTCGAGCGGCGCGCCAGTGTCGGGGTCGACGGGCGCGGAGACGGGCGAGGCGAGGTCGGGATCGAGCGGGAGCGTCACGCGTGCGTCGAGAGGCTTGACGCGCGAGGCCGGGTCGTCAAACTCGCCGGCTCGCGCATGGACCAATTCTCGGCACACCTCGACCGCGGCTGGGAGCTCATCTCGCGCAACGATCCGCGCGGCGCCGAGGCGTCCGCGCGACGCGCGCTCGAGCTCGATCCCCAGTCGCCCGAGGCGTACAACCTGCTCGGCTACTGCGCGGCGCTCGACGGCAACCCCGACGACGCGATCGAGGCGTACCGGCAGGCGATCGCGCTCGACGAGACGTATTTCGAGGCGATGCTGAACGCGGCCGAGGTGCTCATCCACCCGATGCACGAGTACCAGGACGCGATCGAGATGTGCGATCTCGCGATCGACCTCGCGCAGACGGACGAGGAGACGGTCGACGCGCTCTTGCTGATGTTCGACGCCGTGCTCGGCCGCGACGGGCAAGACCTGACCGAGGCGCAGGCGGTGCTCGAGCGCCTGCCGCCGCCGCCGTACGACAACCCTGCCCACACGTTCCTGGTCGGGCGCGCGCACTACGAGGTCGGCGAGATCGACCGCGCGCGCGCGCTCATCGAGGAGGCCGCCGCGAAGGATCCGACCCACGCGGAGGCCTGGTACTACCTCGCCCTCGTGCGCGACGAGCGCGGCGACCAGCCGGGCGCGACGAGCGCTTTCCTCCGCTCGCGCGAGCTCGATCTCGGCGTGCCCGCGCCCGCGTGGTCGCTCGGCCGCGACGATCTGCGCGAGCTCGGCCGCCAGGTCATCGCCACGATCGATCCGAACCTCGGGAGGTTCGTGCGCAAGGCCGATCTCTTCATCAGCGACGTCCCCGGCATCGAGCTCGTCGCCGACGGCGTCGATCCGCGCGCGCTCGTGCTCTTCGACGGGATCAACGTGCCGGAGCTCGGGGTGCCCGTGGCGCGCGTCTTCCTGTATCAGCGCAACATCGAGCGGCTCGCGGGCGGCCCGGACGGCGTCGAGGGCGAGCTGCGCGCGGCGGTCGAGCGCGAGGTGCAGCTCACCTTCCCCGACGCAGACTCGCCCGGCGGCGCCGCGAGCCGCGATCTGAACTGACCGTGGCGCCGGAGTCGCGCCTCGCCGACGCCGTCCCGGAGCCCGCGCGCGAGATCTGCCGCGTGCTCGCCCGCGCTGGACGCCGCGGCTGGGTGGTCGGCGGCTGCGTCCGCGATCTCTTGCGCGGCGAGCCCGTCGCCGACTGGGACGTCTGCACCGACGCGCGCCCCGAGGAGGTGTCGCGCCTCTTCCGGCGGACGATCCCGACCGGCATCGAGCACGGCACCGTGACGGTGCTGATGGACCGGCAGCCCTTCGAGGTGACGACCCTGCGCGGAGAGGGCGCGTACAGCGACGGGCGCCGCCCCGGCTCGGTCACCTTCCTCACGGACCTCGACGCCGACCTCGCGAGGCGCGATTTCACCGTCAACGCGATCGCGCTCGATCCGCTCACCGGCGCGCTGTCCGATCCGTTCGGCGGCGCGCGCGATCTCGAGCGCAGGCTCATCCGGGCGGTCGGAGATCCGCGCGCGCGCTTCAGCGAGGACGGCCTGCGCGTCCTGCGCGCCGCGAGGTTCGTCTCGACGCTCGAGGCGGCGCTCGACCCGGCGACCGAGGCGGCCATCGGGCAGACGCTCGACACCTTCCGCAAGGTGAGCCCCGAGCGCGTGCGCGACGAGTGGCTGAAGACGATGAAGGCGCGCGCGCCGTCCGCCTCCTTCGACGTGATGCGCCGCACCGGCGTGCTCGCGGTGACGTGCCCGGAGCTGATGGAGAGCGT
Source organism: Polyangiaceae bacterium (assembly GCA_020849655.1). Taxonomy (GTDB): domain Bacteria; phylum Myxococcota_A; class Polyangia; order Polyangiales; family Polyangiaceae; genus JADLFU01. The sequence goes on along the minus strand of JADLFU010000011.1, from coordinate 23,508 downwards.
CGGCCTCGAGCAGAACCAGTGGCACGCCTTCGACGCGTGGGAGCACGCGATGCGCTGCCTCGACGCGTGCCCTGGCGGCCCCATCCTGCGCGTCGCCGCGCTCCTGCACGACGTCGGCAAGCCGCGCACGCGCGCGAGGAGCGACAAGACCGGCGACTACACGTTCTACGAGCACGAGCGGGTCGGCGCGAGGATGTCCGACGCCATCCTGTCGCGCCTGCGCTTCTCGAACGACGACCGCGCGCGCGTGGTCGAGCTCGTGAAGCACCACCTGATCTGCTACGACGACGCCTGGTCGGACGCCGCCGTGCGCAGGTGGCTGCGCCGCGTCGGCGAGGGGCTCACCGGCGATCTGTGGGCGCTCGCGCGCGCGGACGCCCTGGCGAAGGGGCGCCCCGTCGACGACGAGCTCGCCCGCCTCGACCGCCTCTCCGCCCGCGTCGCCGGCGTGCTCGCGGCGGGCCAGGCGCTCAGCGTCCGCGCGCTCGCCGTCGACGGCAACGATCTCATCCGCGAGCTGTCGATGAAGCCGGGCAGGCAGATCGGCGAGACGCTCGAGGCGCTGTTGCAGGCCGTGCTCGACGATCCGGCCGCCACCGACCGCGCGCGGCTGCGCGAGCTCGCGCGCGCGATGGTCGCCGCCCGCGCCTGACTTGCGGTCGCCCTGGATCTCCAGCACAGCTCGCGCGCATGGCCACGCGGTTCACGCTCGAGCACGAGCTGCCCACCGATCCCGAGACGTTCTGGTCCACCTTCTTCGACCGCGCGTACAACCTGGCGCTGTACCTCGAGGAGCTCCAGTTCCCCGCGTTCGAGATCGTCGAGCAGCGCGAGACGCCCGCCGGGCTGCACCGCGAGGTGAAGGCGACCCCGAAGACCGAGCTGCCGGCCGCGGTCGCGAAGCTCATCGGCCCGAACCTGCGCTACTCCGAGGCGGGCGACTTCGACCGCGACAAGGGCACCTTCGTGTGGGTGATGAAGACGAGCGCGCTCACCGACAAGATGAAGAACGGCGGCACGCTGCGCGTCGAGCCGCGCGGCCCCGGCAAGCTCCTGCGCGTCGTCGAGGCCTACTCCGAGGCGAGCGTGTTCGGCCTGGGCGGCCTGCTCGAGAGCTCGACGGAGAAGCAGGTGCGCGACGGCTGGGAGAAGAGCGCCGCCTTCATGCGCCGCTGGCTCACGCGTTGAGGCGCTACTTGTTGCCCTCGATCGTCAGCGTCCACTTGGAGGCGTCGCCGCAGAGATCGCCCGAGACGTATTTCACCTCGAACAGCAGGAGCCGGCTGTCGTCGCCGCCGAACGAGTCGTTCCACGACGTGCTCCACGACGTCTGGCCCTTCGGGCCGAGCACGGTGCCCGGGCACGTGCCGCCAGGGATCCACGACACGTCGAGCGCGTACTCCATGCCCGCCGGCACCGTGAGCGTCGCCTTCACCTTCGGATCGGCCGGGATGACGTTCGACGACGTCTCGGCGACGAGCACGGTGAACGCGGCGCCGTTCGTCCCGCTGCGGATGAGCGAGTCGGAGCCCTGATCGCCCGAGATCTGGGACAGCGCCTCGGCCGCCGCGCAGTTCGCGCTCGCGTGCGCGCAACCGCCGCCGCCCCCCGCGCCGGACGCCCCGCCCGCGCCACCACCCGCCGCGCCGCCGCCCGCCGCGCCGCCACCCGCTTTGCCCGCCGCGCCGCCACCCGCCGCGCCGCCACCCGCCGCGCCGCCGCTCGCCTTGCCCGCCGCGCCGGCCGACCCGCCGGCGCTCGCGCCTCCCTTGCCGCCGCTCGAAGCGCCGCTGGCGCCGCCCTTCGGGGCGCCCGCCGTGCCCCCGGAGCCGCTCGCGCCGGCCTTCGACGCGCCGCCCGATCCCGCGCTCGCGCCGCCGGCTCCTGCACCGCTCGCGCCCGCCTCGCCGGCGCCGCCCGCGTCCCCACCCGCGCCCGCCGCGCCGCCGAAATCTTCGCCGCCGAAGTCGTCGCCGGGCGGACCGCTCGGCTCGCCCGCGCCGGACGCGCACCCGACCACCGCGACCAAGAGCACCCAGAACGCACGAGCGGACATGCTCGCCCCATACACCTCGCCGGCGGCGCGCGCGAGCGCGAGGGGTTGGCGTCACGTCCCCGAGCGTGTCTGCTCTCGGGCGCATGAGGAGCCTCACCACGCGGGAGCTCGCGCTGAACACCGCGCGCATCGCCGCGGCGTACCCGGCGTTCTCGGCGCGCCCGTACGCCCCGCGCGACGCCGTCCGCGCGTACCAGCTGGCGGCGCTCCGCCGCCTCGTCGCGCGCGCCTGCGCGAGCGTGCCGCTCTACCGCGAGAAGTACCGCAAGGCGGGCGTGACGCCGCGAGATCTCCGCAGCCTCGACGATCTCGCGAGGTTCCCCACGGTGACGAAGGCGGAGATCCTCGACGCGGGCGACGACGCGCGCGCGCGCGACGTGGCGCCCGGCGAGCTGCTCCTGTCGAAGAGCTCCGGCTCGACCGGCGTCGTGCTCGAGGTCGCGCACCAGGCGAGCGACATCGCCGTCCAGGGCCTCGCGATGAACCGCCTGCTGTCGATGTACGGCGTGTACCTGCCGTGGCACCGCCTCGTCTACGTCTACACGTCGCCCTACCCCGCGCGCTCGCTGTGGGGCCTCTACCCGATGACGCTCGTACCGACGCTCTGGCCCGTCGCGCGCCTCGCCGCGCGCCTGCGAGAGCTCCGTCCAGCGTGGCTCACCTGCTACCCGAGCCACCTGCGCGCCCTCGCCGACGAGCTCGGGCGACGAGGAGCGCGCGCGCTCGGCCTCCGCGCGATCTCCGTGTCGTCGGAGCAATCCTCGCAGCGAGAGCGCGACGCGCTCGCGCACGAGTTCGGCTGCGGCGTCCACGACGAGTACTCGACGGAGGAGCTGACGCGCATCGCCGCGCAGTGCCGGGCCGGGACGTACCACCTGTTCGAGGACGTGACGCTGACCGAGATCGTCGATCCTCACTCTGGCGCGCCGCAGCCGCCGGGCGCGCGCGGCGAGATCGTCGGCACGTACCTGCACAACCACGCGATGCCGTTCATTCGCTACCGGCAGGGGGATCTGGCCCACCTCGACGAGGCGAGGTGTCCGTGCGGCCGGACGTCGCGGGCGCTCGGCGGGCTCGCGGGGCGCGCGCTCGACAGCTTCGTGCTGCCGAGCGGCCGCGTGCTCACGTCGGGCTGGCTGCTCGACGCGACCTACAGCTTCCTGCTCGACGTCGGCGCCGATCTGCGCGCGTTCACGCTGACGCAGGAGACCCGCAGCCGCGTCGTCCTCCGCGTCGTGCCCGGCCGGCGCTTCGGCGACGGCGCCGCAGCGGCCATCGCGCGGAGGTTCCGTGAGCTCGTGGACGAGCCGATCGACGTCGAGATCGTCGTGCTCGAGGCCCTGCCGCGGTCTGCCGGCGGCAAGCTCTCCCCCATCGTGTCGCGGGTCGGCCGGTGACGTCAGCTCGCGGCCGAGCCGAGCGCCGCCAGGGCGAACAGGATGAGCGCGGCGACTGGCAAGAGGTGCTTGTGAGCGGTCTTCATCGGTGGCTCTCCTCGGTGGGCCTGGCTCGACAGGAGAGCACGGCGGCCGCCCACGCCGCAACGCCCAGGCCGAGGTCCCACGCGTCCCACGTGCCCGGCAGCCACCCCGCCCGCTGCCCGAGCTCCCAGCCCACGATGAGCGCGACGGCCGCGAACAGCCACGCGCGCCGCGCGAGCCCGGGCGACGGCCACGCGAGCGCGAAGGTCGCCGTCAGCGCGTACGCCCACGCCACATCCGGGAAGACGTCGGCGACGCGCTCGGGGACGCGCGTGATCCACGCGGCCTTCCACGGCATCCACGCGAGCGCCCGCGGGAGCGTGTCGCGGCACGTCACGTACACGGTGAGCCCGGCGACGAGCGGCCACGCGACGTGCCGCAAGTAGGGCAGGTCGCGCCGCGCGGCGTACGTCGCGCGAGGCGGCGCCGCGACCGGCCTCCCCTCTCGCGAGACGACCTCGGCGATCTGCCCCGACGCGAGCGGCTCCGACGCCCCGAACGCCGCGAGCAGGCGGCCGAGCGGCAGCGGCGCTGGGACCACCTCCGACGCCGGGAGCGCCGCGCGGAGCCGCGCGAGGTTCCAGAACGGCACGTCAGGAAAATGATGATGCTCCCAGTGCAGCCCGATGTCGTGCGGCATGATGAGGTGCGCGAGCCAGGCCGGGACGACGATCCGGTGCGTGTCCTGCGCCCCGAGGTGCTCGGTGAAGATGCGCAGGCGCACGCCCGACCAGAACACCGTCACGATGGAGGCCGTCCAGAGCAGCGGCACCCAGAGCGCGCCCGCGCGCCACGCGAGCGCCGCCGCGAGCGCCCACGTCGCCGTCATGGCCAGCGCCTCCCACGCGCGCGTCGGGCGGGTGAGCGCGCCCGCCGCGGCGAGGTGCGCGACGCCGCCGCCGACGAGATCCGAGCCGAACGCCGCCACGACCGACCACGGCCTCGCGGGCAGCGACCACTCGGGCAGCGCGCGCTTGTGGCCAATCTCCGGGTCCGCGTCCGTGCCGAGCGCGCGGTGGTGCGCGAAGTGGTACCGGCGGTAGCCGCCGAGCGTGAGCCCGAGCGGCCAGGCGGCGAGGAGGCTGCCGAGCGCGTCGTTCGCCCGGCGCCGGCGCGTCACGAGCCCGTGCGCCGCGTCGTGGAACAGCGCGCCGAGCGCCTGCTGCCGGGAGCCGAGCGGCACGACGGCGAGCGCGTACGCTGCCGGGTGGTCGATCCACGCGACCAGCCCGAACGTGCCCGCGATGATCGCCCAGTCGCAGGCGGCGGCCGCGAGCCAGGGCGCCGCGCGGGGTCGAGCGAGCGCGGCGAGCGTGTCGGCGTCGATCGGCGGAGCGCCCACGCCGACAGTCTCGGGGACGGCGACGTGGACGCAAGGGCTCCCGCCAGCCGACGCGCGGACGCTTGCCAATCCCCGCGCCTCCCGCTATACGCCCGCCCCTTCTCCGCTTCGCCGGAGGAGCCCTGCTCCTGGGCAGCACGTCCCAGGGGCCTCACGCCCAAAGGAGACTGCATGGCTACCCTCACTTCGCGGCCCAACGACCGGGTCCGCGAGTACGAAATGATCTACATCCTGCGCGGGGACATCGCGTCGGACGCCGCCGAGAAGGTCGCCTCGCGCGTCGGCGAGGTCGTCACCCGCGAGTCCGGCAAGCTCGTCAAGGTCGAGAACTGGGGCCGCCGCAAGCTGGCCTACCCGATCGCGAAGCAGCGCCGCGGCGTCTACACGTACCTCAAGTTCCTCGGCGGCGGCGCGCTCGTCAGCGAGCTCGAGCGCAACCTGCGCATGCTCGACGGCGTCGTGCGCTACCAGACGGTGCTGCTGCGCACCGACGTGAAGGTCGACTCGGTCGCGATCGATCCGGAGGAGACGAAGTTCACGCCCGTCGAGGCCGCGCCCGAGGGCGAGGAGGCCGACGACTCGCGCGAGCGCCAGCTGGGCTTCCTCGACAACCCCGAGGACCGCCCGCGCCGCCGTGAAGAGGACGGCTTCGAGGACTACACCGAGGAGTCGATGAACCCCGACCTCGCGTCGCCGGAAGGAGCGAAGTGATGAGCCAGCGCAACGTCGATTTCGACGACAAGGACCGCACCCCCGACCTCAACGGCGACGTGATGGGTCGCCGCAAGGGCGGCCGCCGCCGCGTTTGCAAGTTCTGCGCGGACAAGGCGATCACCATCGACTACAAGGACGCGCAGTCGCTCAGGTACTTCCTCAGCGATCGCGGCAAGGTCGTCCCGCGCCGCATCAGCGGCGCGTGCGCCCGCCACCAGCGCAAGATCAACCTCGCCATCGCGCGCGCCCGCAACCTCGCGCTGATGCCCTACACCATCGCGGGCTGAGGAGGACGACATGGCAGCTTATCTGCAGGTGGTCCTCCGGGAGACCACGAAGCACCTGGGCAAGAGCGGCGAGCTGGTGCGCGTGCGCCCCGGCTACGCTCGCAACTACCTCGTCCCGCGCGGGCTCGCCGTCTACGCGACCGAGAAGAACGTCGCGCGCATCGAGCACGAGAAGCGCGAGGCGACGGCGCGCGCCGCGAAGCTCCACGCGGAGCACGAGGCCGCCGCGAAGAAGCTCTCGTCGGTCAAGGTCACGCTGAAGGTGAAGGTCGGCGAGGGCGATCGCCTCTACGGCTCCGTCACCTCGAAGGACGTCGCCGCGGAGCTCGCGAAGCTCGGCGTCGAGATCGATCGCCGCAAGCTCGAGCTCGGCGACATCAAGGCCGTCGGCTCGTACGAGGCGAAGGCCCGGCTCTCGCCCGAGATCACGGCCACGTTCAAGGTCGAGGTCGTCAAGGCCTGACGTCGCGCGCCCCGCGACGCCCCGTCGCCCCGGCTGGCTCCACGCCCGCCGGGGCGCGGCGCATTTGGGGCCCTGGGGAGAACCTCGGGAGAACCTCTGGCGTACCTCGGGAGCGGCGCTTCTCTGTCCGCGCGACCCGGTCCGCCGCCGCCCGCCGCGCGCTAGGAGCCCTCGACCATGCCGGAGCCGCATCGTAACCGTCGTCCCCCCGAGCCCGTGCAAGCGGCCGCCGCGCAGGGCCGCGTGCCCCCTCACGATCTCGACGCCGAGAGCGCGGTGCTCTCGGCCGTGCTGCTCGAGCGCGACGCGCTCGACCGCGTGCAGGAGCTGCTGTCGTCGGAGCAGTTCTACTCGCCCGCGAACCGCCGCATCTACGACGCGTGCATCGCGCTCGCGCAGGCCGGGCAGCCGATCGACGCGGTGACGGTGGCGTCGTGGCTCAAGTCGCGCGAGCGGCTCGTGGAGGTCGGCGGCGTCCCGTACATCGCGAAGATCACCGACAGCGCGCCGTCGGTCGCGAACCTCGAGTCGTACGCGCGCATCGTCCGCGAGAAGTACCGCGTGCGGCGCCTCATCGGCACCTGCCAGAAGGTCGCGGCGGAGGGCTACGGCGACGTCGGCGAGGTCCAGGCGTTCATCGACGGCGCCGAGCAGGAGATCTACGAGATCGCGCGCACGCCCGAGTCGTCGACGGTCGCGCCCATCCGGGAGATCCTCAAGGTCACCTTCAAGAAGCTCACGGAGGCGGCCGAGCGCGGCAGCAGGATCACCGGCACGCCGACGGGCTTCGCGGGGCTCGACGATCTCACCTCGGGCCTGCACGAGGGCGATCTCGTCATCATCGCGGCGCGCCCCGGCATGGGCAAGACGAGCTTCGTCCTCAACATCGCGGTCAACGTCGCGGCGCCCGGCACCGTGCAGAACGACGACGGTCAGGGCGCCGAGGAGACCCCAGGGTTCGGCTGCGCGGTGTTCTCGCTCGAGATGCCGAAGGAGCAGATCGCGACGAGGATGGTCTGCTCCGAGGCGCACGTCGACGTCGGCAAGGTGCGCAAGGGCCTCTTGGTCGGCGAGGACTGGAGCCGCCTGACGCAGGCCGCGAGCTTCCTCGGGAGCCTGCCGATCTGGGTCGACGACACCGCCGCGCTCACGGTGCTCGATCTGCGCAGCAAGGTGCGGCGCATCCAGGCCGAGCTGTCGCGCGCCGTCGAGCAGGGCCAGGAGGGCCCGAAGCTCGGGTGCGTGATCGTCGACTACCTGCAGCTGATGAAGGGCCGCGACGGCGTGAACAGCCGCGAGCAGGAGATCAGCGAGATCTCGCGCGGGCTGAAGCAGCTGGCGAAGGAGCTGCGCGTGCCGGTCATCGCGCTCTCCCAGCTGAACCGCGCCGTCGAGACGCGCAGCGAGAAGAACAAGCGGCCGCAGCTGAGCGATCTGCGCGAGTCGGGCGCCATCGAGCAGGACGCCGACATGATCGTCTTCATCTACCGCGACGAGTACTACAACAAGGACTCCCAGCAGCGCGGCGTCGCCGAGATCATCGTGGCGAAGCAGCGCAACGGGCCGACCGGCAAGGTGCCCGTGAAGTTCACGTCGTCCTGCACGAGGTTCGACAACCTCGAGCCGGGCGCCGTCCCGGAGGGCTTCTTCGACGAGTGACGCGGGGGGCGAGGCTGGGGTACGGTGCGCGATGGAGGGTCTTCATCCATGCGATCGCTTCGCCTCGTCCTGCTCACGTCTTCCCTGTTGCTCGCCGCGTCCGCTTTCGCCGGGTGCGGCGACGGCAAGTCTCACACCTCCGACGATCAGCCGCCTCCGGGCGGGCCCGTCGGCTCCTCGTGCAGCGCCGACTCATCCTGCCGGCCGGGCCTGAAGTGCGAGGCGGGCGCGTGCGCGTTCGGGCGCGTCACCGTGCAGGGCGGGCCGTGCGTCGCGAACGGCGAGTGCCAGGCCGGGCTCGCCTGCGATTTCGTCACGCGCACGTGCCAGCCGCGCGGCACGGCAGCCCAGGGGGAGGGCTGCAAGGGCGACGTCGACTGCAAGGACGGCCTGCGCTGCGCGCTCGTCGGGCTCGCGGCCCAGTGCCAGCCCGAGGGCGCGGCGGACGCGGGCGGCGCGTGCACGACGTCGAGCGACTGCGCGGGCGGCCTCGCGTGCGGCGGCGGGCTGTGCACGCAGACCCCGCCGGGCGTCCCGCCCTTCGGCATCCCGACCTGGAAGGGCGCCGACTGCGGCGAGGACGACGCGAGCCCCGTCGTGTACTTCCGCGTGCCGCGCGGCGGCGTCGTGGAGGGCGATTTCTTCCGGCTCCCCTTCCCCAACGACGCCCGCAAGAAGGACGGCAAGCCCGACTACACGGGGCACCCGTCGCCTGGCTCGGAGCTGCTCGGGTTCGATCCCGTGCAGCGCTACATCGACGTCCTGAACCAGGAGGACGGCTGGGGCGCCTACTCGACCGTGTATTTCCGCTTCAGCACCGGCACGACCCTCGACACGCTCCGCGACGGTACGGTCAGCCTCGTCGACGTCACCGAGGTCGATCCGGAGCCCGGCACGCACGGGTACGCGTGGTTCCTCGACGGCAACCGCAGCAAGTACATATGCAAGAACTGGCTCGGCATCCGCAGGCCCGACGGCGATCCGATGCTCCCCGGCCACACCTACGCCGCGTACGTGACGAACAAGGCCCTCACGAGCGACGGCACGCCGTTCGGCCGCGACGCCGACTTCGCCGCGCTGATGTCCGACGGCGCGCCCGGTGACAGCGCGCTCGCGGCGGCGCACGCGGCGTACGCGCCCTTCCGCGCGTGGATCAAGAAGAACGGCAAGGATCCGAGCAGCTTCATCGGCGCGACGGTCTTCACGATCGCGTCGCACACGAAGCCGGCGTCGACGGTCGCGGCGGCGGCGCAGGCCCTCCCTCCCCCGGCGGCCGGCAGCTGGGTGAAGTGCGGCGCCGGCGCATCTCCGTGCCCGGACGCGACGGGCGACCGCGGCTGCAGCGGCGATGCGCCAGAGTTCGACGAGTACCACGGGCTCATCACGCTGCCGATCTTCCAGGCCGGCACGCCCCCGTACCTCCAGCCGGCCGACGGCGGCGATCTGCAGCCCACGAAGCAGCGCGACGAGCAGGTCTGCGCGTCCCTCACCGTGCCGAAGGGCGCGGCTCCTGCGGGCGGGCTCCCGGTCGTCATCTACGCGCACGGCACGGGCGGGAGCTTCCGCAGCCACGTGAACGAGGGCGTCGCGAAGCGCCTCGCGACCGCCGCGCAGCCGATGGCCGTGCTCGGCATCGATCAGGTGGAGCACGGGCCGAGGCGCGGCGCGTCGACCGAGTCGCCCAACAACCTGTTCTTCAACTTCACGAACCCCAAGGCCGCCCGAGGCAACCCGCTGCAGGGAGGCGTCGACCAGGTCTCGCTCGCGAGGCTGCTCGCGCAGGGCGAGCTCGGCGTGCCCGGCGTCACGATCGACAAGACCAAGATCGCGTACTGGGGCCACTCCCAGGGCGCGACCGAGGGCGCGCTCGGCGTGCCCTACACGGCGGACATCAAGGGCGTGGTCTTCAGCGGGCAGGGCGCGAGCCTGATCGACGCCTTGCTCACGAAGAAGAGCCCCGTGAACATCGCGGGCGCCCTGCCGTTCGCGCTGCAGGACCCGAATCCGTCGAAGCCGGGCGTGCTGAACCACGAGCAGTACCACCCGGTGCTGTCGCTGCTGCAGTCCTTCATCGATCCGGCCGACCCGCTGAACCACGCGGCCGCGATGAGCGATCGCGCGCCGGCCGAGACCGGGCCGCACCACGTGTTCCAGGTGTACGGCTTCGCCGACACCTACAGCCCGCCGCCGACCGAGGAGACGTACGCGATCGCCGCGGCGCTCGAGCTCGCCTCGTCGCCTGCCGCGACGGGCGACGCGGCGACGCTGAACGGCGCCCCCGCGAAGGCCGCGCCGCTCTCGGGCAACCGCGAGTTCAAGCAGGGGAAGTTCACGCTCGCGCTGCGCCGCTACACCCCCGCCTCCGGCAAGGACGGGCACTTCGTGGCGTTCGACGATCCGCTCGCGCAGGCCGACGTGACGAGGTTCCTCTCCGATCTCGCGGCCGGCAAGGTGCCCCAGGTCGGCCCGTTACGCGCCCGCGTGTCGACGCTGCTGGAGAGCCTGAGGCAGCTCGTCCCCGCGGATGAGCACGAGGCGCGCGCGCGGGCGCGGATCCTCGCGCACGTCGAGGGCGGGGGCCCGCTGTTCCGCCGCGATCGGTGGGACGGACACCTGACGGGCTCGGCGTTCGTGCTCGACGCCGACGCACGGCGCCTCTTGCTGCTGTTCCACCGGAAGCTGCAGCGCTGGCTGCAGCCCGGCGGGCACGGCGAGCCCGACGAGATCGATCCGCTCGCGGTCGCGCTGCGCGAGGCGCGAGAGGAGACCGGCCTCGCCGATCTCTCGCTGCACCCGCTGGCGCCGCGGCCGTTCGATCTCGACGTGCACGTCATCCCGGCCCGCGCGACGGAGCCGGCGCACGAGCACCTGGATGTCCGCTACCTGTTCGTCGCCCCGCGCGGCGCGCCGCTGCGCGCGCAGGAGGAGGAGGCGGCGGCCGTCGCGTGGGTGGCGCTCGACGAGGCCTCAGCGCTCGGAGACGAGTCCGTCGCGCGCGCCGTGAAGAAGATCCTGGCCCTGGTCGGCGACCAGGAGCACGCCGCGCGCGGACGCTGAGCGCATGGGCGCCCCGTGCGCAGCGAGGAGCGCCGACGTCGTGGGAGACTCGTCGTCGACCTCGATCGCGAGGGCCGCCCGCGCGAGACCGTGCGCCACGAGGTCGCGCGCCGTCTCTTCGGCCTGCCCGCCGAGGCCGGGCGCGCCGCCGACCGCGAACGCTGCGCCGACCAGGCCGAGGACGCTCGACGCCTCTCCCGCGCACGCGTTCGGCGACGTGAACGGAAACCTCCGCGGCTCGGGGCGCCCCTCCGCCGCGCGGCGCGCGACCTCGGTGTTCGTCGTCACCGTGGCCGCGACGTGGCCGACGATCACGGCGACGTCGTCTCCCCGCGAGAGCCCCGCGGACGACGCGAGCCGGCTCGCCGCGGCGACGACGAGGCGGGTGAGATCGTCCCAGCGCGCCGCGCGCTCCGGCGGCACGCCGGGCGGCGCGACGGCCTCCGCCAGCGACACGGACGCGAGCGCGACCTGCGCCACGCGGCGCACCTCCGAGGCCCCTTCGCGCGGCAAACGCGACACGGTGAGCGCGGCGTTCAGGCCGCCGAACGCGACCGATGTCTTCAGCGCGTGCGCCGCGTCGCACGACTCGCCGACGTCGAGCACACGGAGCGCGGCGTCGGGATCGACCGGCCCCTGCCCCGCGCTCGGCTGTGCGACCCCGCGCGCGAGCGAAGCCGCCGCCGCGAGGGTCTCGAGCGCGCCCGCCGCGCCGAGCGTGTGTCCGAGTTCTCCCTTCAGCGCGTGCGCGAGCGGCGACGCCTCACCCAGGATCGACTGGATCGCGCGGGCCTCGGCCGCGTCGTTGAACACGGTCGCGGTGCCGTGCGCCGAGACGAGCCCCACATCGGCCGGCTCGAGCGCCGCCGCCGAGAGCGCCGCCCGGCACGCGCGGACGAGGCCGCGGCCGTCGCGATCCGGCGCCGTGAGGTGTCCGGCGTCCGACGCGGCGCCGAAGCCCGTGACGAACGCGAGCGCGTCCGCGCGGTCGCGGACCAGGGCCAGGATCGCCGCGCCCTCGCCGAGCGCGAGCCCGTCGCGCCCCTGACGAAACGGCCCGGGCGCCGACCGCGTCACGGCGCCGAGCGACGCGAACCCCGCGGCGACGAAGGGCGTCACCACGTCGTACCCGCCCGCGAGCACCACGTCGCACTCGCCCGCGTCGAGCCACAGCGCGCCGAGGCCGATCGCCAGCGTCGACGACGCGCACGCGCCGAGCACGCTCACCGACCTCGCGAGGGGCACGCCGAGCCGCGCGCGCGCGCGCAGGAAGGGCGCCGCGTAGGCGAGATCCTCGGCGTCCTGCCTGTCGGGAGCGCGTCCGGCCGAGATGGCGCCGTACGCGCGCGACGCGCCCTGCATCGCGCCGGAGGACGTGCCGAGCGCGAGCCCGATCGTGAGCGAACGCCAGCCCGGCGCGCGCTCGTCGAGCGCGGCCACGCACGCGTCGAGGGCCAGGGTGAGCACGGCGTCCGCGCGACGATCGGACGCGACCGGCGCGACGCCGTCGCTCACACGGGCGCACGCCGGGCGCCTCACCCCGGCCTCGGCGAGCGCCGCGTCCTCGCGCACCCGCGTCGACGCGCGGGCCCCCAGGCCGCGCGCGCCCGTCGCGTGGAGCCCCGTCCCGGACGCGGAGACCGCGCCGAACGCGAGGATCGCCGCCGGCCTCACGGCGGCGCCTCGAAGGCGCGATCGGGCGCCGGACCCGAGACCGACTCGCACACGATCCGCACCTCGACGCCAGCCACCTCGCTGCGCCAGGTCGCCTCTCCGCAGCCGGCGAGGTCCGCTTCGACGCGCTCGACGTCGGTCCGCGTACGCCGCGTGGCGCGCACCCGCCCGCCGCGGAGCGTGACCTCCACCGTCGCGCCGTCCCGCGCGCGGAGCGTCACGCGCCCCGCGTCGTCGACCCAGAGCACCCTGCCCGAGAGCGGCGCGAGCAGCCACCACCTCAGAAAGTTTTGAGGCCTCCCCGGGCGCGGCGGCGCGTCGCGCTCGATCCGCGCGAGCGCGGGGACAGCGAGCCTGTCGCGGGCGCCCGAGACCCACAGATCGAGGGCCGTCAACCCGGACGGCCCGATCAACACCATCCTCACATCGGTCGGCGGACGCACCGCGACGATCCCTCGCCCCTCGTGCACCTGACCCGCGGCCCGCACCCTCGCCGAGACGTGCAGCGTGCGCGCGCGCCCCGCCTCGAGGCGAGCGGAAGCATCGCCGAGCGCGAGGACGGCGTCGGCGCGCGCGCGCCTCGTGGGGTAGGTGGGAGTCGCCGTGACAGCAGGCGCGCACGCGGCGGACGCGAGCGCGACGCCGCAGAGAGCGCGCGCCGTCATCGTGACAGCACCACCCGACCGTGGACACCCGCCACGCGCGCCTCCACGCACGCCTCGTCGAGGGCGCCGTCGAGCAGCGCCTGCGTGAGCAGCGCGAGCGCGACGCCGCCGCTCGCCTCGTGCGCGCCGACGCACGCCGACAGCGACGCGGGGCTCGTCCATCCTGGGAGCCCGCCGCCCTGCGCCCACCCCGCGTGGCGCGGCGACCGCGGCGACAGCGCGGTGAGCTGCGAGCGGCCCACCGTGGCGACGCGCAGCCCCGCGGCCCCCTCGCGCTCGACGAGCAGCGCCGCGCCGCCCCACCCTCGCCGATCGAACCCCGAGACACGCGGGGTCAGCAGCTCCTCGCACACGCGGCTCTCGGGCTCGACCACCAGCACCACCACCGCGTCGGCCAGGTCGAGCGCGACCAGCTCGGACGCGAGCGAGAGCGCCGAGCAGACGCCCGCGAACGGGTCTATCACCGTCAGCGCGGGCCCTCCGAGGCCGAGCGCGATGGAGACGTTCGACGCCGGCGCGGACGGCACGAGGTGCGGGAAATCCATCGGCGACACGCGCGATGGCCCGCGCTCCCGTGCGCGCGCGACGAACGCGCACGCCGCGTCCGGGACGCCATAGGCAGACGCGACGACGACAGCGGTGCGCGCGGCCGGCGGCCGACGGATCGCGACGAGCTCTGACGCCAGCGCCACCGCGAGCGCGCTCGCAGGGTCCACCCGCCGGAGCGGGCTCGGCCTGCCGCGCAGGAGCGCGGGGCGGATCTCTCCGTGATGGAACGCGTGGGCGAGCGACTCTCCGGCGAGGAGGCCCTCCGGGAGCGCCGCGACGGCCGCGGTGACGCTCAGCTCCGCGCGCCCCTCTGGGACCGACACGCCGGGCTCGCGCGACAGGACCAGCACCGCGCCTGTCCCCCCGAACCCGAAGGAGTGGCTCACCGCCGCGCGCACGTCGGCGGTCTCCCCTGCCCCGACGAGCGTGACGCCGTCCATCGGCGACGTGGCGAGCGCCGGCGGGAGCCGGCCGGTCGCGACGACGTCCGCCGCGACGACGGCCTCGACCGCGCCGCAGGCCGCGAGCGTGTGCCCGAGCGCGCCCTTCTGCGACGACACCTTCACGAGCGGTCCGAACACCCGGCGGATGGCGGCGGCCTCGATCGCGTCGTTCTGCAGCGTGCCGGTGCCGTGCGCCGAGACGTAGCCGACGTCTCCCGCGCGGAGCCCGGCGCCCGCGAGCGCCGCGGCGTCGAGCTCGTCGATGAGCCTGCCCGACGGCTCGGGCTGCGTCGCGTGGAACGACTCGCTCCTCGCGGCGAACCCCGCCAGAAACACGCGGCGGCGGGCACCGCGCGCGCCGAGCAGCACGAAGCCTGCGCCCTCCCCCAGCCCGAGGCCGGCCCGCGCGGCGTCGAAGGGCCTCGCGCCGAGCGGATCGACGGCGCCGAGGGCGTGGAACCCGAGCGTCGTGATCCTCGCGAGCGCGTCGACCCCTCCGGCGAGCACGTACCGCGCGTCGCCCCGCGCGACGCGGCCCATCGCGAGGCCGAGCGCGACGGCGCCGCTCGAGCACGCCGACGAGATCGTCGTCGCCCGCGCGAACGGCCCGAGCACAGAGACGAGGTGCTCGGTGACCGCGTGGACGCCGTGGCACGCGAGCCTCGCGTCGTCGGGCGCGTCCGCCTCGCCGACGAACCACGCGGCGAGCTCGAGCTCCGACTCGTACATCCCGCCGAGCGACGCGCCGACGACCAGATCGACGGCGTCGGCGCGTGGATCCACGCCCGCGTCCCCGAGCGCCTCGCGCGCGGCGTGCTCGGCGAGCGCCGCCGAGCGCGACGGCGCAGGAGCGCGCAGCCAGGTCGCAAGGCAAACCGGCGACTCGGGAAAGTACGGCGCCATCAGCCGCGAGGGCGCGAAGGCGCGGACGCCCGCGTGGAGCCGCCACAGCGTGCGGTCGGCGCCGCGCCCGAGCGCGGTCGCGAGCCCCACGCCGAGGACCGCCGCGGGCGCGCTCAACGCTGCTCGACGATGTACGCGGCGAGCGACCTCACGCTCGCGAAGATCGGCCGCGCCGCGGGGCCCTCCGGCACCGCCACGCCGAAGCGCTCCTCGATCCCCACGGCCAGCTGGAGCGCGTCGAGCGAGTCGAGGCCGAGGCCCCCTTC
This sequence comes from Polyangiaceae bacterium, assembly GCA_020849655.1. Lineage (GTDB taxonomy): Bacteria > Myxococcota_A > Polyangia > Polyangiales > Polyangiaceae > JADLFU01. Next base: position 7,949 of record JADLFU010000011.1, on the reverse strand, counting down.
TCCGAAGAGCGAGGCGTCCGGGTCGAGGTCCTCCGGGCGGAGGTGCGACAGATCGAGCTCGCTGACGACGAGCGCCCGGACGGCGGAGATCGTCTCCTCCATGCCGCGGATAAGTTCACGACGGGATCGACGACGCCGCCCGCCGCGTCGGCCTCGGCGCGCGCGACGACGGCCTCCTCGCGCAGCACGCGCTCGACCTCGGCGTCCATCGTGCCGTCGAGCATCTTCGACCACATCACGAGGTCGCCGCGCAGCGACCACAGCGGGTGCGTGAACGTCGCGGGGCGGTTCTTCTGCACGAGGTAGTGCCCCGCCCACGCGAAGCCATAGCCCGCGACCGGCGCGGCGAGCAGCAGCCAGGTTCGCCGCGTCAGCGCCGCCCCCGCGAGGCACGCGAGCGCGAGCGACGTCCCGACGAAGTGCAGCCGGCGGTTGGTCCTGTCGGCGTGCTCCTTGACGTAGAACGGCCAGAACTCCTCGAAGCTCTCGAATCTCTCGCTCATCGTCGCGCTCCTGTAGCGCGGAACGCCGCGGATGACACGGGCGCAATCGCACGTGGTTCCAGCGGTGCGGCAGGTTTGGCGCGAGGATGGCAGCGCTACCCGCGCCCGTCGGCGGCGCTAGAGTGCGCGCCATGAAGACTCGAGGTTGGCTTCTGTTGGCAGGCGCAGCGGCGGCGCTCACGGTGGCGCTGGCGTGCGGTGGCGCCGGCGGCGCGGACATCGACAGCGACGGAGGCCCGGGCGCGGCGGGGTCCGGCAACGGCGCGGGCGGCACGAGCGGCAAGACGTGCGGGACGTGCTTCGGCACCTCGTACAAGCCCTGCAACGAGGACGGCACGCCCGGCGAGCCCATCAACTGCGAGGCGGCGTGCGTCGAGGGCGTCGGCTGCGCGGTCTGCTCGCCGGGCACGACCACCTGCGTCGGCAACGAGGTGCACGCGTGCGGCGCCGACGCGACGCCGGGCGAGCTCCAGGAGACCTGCAGCGCCGGCTCGGTGTGCAGCGAGGGGAAGTGCAAGAGCGCGTGCGAGGCGATCGGCGACCAGCCGTCGAACGTGGGGTGCGAGTTCTGGGCGGTCGATCTCGATCAGCAGGACGGAGGCGGCAACGATCCCGCGAGCATGCCGTGGGGCGTCGTGCTGTCGAACGCCGGCGACGAGAAGGCGAACTACACCATCGAGATCAACGAGGCGCCCGTCGGCCAGCCCATCATGACGAAGACCGTCGCGACCGGGACCATCGCCGCGAACGATCTCGTCCAGCTGAAGCTCCCGACGCGCGAGCTCGACTGCGGCGTGAAGCCCAACGACTACGCGTCGCCCGGCACGTGCCTCTCGTCGCGCGCGTTCCGCATCACGTCGACCGCGCCCATCGTCGCGTACCAGTTCAACGTGTTCGAGAACGCCTTCTCGAACGACGCGTCGCTGCTGCTGCCGACGACGTCGCTCGGGCTCGTCTACCGCGCCGTCGGCTGGCCCGCCGGCCACCCCGCGCTCATCGAGCTCCCCGGCCTCCCGAAGATCCTCGACCGCGCGTACGTGACCGTCGTCGGCACGCGCCCGAACACCAAGGTGCGCGTGAAGCCCGCGTGGCGCATCAAGGGCAACCCGCCCATCGCGAAGACCAACCCGGGCGGCCTCATCGAGGCGACGCTCGGGCCGTTCGACGTGCTCAACCTGGAGACCGACGACGCGACCCTCCAGGAGGCGACGAACCCCGCGACCACCGATCTCTCCGGGACCGCGGTCGAGGCGGACCAGCCCGTCGCGGTCTGGAGCGGCGTCGAGAGCACGGGCGCCGGCGTGCCGAAGGACGCGCCGAAGGCCCCCGACTGGAAGGACGGCGACACCTGCTGCCTCGACCACCTCGAGGACCAGATGATGCCGATGGAGTCGCTCGGGAAGCGCTACGTCGTCACGCGCAGCCCGGTCCGCTCGACGGGCGGCTACATCGAGCCCGACATCATCCGGTTCGTCGGCGCCGCGGCGAAGGCGGTCGTCAAGACGAACCTCCCCGCGCCGTACGACTTCTTCACGATCAACCCCGGGCAGGTGCTGACGACCTGGACGCAGACCGACTTCGTGATGGAGTCCGACGAGCCGCTCTACGTCGGGCAGATCCTCGTCAGCAACCAGTACCTCGGCGGCGCCTACAAGGGCGATCCGTCGCTCACGGTGTTCCCCCCCGCCGAGCAGGCGCGGAGCGAGTACGTGATCCTGACCCCGAGCGGCTGGACGGAGAGCTGGGTCGTCATCTCCGCGGAGGCGGGCAGCAAGGTCGTGATGGACGGCACCGAGACCTCGATCTGTGAGGTCAATCAGGCCGGCACGCTCGGCGGCAAGACGTACGAGTCACGCCGCTGCAAGGTGAAGGCAGGCGTGCACCGCCTGACCGGCGACCGCGCGTTCGGCATCGTCGCGTACGGCTACGGCAACGCGGGATCGTACGCGTTCGCGGGCGGCGCCGACGTGAAGAAGATCTACGTGCCGCCGCCCATCGACTGAGCATGCTGATCGAGCCCGGCGAGCGCGCGGTTAGGTAGGACCAACCACCAAGGCCGACCCGACCTCGCCCGCCGCGCGTGTCAGGCCTTGCGCTCCGACCCGTCGGTGAGGTCTGGCGCGGACGTGACCGGGGGGCGGGGCGACGCGGTCGGCGTGCCCGTCGGATCCCTGCCTTGGAGCGCCGCGAGGCGGGTCATCGAGCCCTTGGTGCGCTCCTCGCCCAACCGCGCGGCCTCCTCGAGCCAGCGACCGACGACCGCCGCAGGCCGCTCCCAGCCGTCCTCCAGCATCGGGAAGTGCGCGTGCTGCGCGAACTCGACGTAGTCGGCGCGGTACCGCTGCGAGATGAGGCGCTGGCGCGGCGGCGGGGTGAAGCGATCCTGGGTCATCGCCGCGACGAGCACCGGGCACCGGATGGCCGCCTCGTCGACCGGCACCCCCGCGACGCCGACCTCGCGCGCGGCCAGGCCGGACTCGGGGCACATCCACGACGTGACCTCCGCTCGCATCGCGTCGTCGAGGCGCCCGAGCGCGAGCACGGCCATGTCGTCCGGCGTCGGCTGCCACGGCTTGCCGCGAAACATGGCCTCGAGGTAGCGCGGGCGCAGGTTGCGCCACAGCTGGGTGATGCTGCGCGTGCCGCTCACGTTGCGGGAGCTGAAGCTGCCGAGCAGCGCGATCCCGCGCAGCGGGCGCCGGGCCGCGATCATCTGCGCGACCAGGCCGCCGAGATCGTGGCCGACGACGGCCTGCGACCCCGCCGCGTCGAGCACGGCCTCGATGTCGGCCGCGTAGTCGTCCATCGACGTGCGCTTCAGCTCGTCTCGGCCGGCGCTGTCGCCGTGGGCGCGCAGATCGGGGCACCACGCCTCGATGCCCCGCGCGGCCAGCGCCGGGGCCCAGTTGCGCCACACCTGACCCGACAGGCAGATGCCGTGCACCAGCACGACCGCCGCGCGCCGCTGGTGGGCGTCGGGCGCGACGACCCGGACGTGCAGCCGGCCGTCGACCCGCTCGATCCTCTCCACGCTCATCCGGCGGCGGCTATGGTCCGTCGAGCCGGGAGACGCAAGCGCGCGGCGCCTCTTGACCCCGAGTGCGACCGGATTAGGTTCCGCGCCCGCAACCATGAGCGCCAAAGACATCGTCTACGACACCCACGCCCGCAAGGCCGTCCTGCGCGGCGTCGACGCCCTCGCCAACGCGGTGAAGGTCACCCTCGGCCCGAAGGGGCGCAACGTCGTCATCGAGAAGAGCTGGGGCTCTCCGACCATCACGAAGGACGGCGTCACGGTCGCGAAGGAGATCGAGCTCTCGGACAAGATCGAGAACGTCGGCGCGCAGATGGTCCGCGAGGTGGCGTCGCGCACGAGCGACAAGGCCGGCGACGGCACGACGACGGCGACGGTGCTCGCGCAGTCGATCTTCGGCGAGGGGCTGCGGCTCGTCGAGGCGGGGCACAACCCGATGGACATCAAGCGCGGGCTCGACGCGGGCGTCGAGGCGATGTCGGCGGCGCTGAAGAAGCTCGCCCGACCGTGCAGCGACAAGGCCGAGATCGCGCAGGTCGGCACCATCAGCGCGAACGGCGACGCCGAGATCGGCGAGCTGCTCGCGACCGCGATGGAGAAGGTCGGCAAGGAGGGCGTCATCACGGTCGAGGAGAACAAGGGCATGGCGACGGAGCTGAAGCTCGTCGACGGCATGCAGTTCGACCGCGGCTACGTCAGCCCGTACTTCGTCACCGATCCGGCGAAGATGGAGGCCGTGCTCGAGGACGCGTACGTGCTCCTCCACGAGAAGAAGATCTCGTCGATGAACGACATCGTGCCGCTGCTCGAGCAGATCGCGAAGAACGGCGCGCCGCTGCTCGTCGTCGCGGACGACGTCGAGGCGGAGGCGCTCGCGGCGTTGGTCGTGAACCGCCTGCGCGGTGTCCTGAAGATCTGCGCGGTCAAGGCGCCCGGCTTCGGCGATCGCCGCAAGGAGATGCTGAAGGATCTCGCGGTCCTGACAGGCGGCACCGCGTTCATGGAAGACCTCGGGCAGCGCCTCGACTCGGCGACCCTCGCGGAGCTCGGCCGCGCGAAGCGCGTCGTCGTCACGAAGGACGACACCACGATCGTCGACGGCGCCGGCGACAAGGCCGCCATCAAGGGCCGCGTCCAGGAGATCCGCGCCGCCATCGACAAGACGACGAGCGACTACGACAAGGAGAAGCTACAGGAGCGCCTCGCGAAGCTCTCGGGCGGCGTGGCCGTCGTGAAGGTCGGCGCGCACACCGAGACCGAGATGAAGGAGAAGAAGGCGCGCGTCGAGGACGCGCTGCACGCGACGCGCGCGGCGGTCGAGGAGGGCGTCGTCCCGGGCGGCGGCGTCGCGCTGCTCCGCGCGCGCGCGGCGCTCGACGGCGCGAAGGTGAGCGAGGCGGAGGCCGTCGGCGTGAAGCTCCTGCGGCGCGCGGCCGAGGAGCCGCTCCGTCAGATCTCGGAGAACGCCGGCGCGGAGGCGGCGGTGGTGCTCGGCAAGGTGCTCGCGGGCGCGGACGCGTTCGGCTTCAACGCCGCGACGAACACCTTCGAGGATCTGCTGAAGGCCGGCGTGCTCGATCCGGCGAAGGTCACGCGCATGGCGCTCGTCAACGCCGTCAGCGTCGCCGGCATGCTGCTCACGACCGAGGCGGTCATCGCGGAGCTGCCGAAGAAGGCAGCGCCCGCGGGCGGCGGCGGCGGTGGGATGGGCGGCATGGGTGGGATGGGCGGCATGGGTGGGATGGGCGGCATGGGTGGGATGGGCGACTTCGACATGTGACCGTTCAGGCCCCCGGCCGACGCGACGGAGCCCGGCGGTGCGCGAGCACCCCGGGCTCTTCGCTTTCGGGGGCGCCGCCGCGGCGCGCCAGCGGCGCTCGCGTGAGCGTCGACGCGGGGCGCTGCCGCTGCCCCTGCGCGTCGCCTCGCCCTGCCTACCTGGTGCCTCGACCGCCTCGACCCCCTCGACACCCCCACTCGCTCGACTCGCTCATGCGCGAGCCCTTACGCTGTCGACCACCCCGGTCCATGAGTACGCCGTACCGAACCCCTCTGCCGCCGCCGCTCCCCGCGGATACTGAGCCGATCGGGCCGCCCGGCCGCCGGCTCCCGCGCCGGCTGTGGACGGCGCTGGTCTTCGACGGCGGTCTCTGGTGGCCTGCGCTGGCGGCGCCATTGATGGGGCTCGCGCAGGTGGCCGAGTCCGCCGTGGCGATGGCGTCGCTCGCCGCGCTCACGCTCGCCGCGATCGTGCTCTTGCTCTCGCGTCGCCTGCGCTTGCTCCGCCTGCTCGCGCACGGTGTGGTGGTGCCCGCGAGGCTCATCGACCGCAGCACGAAGCGCTACTCTGAGGTAGAGGAGGCCCGCGCTCGGGTCCTGCCCGGTTGGCATCGGAGCCTGGCAATCTATGAAGGGCCCACACTGCGAAACGTGCTCCACGTCGGCTTCGAGCCCGGGCGGCCGTTCGCGCGAGTGATCCGCGACGGCGGTGAGTGGGACGAAGATCTCCGCCTCCTCGATCCAGGCGAGCCATCGCGCCACGTCTTCATCGCGGACCTGCCATCTTTCGTGCAGGTCCAGCCGGGCCACGGCTGGGCCTGCGCAACGCCACGGTCGTCGCCCAGGGGCTCGATCGCCGAGATCGTGATGGGAGTGTTGGGCGTGCTGTTCTGCGGTGCGCTCGCCGTCGTCGGTTGCGGGCTCGCCGCCGCGCTCGCCGCCCAGGGCAGCTAGGCTAGAGCGGCACCGCGCACGGGTTCACTGGACGACTTGGGGAGGCTCGACCGCGGTCTTCACCCCGATCCCGAGCTGGCCGTCGTCGTTCCGCCCCCAGCACGTGAGCTTGGAGACCGAGTCGATGGCGCAAGCGTGGTCCATGCCGGGACGCACGGCGACCCAGTGCTGACCGGCGACGCCGATCTGTACGGGAGCCTCCGACTTCTGGTCGAACGCGTGCTCCTGCCCGTCGCCCAGAAGGCCATGCCACCTCGAGCCCCAGCACCAGAGCGTGTCGTCGTCGACGCGGATGCCGCACGTGGTCCGGCCTCCCGCCGAGACGTAGCTCCACTGGGCGTCGGGGTGCGCGGCGACTGGTTGCATCTGGTTACCCGAGACCCCGAGGCCGAGCTGGTCGTCTGCGTCGCTGCCCCAGCAGTACGGGAGGTTGCCGACGAGCGCGCAGGCGTGACCGTAGCCCACCGAGAGTTGCGTGGCCGCGCCAGGCAGGAGCACCTTGACGGGGACGTTGCTGGCCGCGCCCGTTCCGTCGCCGAGGTTGCCAAAGACGTTGTTGCCCAGGCAGTACACGTCTCCATTCTCCTTGCGCGCGCAGGCCGCGCCTCGCCCCAGGCCGACCTCCACCCAGTCAGTGTCGGTGCCGATGGCGAAGGGCACGGTCTTCCGACTGTTCCCGTCTCCCCAGTCGCCAGTAGGGAACTTGCCCCAGCACCAGAGCGAGAAGTCGTCCTTGATGGCGCACGTCCAGAGATCCCCGGCCGAGACGTCGATCCACTTGCCCCCGCCCTCGACCTGCGAGGGCGCCGGCAGCGGGCTGACGACACCGCCGCGGCCGAGCTCTCCCTCCCCGTTGCCTCCCCAGCAGAGGAGCGCCTTGTCGAGCTCGATACCGCACGTGTGCTTCCCGCCCGCGCTGACCTTCGCCCACTCCGTGCCAAGGGTCTGACGCGGGCTCGGCTCGGCGTCACTGACGGTGCCGTCACCGACCTCGCCGTTGGTGTTCGTGCCCCAGCAGTAGAGACTTCCGGCGTTGTGCGCGCAGGTCTTCGCGTAGTAGGCCGATAGACCCTGGAACGTCCCGGAGGCCCCCGCGCCGCCCGTGCCACCGCCCGCGCCGCTGTCACCCCCGGCGCCGCCCGCGCCGCTGTCACCCCCGGCGCCGCCCGCGCCGCTGTCACCCCCGCCGGCTCCCGCCTTCGCGCCGCCTGCGCCGCTGTCACCCCCGCCGGCACCTGCCTTCGCTCCGCCCGCGCCGCTGTCACCCCCGCCGGCGCCCGCCTTCGCGCCGCCTGCGCCGCTGTCACCCCCGCCGGCGCCCGCCTTCGCGCCGCCCGCGCCGCTGTCACCCCCGCCGGCGCCCGCCTTCGCGCCGCCTGCGCCTCCGGTCGCCCCGCCGGCGCCTGCCTTAGCGCCGCCTGCGCCTCCAGCACCTGCCTTCGCGCCGCCTGTGCCTCCAGCACCTGCCTTCGCGCCACCTGTGCCGCCAGTTGCTCCGCCGGCACCTGCCTTCGCGCCGCCCGCGCCTCCGGTCGCCCCGCCGGCACCTGCCTTCGCGCCGCCTGCGCCTCCGGTGCCCACGCCAGCGCCGCCGCTGACACCCCCTCCTCCCGCCTTGCCGGTGGTGCCCGCCGCTCCCGCCCCACCCGTCCCCGCGGGGATAGCTGCCTTCTCAGTGT
>JADLFU010000010.1 GCA_020849655.1 Polyangiaceae bacterium | reverse complement strand
GGGCGCGGGGGCTCGGGCGCGTCTACTGGGGGCTCTCGCTGCTCACCGTGTGCTGCCTGCCGGTCGGAGCGTACGGGCTCTGGTCCCTCTCGCGCGACGACGTCCGACGCGCGCTCTCCGCTCGCTGACCGCGCCTCGGCTTGACCGCTCCTGCCCCGCGAGTGAGAACGCGCGCCGGAGATCGCCATGTCACTTCCGCCCCTCTACATCGTCAGCGCCGTCCGCACGCCCATCGCCTCCTTCCTCGGCGGCTTCGCCGACCTCTCCGCGCCGAAGCTCGGCGCCGTCGCCATCAAGGAGGCGCTCGCCCGCGCGAAGGTCGCGCCGGAGCTGGCCGGCGAGGTGTTCATGGGCAACGTGCTCTCGGCCGGCATCGGCCAGGCGCCCGCGCGGCAGGCGTCGCTCGGCGCCGGCGTGCCGAACAAGGTGCCCTGCACGACGGTGAGCAAGGTCTGCGGCTCCGGGCTGCAGGCGGTGATCTTCGGCGCGAAGACCCTGGCGCTCGGCGACGCGGACGTCGTCGTCGCGGGCGGCATGGAGTCGATGTCGAACGCGCCGTACTACCTGACCCGCGCGCGCTCGGGCTACCGCATGGGCAACGACAAGCTCGTCGACGGCATGATCTTCGACGGCCTGTGGGACCCGTACAACGACTACCACATGGGCAACGCGGGCGAGCTCTGCGCGAAGGAGCTCGGCTTCTCGCGCGAGGCGCAGGACGATCTCGCGAAGGAGAGCTACCGCCGCGCCCTCGCCGCGCAGAAGGAGGGCAAGTTCGCCGCCGAGCTGGTCTCCGTCTCCGTCCCGCAGAAGAAGGGTGACCCGGTGGTCGTCTCCGAGGACGAGGAGCCCGCGCGCGGCAACGCGTCAAAGATGGGCGGGCTGCGCCCCGCCTTCACGAAGGACGGCACGATCACGGCCGCCAACGCGTCGAAGATCGACGACGGCGCCTCGGCGCTCGTGCTCGCGACCGAGGCCGCGGTGAAGCAGCACAAGCTCGAGCCGCTCGCGCGCGTCGTCGGCTACGGCGCGGCGGCGCAGGCGCCCGAGTGGTTCACGACGGCGCCCGCCGCGGCGATCGACGCGACCCTCGCCTCGCTCGGTCTGAAGACGGGCGACATCGATCTCTACGAGATCAACGAGGCGTTCGCCGTCGTGGCGCTCGCGTGCGCGCAGAAGTGCGGCCTCGATCTCTCCCGCGTCAACGTGAACGGCGGCGCGGTCGCGCTCGGCCACCCGATCGGCGCGAGCGGCGCGCGCATCCTGACGACGCTCGTGCACGCGATGAAGGATCGCGGCGCGAAGCGCGGCCTCGCGACGCTGTGCATCGGCGGCGGCGAGGCGGTCGCCGTGGTCGTCGAGCGATGAGCGCGTTCGCGCGGGTGGCGACGCCCGCCGGCCCGAGGTTCGCGCGGGCCGACGGCGACGGGTGGCTCTTGCTCCGCGACGCGCCCTGGGTGTCGCGGGAGGAGACGGGCGAGCGCGTCCTCTCGCCGACCCTGCTCGCGGCGGTCACGCCGTCGAAGATCATCTGCGTCGGGCGCAACTACGCGGCCCACGCGAAGGAGCTCGGCCACGATCTACCGAAGGAGCCGCTCCTCTTCTTCAAGCCGCCGTCGGCGGTCATCGGCCCGGGCGACGCCATCGTGCTCCCCCCCGAGTCGGAGCGGGTCGACCACGAGGCCGAGCTCGGCGTCGTGATCGGCGAACGGTGCCGCGACGTCGCGCGCGAGCGGGCCGGCGCGGTGATCTTCGGGTACACCTGCGTGAACGACGTCACCGCGCGCGACCTGCAGAAGAAGGATGGGCAGTGGGCCCGCGCGAAGGGCTTCGACACGTTCTGCCCGGTCGGACCGCGCATCGTCACGAAGATCGATCCCCAGCGGTTGCGCGTCGTGTGCCGCGTCGACGACGAGACGAGGCAAGACGGCGAGACCCGCGACATGATCTTCCCCGTGGCCGACCTCGTCGCCTACATCAGCCGCATCTTCACGCTGCTACCCGGCGATCTCATCGTCACCGGCACGCCGGAGGGCGTCGGCGCGCTCCGCCCGGGCGCCGCCGTCACCGTCGAGATCGAGGGCATCGGCGCGCTGTCGAACCCCGTGAGGAGCGCATGAAGCTCGTGGTCGTCAGCGGCTCCCACCGCACCATCGGCCAGTCGAACCGCGTCGCCGACTACCTCGCCGGGCGCGCCGGCGCGCTCCTCGGCGCCGAGGTCACGACGCTGAAGCTCTGCGACCTCCGCGTGCCCTTGTGGCAGGAGGTGGGCGACCCTGGGCGCCTGGAGGTCGAGCGACAGTGGGCGCCCGTGAAGGCCGAGCTCGCCGCCGCCGACGGCTGGATCCTCGTCACCCCCGAGTGGAACGGCATGTGCCCGCCGGGTGTGAAGAATTTTCTGTTGCTCTGCTCGGCGCGCGAGGTCGGCCACAAGCCCTGCCTGTTGACGGCGGTGTCGGGCTCGCGCGGCGGCAGCTACCCGATCGTCGAGCTGCGGCAGAGCGGCTACAAGAACACCCGCGTCCTCTACCTGCCGGAGCACCTCATCGTCCGCGACGTGAACAACATGTTGCACGGCGACGCGCCGGCCAGCCCCGACGACGACTACCTCCGCAGGCGCGCCGACGCGGCCGTGGCGCTCCTCGGCAAGTACGCCGCCGCGCTCGCGCCGATCCGCGACGGCATCTGGGACTACAAGGCCTTCGGCAACGGGATGTGAGCCATCGCGGCGCCCGGGCCGGTGCGCCCGGCGCGGCGCCGTCCGTCTCCCGCCGAGGCCGGGCGGGGCCGGGGCGCCTGGACGACGGAGCCCCGACGCGAGGCGCGCGTCACCTGCAGGTCTGCTTGAGCGAGGTCGGCTGAAAATAGGTGCACGAGGATGAATCGCCGGAGTTGCAGAGGCAGCCGACCTTGATGATGGTGGAGCCGCACTCCGGCACGCGCGTGAAGGATCCTTCCGTGAACGTGAGGTAGCTTGGCGCCAGGTCCGTGGGCTCCAGGTTGTCCCGGTCGCACGAGAAGTAGCGGTACTTGATCACACCCGGCGTGGACGTGAACTGGGTGCAGTGGGGCTGCCAGTTGTTGCCGCTCGTCGAGCAGGAGAAGCCAGACGGGAGCCTCGCCGTCGACACAGGACAGGTGGACCCGCAGGAGGACGTGTACTCGAGCGTCCCGTCGCAATTGCGGTCGAAGCTGCCGTGGAGCTCGGAGCTGCCGCTCCCCGCCGGCGCGTCGGACCACGTACCTGCGTCGCACGCGGCGGCGCCCGAGGCGTTGCACTGCTGGATGCCCGCCTTGTAGCAGGAACCCAGGAGGCCGTTGTCGCACGCCGCCCCGACGGGGAAGCCCTCATCGATGCCGGCCGCACAGTTGTTGTCCACGCCGTCGCAGATCTCGGTCGCGCCGCTGTGGACACCACCGAGGAGATCATCGCAGTCGACGTTGGTCTTGCCACCCGTACACTGGGTCTCGAGCCTGAGCCCCGTCAGGTCGGCGGACGGGCACTTGACCTGTCCGCAGTTGCCCGCGCAGTGGCCGTCCTGGTCGACGTCCGTGCAGTAGAGGCTGGTGGCCTCGTCGCCGATGCACGAGCCCCACTGACCGCTGCTGCAGGTCCGGTTCCCCTTGCCGCAGGGGCCGCACGACTCGGTCTGGCTCCCGTTGCACCCGCAGTCGCCTTGCCCGACGATGTTCGTCTTGCCGTTGCAGTCGTAGTCGAGCCCGTCACCGTTGCAGACCTCGGCTCCCTGCGCGCCGGTGCCGCCGGTGCAGAGGCCCCAGCTGCCGAGCACGCAGCTCTGGGAGCCCCACGAGCACACGCCCGAGAGCGGATCTCCTGGGGTCTTGCCCACGGGGTAGAGCGCGCCCAGCGGGGCGCAGGGCCTGTCGGTCCCCGCGACGCAGGCGCAGTCGCCCGCCCCCACGAGGTTGGTCTTGCCGTTGCAGTTGTGGTCCTTCCCGTCGCCGTTGCAGACCTCGGAGAGGAGACCGGGGTTGATCAGGCCGTCGGTGTCGTCACAGTCGCTGCCGGTCGGCTGCGTGAACCCGATGCACTGCGTGCGCTCCTTCCACTTGTGGATGGCGTCCGGGAAGGCCCCGGGGCAGAGGTCGGCGACACACGCCGACAGCTGACAGAATCCGTCCGAGTCGTCGTCGGGACAGTAGTCGACCCGCGACTTCTCCTGCCCACCGCTGCACGCCCCCCAGGTGCCGCCGGTCACGCACGTCTGGGTGCCCTCGTTGCATTTGCTTTCGGAGCCGCACGCCTGCGTGCTGTTGACCGGCGAGCAGCCGCAGCCAGTGTTGGCAGATCCGTCACAGTCGTAGTCGAAGCCGTTGCAGAAGTCGGTGCCCCCGGGGCGCACGGCTCCAGGCTTGTTGCCCTTCCCGGCGCCGCCCTGCCCGGGGTGGTCCTTGCAGTCGTTGTTGGAGATCGCCAAGTCCGTCCACATCGCGGCCGTGCACGGCGGGGGCGGGCACACAGGCGGGCCGCCCTCGGCCGGGAGACCGGCGCAGTAGTCGGCCGGTAGGCCCGTCGTCGTCGCGGTCACACACTCCGCGGGGATGGTCGTCGGCCGATCGCACGACTTCTTCGCGGGGATGTCGATGTCGCCGTGCTGATCGCCGTCGTAGTCGTAGTACCAGAGCTTCGCGTCGACCGCGTGGGAGTCGTCGATCGTCCCGTTGCAGTCGTCGTCCGCGCCGTTGCACCACTCCTTCGCGCCGGGGTACGCGTCTGGGTTGGTGTCGTCGCAGTCCTTCGCCGCGAAGTAGCCGAGCCGCCACTTGGTGGGGTCGCACGTCGCACAGGATGTCGGAGGGAGGTCCTGGCAGGCCCTCGCCCTCAGGGGAGCCTTCGCGTCGGCGTAGCCGTCGCTGTCGCCGTCGTAGGTCCAGTCCACGGTGTTGGTGGGCAGCACCGAGTCTGCCATGTCGGCCTTGCCGTCGCAGTCGTCGTCGATGCCGCCGTTGCAGATCTCGAACGGCTCGGGCGGCACGGCGCCCGTGCAGGCGCTCCACTTGCCCTCCTTGCTGCACGTGCGCGCCCCCAGCTTGCACTTGCCGAGGGGCTTTCCGAGGCCGTCGAGGAGAGGGAAGGTGATCGGCTTGCCGCTCGAGTCGCTGGCGCACGGCTGCACGTCGTCCGGCGCGCAGGTGCAGGTCGCGCCGCTCGGCAGGCTCGCGTCATCGGGTGTCCCGCTGCAGTCCTGGTCGACGCTGTCACACGCCGTCGGCTTGCCGTCGCCCGCCGGGCCGTCCCACGCGCCGGGGAAGGTCTTCTTGTCGGCGTCGTCGCAGTCGTCGCCGAGCACGACCGACACGCCGGTGTTCGCCACGCACTTGTTCGAGCGATGGCCGTCGCCGTCGAGGTCCTTGGTCTGGAGCCGGCACTGCTTGGCGGTCGGATCGCACGTCCACTCGGCGCAGCTGGCCGGGACGGTCGGCGGGAGCGCGTCCTTGCAGTCCTGGGCCGTCACGCAGGATGTCGTCCCCGTCGTCCCCCCCGTTCCGGCCTGCCCTCCCCCTGCCTGCGACTGGCCTGCGCCGCCTGCGGCCTTGCCGGCGCTGCCTGCGCCGCCCTGGGACTGGCCGCCACCGGCCGTCGCCTTGCCGCCGCCGCCCGCCGTTCCCCCTGCGCCGCCGGAGGTGCCTCCGCTGCCCGCGGCCTGTCCTCCTGCACCGCCAGGCTTGCCCGCGGCCCCCGCGGTCTGGCCGCCCGCCCCGCCAGACTTGCCGCCGCCGCCCACGCCGCCCCCTGCCCCCGACGTGTTCGAGGGAGCGCCTGGTGCCGCCGGCGCCGCGTCCTCGCTGCCGGAGCACGCGGCGAGGATGGAGGACGGTGAGCATCGACGCGGACCAGAATCGCAGCGCGAGAAGTCTTGATGTGGTGCCCATGCTGTCAGGGGTATCAGAGAGAGCCGTGCTGTCCAAGCCCGGCGGCGACGGGTTCGGGTTGGGGTTCGGGCTCGGGAGTCGGGCTCAGGGGGGCTCAGGGGACGGGCTCGGGCTCGAGCTCAGGGGACGGGCTCGGGCTCGGGCTCGGGGGACGGGCTCGGGCTCGGGCTCGGGGGACGGGCTCGGGCTCGGGCTCGGG
>JADLFU010000009.1 GCA_020849655.1 Polyangiaceae bacterium | reverse complement strand
TGACATGCTTGGCGAGTGCTTCGAGCGTGAGCTTGCTGGTCATGAAACCTCCTGAACGTGGGGAATTGTGTTTGAATTGAATGCGGGTCGGACAGAGGATGAATGCTCCGCCGCAAGTGCGAGTTCTTCGAAACGGCGCCTGTTTCGCCTCATCATCGTACCTCGCTCACCGCCCCCGCGGGCGCTCCGTTCCGTCGTATCCCTTCGGACGCCATGGCATTCGAGTGCATTCGACTGCGAGACGGCCGAGCACGTCCGACTCTGACAGTTCGTCCGGGATCGTTCCCCCGCCACGCCCACCGGCGGACCGCTCCAGTTCCAGGTCGAGTTTGCGTCTTGCATCGCGACTCCTGCGCCCGAGAGGACGTGAACGTCCTCTCGTGAGGACCGGAAGGCTCGCCGCCGCGAGGCACCAGGTCAAGCACGGAAATTCTCGAGCTAGGACATTGTCCGGTGCGCCCGGCCGGCAGTCCCGCACGCCGCCTCGAACAGGCCCCTCCTGCCCGCGGCCGACGCCCGGCCCGCGCACGCCACGGCGCGCCGCCCCGCTCACGGACCACCACGACACCCCGGAGACCTGAACGCGCCGCGCACGCTACACTCCCCCCCCCGCCCCGCATGTCCGACCCCGAGGACACCGCCCCGATCGCCGTCCCCGCCGCGCTCCGACGCGCGCCCGACGATCCCCCCGAGCCCCCCGAGCCCCCCCGCGTCTCCGTCGAAGCCCTGCTGAAGGCCGCGCGCGACGCCGCGCTCCGCCAGCCGACGCCCCTCCTCCCCCCTGCCCAGCCTCGCCCCTTTCGCCCCACGGTCGGCACCGTCGCCATCGCCGACGCGCTCCTGCGCGCGCAGGAGCTCGCCGAGGGGCCGCCGCCGACGGGCGTTCGGTTCCCCGAGCAGGGCACGACGCTCCGCTCGCACCGCGGCGAGTACCTCGTCACGCGTGCGCTCGGGCGCGGGGCGTACGGCGCGGTGTACGAGGCCGTCGGGCCCTTCGACCAGCGCTACGCGCTGAAGCTCATCGTCCCCGCCAACCGCCCGTACGCGGAGGTGCAGGCCGAGTGGTCGCGCGAGGCCGAGCGGCTGCTGCGCCTGCGCCACCCGAACGTCGTCTACATGCACGACGCCTTCGAGAGCGATCACCTGTTCTACATGGCGCTCGAGTACTGCACCTGCTCGCTGCGCGACAGGCTGCGCGGGCCGTTCTTCCCGGAGCTCGCGATCGAGGTCGCGCGGCAGGTGCTCGCGGCGGTGCAGTACCTGCACGACGGCGATCTCGTGCACGGCGATCTGCACGCCGGCAACGTGCTCCTCGTCGAGGGCGGGGAGCGCCCCGCGGTGAAGCTCACCGACTTCGGCATCTCGCTCGAGCTCCAGGGGCGCGCCTTCGTGCGGCCCGGCGTCGTGCACCACGGCATCATGGCGCCCGAGGTCGCCGTCGCCGGATACGCGTCGCGGCAGAGCGATCTCTACCAGCTCGGGTTGTTGCTGTTCCACATGGTCACCGGCGCGCCCGCGCTCGACGAGCGGGTGCCCTACGACGAGCTGCTCCGCCAGGTGCACGACGGCGCCCCCCGCGCGCGCGCGGAGGCGCTCGGGACGCCCCTCGGCGCCGTCATGTCGAAGCTGCTCCGCAGGCGCGAGGCCTACCGCTACGCGAGCGCCCGCGAGGTGTGGGATGACTTGCGTCGCGTCCCCGAGTGGCAGGCGGCCATGCGCCGCGGGTGACGCCTCGTCAGCGCTCGTCGTACACCCCGCCGCCGCCCGGCTGGGGCTTGTGCGCCGTGGGCTTCGCGGCGGGCGGTCGGGGCGCGGGGGCGGCGGTCGGCGCCGCGTGCTGCGGGGGAAGCGGCGCCGCGACGGAGGGCGCCGGGGGCGCGGCGCTGGCGCTCGGCGGCGCGACCACCGCCGCGGGATCGATCGACGGGCGCGCCGGCGCCACGCTCGACGCGGCCGGAGCCGTCGCCGCCGCGACGTCGGGCGACGCGGGCGCGCCGCCGCCGCGTGACAAGAGCAGTGCCGCTGCGCCTCCGACCACCACCACCGCCCCGATCGCGCCCGCCGCGACGAGCCCCGCCGAGGAGCGGCGCGCCGGCGTCACCGCGGACTGGCGGATGTCGAGCGCCGCGCCCGCCGCCGAGAGCCCCTGCACCGCCGCGCTCGCCGGCCTCGTCTGGGGCGCCGCCTGCGTCGAGAGCGGCGCCGCGAGGGCCGGCTGCCCCGTCGTCGTCGCCGAGAGCGGCACCGCGAGCGCCTGCGCGAGCGCGGCGCACGCCTCGCCCGCCGACGCGTACCGCGCGGCCACCTCGCGCACCACCATCCGCCCGAACCACTCGTCGTAGCCCGGCGGCAGCGGCCCCGCGCCGTACTCGCGCGCCCGCGCGCTCGGCGGATCGATCGGCAGCGCGAAGATCTCGCCGAACAGCACCTGGATGCCCGCGTCCTCCTGGTTGGCGGCGCGCCAGTAGTGCTTGCCAGTCAACAGGAAGAAGGTGATGAGCCCGAGCGCCCACAGATCCGTCTTCGGGCTCACCCCGGCGCCGTTCGCCTGCTCGATGGCCATGTAGAGCGGCGTGCCCTTCATGTCCTGGCTCATCTTCGTGCTGTCGCTGAGCACCTTCGCGAGCCCGAAATCGAGGATCTTCACGAGCGGCGTGCCGTCGTCGCGCGTCGTGAGGAACAGGTTCTCGGGCTTCAGATCGCGGTGGACGATCGGCCGCGGCGTGCCGTCCTTGTCGCGGTAGCCGTGCGCGCGGTCGAGCCCCGCGGCGGCCTGCGCCACGTAGTGCACGACGCGATCGGGCGGCAGCGGCCCCTGCTCCATGACGAGATCGTCGAGGTTCTTGCCGCTGAGCAGCTCCATCACGAGGAACGGCATCTGCGTCTCCTCGTCGAGCCCCGCGTCGAGCACCTGCACGATGTGCTCGCTGCCCGCGCGCGCCGCGACGCGCGCCTCGAGCTGGAACCGCTCGACCCCGTCGCGCGACGCGAGCACGTTCGGGAAGAGCACCTTGATCGCGCACGATTTCTCCGTGCCGAGGTGCTCGGCCACGAACACGGCGCCCATCCCCCCCTGGGCGAGGAACCGCACGACCCGGTACCGCTGCGCGAAGATCTGTCCTGGGTTCAGCATGGGCCCCCCGACACGCTAGCAGAGGTCGCGTCAGCGGCGACGGCGCCGACCGAGCAGCGACACGAGCGCGAGCCCGAGCACGCCGAAGGCCGACGCCCCGCGCGACTCGCCCGCCGTCACGCAGCCGCACCCGCCCGACTGCTCGCTGTCGTCGAGGCCGAGATCGCCGGGGGGCGGGCTCGTCGCGCCGCCCTTGCCCGCCGCGCCGCCCGTCGCCGCCGCGCCGCCCGTCGCCGCCGCGCCGCCCGTCGCCGCCGCGCCGCCCGCGCCGGCGCCGAGCTTCCCGCCGAAGCCGCCGGCCGAGGTGGTGCCGCCGCCCCCGCCCCCGCTCTGTCCCGCCGCGCCTCCCGCGCCGGCCTGCCCCGCTGCGCCCGCCGCGCCGCCCTGGCCCATGTCGGTGACGCACTGCCCGATGGAGGAGTCCTTCGACGTGCAGACGAGGCCGTCGGGGCAGCCGTTGCCGCCCTGGCCGCGGCAGCCGAGCACGCACTTCAGCGACGCCGCGGTGTCGCACACCTTGCCGCTCTTCACGCCGCCGCAGTCGCCGTCGGTCTTGCAGCCGCAGAAGTTGTCGTTGTTGGTCCCGACGACGCACGCGGGGCCGTCGGCGGAGGTCGCGCACTTCACGACGTTCGCCGGGGTGGACGCCGTCATCGGCGCGCAGTCGTCGCACCTGGAGGTCACCGTGTTGCACGCGGGCTGCGCGGCCGAGCAGCGCGTCGCGTTCGTCGCCGAGCACTCGCCGCACACGCCCGTCGCGACGTCGCACGCGGGCTTCGTCGGATCCTTGCAGTCGGCGTCCTGCTTGCAGGGCTGGCACGTGTGCGTCGCCGCGTCGCAGTGGGGCTTCGCGGGGTCGGTGCACTCCGCGTCGGTCGAGCACTCGTTGACCGTGAGCACCGTGGGCTCGTCGCCCAGGCCCTTCGGATCGCCGTCGCTCGTCCACGTCTTCTTGCCGCCGCCCGCCTTGCCCGAGGACTCGAGCACGGCCTGGTTCGACACCGAGCCCTTGTCGATGGTGACCTTCGCGCGGAACTTCGCCTTCACCGTCTGGCCCTCGGCGACCTCGCCGCCCAGGGCGCCCGTCGCGCCCGCGCCGACGTGGAAGGTGACCGTCTTCGTGGCGGCGTCGTACGCGGCCGTGTCCGCGTCCACGGCGTCCGTCTTCTGCTTGTACACACCGCCCTCGAGCACCTGCAGCGAGCCCGGCACGAAGGCGAGCCCGGCGCCGATGACGTCGGTGAGCTTCGAGTCCTTCGAGGTGTCGTTGCCGCCGTTCGTCGCCGAGAGCTCGAACTCGACCTCGTCGCCCTTCAGGAGGACGCCGCCGTTCACGTCGACGCCGGTCTTGGTGAAGTTACCAAAATCGGGCACCTTGTTCGTGATGGAGGTGACGAACCCGCCGAGCAGGAACACGTCCTCGCTCGACTCGGCGCCGACCTCGGCGGAGGTGTCGCCCGCGTTCACGACCGAGTGGATGTCGACGGTGTCGAGATCGTAGCTCGCCATCGAGCCCGGCTCGCCGCTCAGCTGCGGCACGTCGTCCGGCCCGTTGACGGGCGCGCCGAGGTACGTGCGCGAGGAGTTGAAGAAGTCGGTCTCGGGGTTCGACGGGTTCGAGATCGCCTGGCCGTTGATCGTGAACTTGTCTCCCTTGACGGTGGCGTCGCCCTCGTAGGTGAACGCGGCCATCTTGGCGTCGAACCCGGTCGGGACGAGGAACCCCTGCAGCGTGACCTTCGCGCTGTTCTTCGCCATCGACGGATCGATCAGCTCGAAGCCGTCGAAGAGCGCGAGGTTGCGCAGCGGCTGGGTCGGATCCTCGTAGAAGACGACGAGCGTCCACGCGGAGAACGCGCGGTCGACGACGAGCCCCGGCAGCTCGAGCGCGTCGACGCCCGTCACGCGGAAGTCGCCGCGGCCCCACGTCGCGACGTACTTCGTGACGTCGCCCGAGGCCTGGTAGTAGCTCCACGTCGGGTGCGACGCGAAGCCGTACGGGATGACCCAGCTGTCGTCCGCCTTCACGACCTCGGTCGGGCCGCCGTCCCAGTCGAGCGTGACCTCGGCGTCGGCGGCGGCGCCGTCGCGCAGCGCAGCCCAGTAGAGGCGCGCGTACTTCACCTGCGCGCCGCTCGGCATCACGAGCGTCGCCGAGGTGCGCGCCTGCGCGGACGAGATCGTCGCGTTGGCGAGGTTGTCCCGGTAGAAGAGGTCGGGCGCCGTGTCGTCGACGTTCGTCTGGCCTGCGCACGACACCGTCGCGCCGGCGGGCCGCACCGCCATCGGCGCGCAGTCGACCGCGAGCGTGCTGCCGAACACCGCGACGTCGCCGGAGAGATCGGCCTGGTAGCGGAGCTTCGGCGCCGCGTCGGCGGCGGAGGAGGAGAGCAGACAGAGGGCGAGGGACGTGAGGGAAGCTCGGCGCATCCGGCCCCGATACACCAGGAGCATAGAAATCGGGAAGCACCGCATTTGACCCCGCGACGATTTCGGGGCGACGCTGCCCCATCGCTCGCCCCCTTCGCCGCTCGTCGTGGGTCGTGACGGCGCTCGCGTGGGCGCCGCCGCTCGCGCTGCTCGCGTCCGCGTGCTCGCGCGGCGGGGAGATCGCGATCGATCCCGATCCGGCGTCGGCCGGCGCGGCGGGCAGCCAGAGCGTGGTCGTCGGCGGGCGCGCGGGCGCGGCGGGCGACGCTGGGGCGGCGGGCGCGAGCGTCGCGGGCGCCGCAGGCGCGCCGGTGCCGCTCGGCGGCGCAGGAGGTCAGATGGCGGGCGCGGGCGGCTCGGCGCTCACGTGCCCGCCCGACGGCGCGAAGATCCCCGAGTGCGAGACGGCCGCGTCCCAGTCGTGCGCGGGCTGCGTGTGCGCGGCGGACGCGTCGTGCGCCGACGCGTGGGCGGTGTGCCGCGACGAGGTGTCGTGCGCCAGGGGCCTCGGGTGCCTCCTCGCCGGCTGCCCGACCGAGGACTGCGCGATCGTCGCGGGCGTCGGTCACGCGAAGCTCGTCGACGTCATCGCGTGCTTCGGCGGCGCGTGCGCGCTCCCGTGCACCGGCCTGGGCTCCGGCGGGGCGGCGGGCGCAGCGGGCGCAGCGGGAGGAGGGGGCGCAGGCTTCGGCGGCGCCGGGGCAGGCGGGAACCCAGGATCGGGCGGCGCCGGAGGAGGAGGCGGGGCGTCGCTCGGCGCCGGTGGGGCGGGCTGAGGGCCCGCGTCGAGAACTTGGCCGCGGGCCCCGGGATTTGGCTTGCTGGGGGCCCACGGAGGACACGATGGCCATCCAGCGCTACGAAGGCGACGAACGCCGAACCCACAAAGTCTTCATCACCAAGAACACCGAGTACCACGTGCGCGCGGGCGAGGTCGTCGCCGTGCGGTCGCGCGGCTCGAAGGACTGGATCGACGTGCACCAGGCGCTGACGATGAAGATCGAGGGCTTCATCGCGAGCGGCGCGCACCTCCCGCAGCTCGGCACGCCCCGGCCCGGGCAGCGGCTGTACCTCGCCCGCGCGAACGACGACGTCGTCACGAGCCCGGTCGTCGCGATCGTGCGCCCGCCGAAGGCCGTCGTCTCCGAGTACCCGAGCTGACGCCCGCGCGCTCGGGTTGACGCGCGGCCGGGCAGGCCCGAGCTTGTGCCGCGCGATGGCATTCGATCCGTACGCCGTGCTCGGGGTGAGCAAGGGGGCCACAGAGGCCGAGATCAAGCGCGCCTACCGCAAGCTCGCCGCCGATCTGCACCCCGACAAGAACCCCGGAAAGCCCCAGGTCGAGGCCAGGTTCAAGCAGGTCAACCAGGCCTACCAGGTGCTCGGCGACAAGGAGAAGCGCGCGCTCTGGGACGAGTTCGGAGAGGTGTCGCAGCGGGAGGGGTTCGATCCGAAGGAGGCGCGCGCCTACGCGAAGGCGCGGGCGCAGCGGCCGAGCACGAGCGATTTCTTCGGCGGCGGCACCGGCGGCGGGTTCGACATCTCGGATCTGTTCGGCGATCTGATGGGCGGCCGCGGCCGAGGTCGCAAGGGGCAGGACATCGAGGCCGAGGCGCGCCTCGACTTCGCCTCGTCGCTGCGCGGCACCGAGCTCGAGTGGGCCGGCAGGGGCAAGGCGCACGCGACCAAGGTGCGCATCCCGCCGGGCGCCGAGGACGGCAGCCGCCTGCGCATCGCGGGGCAAGGGATGCCCGGCGCCGGCGGCGCGCCAGCGGGCGATCTGCTGCTCGTGATCCGGGTCGACGGCCACCCGCATTTTCGTCGAGAGGGTGACGATCTCCACCTCGAGCTGCCGGTGACGCCGCAGGAGGCGTACGAGGGGAAGAAGGTGCGCGT
Organism: Polyangiaceae bacterium; assembly: GCA_020849655.1. Lineage (GTDB taxonomy): Bacteria > Myxococcota_A > Polyangia > Polyangiales > Polyangiaceae > JADLFU01. Next base: position 74,417 of record JADLFU010000009.1, on the reverse strand, counting down.
GCCGACGATCGACGGCTCCGTGATGGCGAAGCTGCCCGCGCGCGCGCAGAGCGGGCAGCGCATCCGGCTGAAGGGCAAGGGCGTCGCGCGCGCCGGCCGCGCGACCGGCGATCTCTACGTGCACCTGCTCGTGCAGCTGCCGAAGGGCGACGACGCGGCCGCGGCGGTCGCGGCGCTCGAGGCCTTCCTCACCGGCGACGTGCGGGCGGGAGTGGCGCTGTAGCGGCGAGCAGCGCCGCGGCCCGCCGGCGATCCGGCTTGCCCGACGGCAGCGTCGGCAGCGCGTCGACCACGAGCAGGCGCTTCGGGAGCTTGAAGGTCGAGAGCGTCCCGACGAGCGCGTCGCGCAGGGCGAGCGCCGACGCGCCCCGCGACGCCACGAGCGCCGCGACCGCGTGGCCCCAGCGCTCGTCCGGCACGCCGACCACGAGCGCGTCGCGCACGCCCGCCTGCGCCCGGAGCGCGCGCTCGATCTCCGCCGGGTAGACGTTCTCGCCCCCCGAGACGATGAGATCGTGGCGGCGCACCTCGACGTGGAGGTTCCCTCGATCGTCGAGCGCGCCGAGATCGCCCGTCGCGAGCAGCCCGTCGAGCCGGGGCGCGCCCCGGTAGCCGCGCATCACGGTCGCGCCCTCGACGTGGATCTCTCCGACCTCGCCCGGCGCGGCGTCCGCCCCGTCGGCGCGGAGCACCCGCACGGTGACGCCGTCGAGCGCCCGCCCGGAGCCCAGCCGCCGCTCCGGCGCGTCGCGGGGAGACTGCGCGGTGACCTGCGAGGCAGCCTCCGTGAGCCCGTACGTGGTGAGCGCGGGGACGCCGGCGTCGCGCGCGCGCCCGAGCAGCGCAGGATCGCACGCCGCGCCGCCGACGAGGACGACGCGCAGCCGCGCGAGATCGCCGCGCCGATCGTGGTCGAGCAGATCGCGCAGCATCGTCGGCACGACCGACAGCATCGTCGCGCCCGCCCGCGCCCGCGCGAGCACGGCGTCGGGATCGAACCGCGGCAGCAGGTCGACGGGCACGCGCGACGCGAGGCACCGCGTGACGATCGACAGCCCCCCGATGTGGCAGACCGGCAGGCACAAGATCCACCGGTCACCAGGGAAGAACCCGAGGTTGCGCAGGCTCGCGCGCTCGGCCGCGACGAGCGCACCGAAGGTCAGCTCCGCGCCCTTCGGGGTGCCCGTGGTGCCCGAGGTCGCGAGCACGCACGCGAGCTCGTCGGGCGCGACCTCCCGCGGCCGCACCCCTCGCCCGGGCGCGCCGTCGACGAGGGAGCTCGCGCCGAACAGCTCCAAGAGCCGCGCGACCTCGGCATCCGGCGCGCGCGGGTGCACCGGCAAGAAGGCGCGCCCCGCGTCGAGCAGCGCGAGCAAGGTCGCCACCGTCTCCGCGCGGTTGTCGCCGCGCACCGCGACGAGCTCCCCCGGTGGCACGTCGCGCGTCGCCGCGAGCGCGGCGAGCGCCGCGTGGTCGAGCGAGCGGCCGTCGACCGTCAGCGCCAGGGCGCGCGGCGCCTCACGAGCGGCTCGAGAGATCGAGATCACGGCGCGTCGAGCCCCAGCCCCGGCGCGCCGACGTCCTCGACCAGGTGGCGGCCCAGCCCCGCGATCCGCCGGCGCGGGTACGCGAGGAGCCCGTCGTGAGGCGCGAGCCCGCACGCGAGCGGCGCGAAGGGCAAGGAGAGCGCGACCGCCGCCGCCGCCGCGAGCGCCACCGGCCCGTCGAACAGGTGCGTCACCACCACCCGCTTGCCCGCCGCGTGCGCCTCGAGCGCCATCGCGCGGCTGTTCAACAAACCAAACATCGCGGGCTTCAGCACGAACACCGAGACGGCGGGCGACGCGAGCGCCGCCTCGCGCAGGCCGGGCAGCGCGAGCGACTCGTCGATCGCGATCGGCGCCCCCGCGCCCAAGAGCGCGAGCAGCCCGAGGCCGCGGGTCGGCTCCTCGACGAACGAGACGCCCGCGTCCGCCGCGACCGCGAGCAGCGCGCGCGCGTCGTCGAGATCGTAGGCGCCGTTCGCGTCGGCGCGCAGCTCGACGCCGTCCCCCACCTGCCGGCGCGCGGCGAGCAGCCACCGCCCCGCCGCGCGCGCGTCCGGGCCGAGCTTCAGCTTCAGCGCGCGGGCGCCCGAGCGCAGCGCGGCGTCGAGCGCGGCCGGGTCCTCGCTCACGACGACGGTCGCGCACGGGACGGCGCGCTGGGCGGCGTCGCCCCCGAGCACGCGCGCCGCCGACAGCCCCGCGCGCTTGCCCGCGAGATCCACCTCCGCCGACTCGAGCGCGAACCGCGCCGAGCCCGAGCGCGGGGTGCCCGAGCGCAGCTCCTCGCGCACGAGGGAGAGCGGCTCCGGCGAGTAGCCGGGCAGCGGCGACGCCTCGCCCTCGCCCGTCACGCCGTCGTCGCCCGTCAGCGTGACCGCGAGGCCGCGCCGCGCGACCCGCCGCCCGGCCGCGTGCGCGATGACGTCGCCGCCACCGACCTCGTCGACCGCGACGCGCGGGCTCACCGCACCCCGAGGTAGAGCCCCGCGGCGAACAGCGCGCCGAACGCCACCATCAGCTTCGCCGTCGCCCGGAGCCGCGCGTTGAGCTTCGCCCCGCGCTCCTCGGCGACCGCGAGGCAGAGGCGCACGGCGAACGGCAAGGTCAGCGTCGGCAAGAGCACGACGGGAGAGGCCGCGCGCGCGCCCACGAGGCCGAGCGGCGTCGCGTACGCGACCAGCATCAGCGCCGCGTACTCGGCGACCCCGAACCGGCGCCCGAGCCGCACGACGAGCGTGCGCTTGCCCGCCGCGACGTCCGTCTCGTGGTCACGCACGTTGTTGACGACCAGGACGGCGGTCGACAGCGCGCCGATCGGCGCCGCGGCGGCGAAGGCCACGGGATCGTACGCGCCCGTCTGCAGCGCCGCCGTCCCGACCACCGCGACCACGCCGAAGAACCCGAACACGAACACATCGCCGAGCCCGTTGTACCCGAGCGGGTACGGCCCGCCCGTGTACGCGACCGCCGACAGCAGCGCGAGCGCGCCGAGCGCGAGCACCGGCCAGCCGCCGACGAGCACGAGCGAGAGGCCCGTCGCCGTCGCCAGCGCGAGCGCGACCGCGAGCCCGACCTTCATCGCGCGGGGCGTGAGCAGCCCCGCCTGCGCGGCGCGCAGCGGCCCGAGCCGCGCCGCGGTGTCCGCGCCCTTCTCGAAATCGAAGACGTCGTTCGCGAGGTTCGCCGCGATCTGCAGCAAGAGCGACACGCCGAGGCACGCGAGGGCGACCGGAGGCCGCGCGCCCCCACGCGCGGCGGCGATCGCCGTCCCGACCGCCACGGGCACCATCGACACCGGCAGCGTCTGCGGGCGCGCCGCGAGCACCCACGCGCGCAGGGAGCCTCGCTCGATCGACGCGGCCTCTGTCACGGGAAGCGCTTGAACTTCTTGTAGTTCGGCCGCCGCTTCTCGAGGAACGCCTGCTTGCCCTCCTTGCCCTCCTCCGAGAGGTAGAAGAGCAACGTCGCGCTCCCCGCCAGCTCCTGCAGGCCGGCCTGGCCGTCGCAGTCGGCGTTCATCGCGGCCTTCAGGAACCGCAGCGCCATCGGGCTGTTCGCGAGCATCTCGCGGCACCAGGTGAGCGTCTCCTGCTCGACCTCGGCGAGCGGCACCACGCGGTTCACGAGGCCCATCTGCAGCGCGTCCGCGGCCGAGTACTGCCGGCAGAGGAACCAGATCTCGCGGGCCTTCTTCTGCCCGACGATGCGCGCCATGTACGCCGAGCCGTAGCCCGCGTCGAAGCTGCCCACCTTCGGCCCGGTCTGCCCGAACCGCGCGTTGTCGGCCGCGATCGTGAGATCGCAGATCATGTGCAGCACGTGGCCGCCGCCGATCGCGTAGCCGCGCACCATCGCGACGACGGGCTTCGGCAGCGCGCGGATCTGCCGCTGCAGATCGAGCACGTTGAGCCGCGGGACGCCGTCGGCGCCGACGTAGCCCCCCTCGCCGCGCACGCGCTGATCGCCGCCCGCGCAGAACGCGTGATCGCCCTCGCCCGTCAGGATGACGACGCCGACGTCCGCGTCGTCGCGCGCGACGTCGAACGCGCGGATGAGCTCCTTCACCGTGCGCGGGCGGAACGCGTTGTGCACCTCGGGTCGGCAGATCGTGATCTTCGCGATGCCGTCGGCGGTCTTCTCGTAGCGCACGTCCTCGAAGCCGAGGTCGACGCGGGTGAACTCTGTGGACTGGGTCATGACAGCTCCTTGTGAACGGACTCGATCGCCGCGGCGACCACCGCGGGCGCCTCGAGGATCAGGTTGTGTCCCCTGTCGGGGACGATGGTCAGGCGGACAGCCGGAGACAGGCGCGCCCGACGGGCGGACGCGACCAGGCGCGCGTCCCGCTCGCCGACGAGCCAGCGCGTGGGCGCCTCCTGCGCGGCGAGCGTCGGGGAGAGATCGGGCATGCGCCCCTGGCCGAGCGTCGAGAGCGCCCACGCCACGCGCGCCCCGTCGTGCGAGAGCCGGGTCGCGCGCTGGCGAGCGCGGTCGTCGTCGGACTGGGTGGCGAACACGGGCAGGCGCTCCCACGAGGCGACGAACGCCTGGAAATCCAGGCGCGCCGCCGCGGCCTGCTCGTCGTCCCACGCGCGCCTCGCGTCGTCGCCGGGCTCCGCGTGCGCGCCGACGAGCACGAGCCCCGCGCACGCGACCGCGCGCGTCAGCGCGAGCGCCAGCCTCCCGCCGAGCGAGTACCCGACCAGGAGCGCGCCGCGAGGCACCTCGCGCGCGAGCTCCGCCGCGGCGAGCTCGAACGTCTCCGGCAGCGGCGCCCTCGACGGGCCGTGGCCGGGCAGCCACGGCGCGCAGACCTCGTGCGAGCGGTCGAGCCTCGCGCGCACCTCGTCGAAGCTCGACGGGGCGCCGAGCGCCCCGTGCAGGAGCACGATGGGCGTCATCGCGCGCCGCCCGCCGTGAGCGCCGCCACCGCGCGGGCCCTCGCCGCCGTCGCCGAGCCGGGCGCCGCGTCCGCCCACACGACGCGCGGGGCCGTCATCCGTGAGTCGGCGAGCGCCGCGCGCAGCTCATCGCCTCCGCGCGCCCGCGTGAGCGAGACGCCGTACGCCGCGGCGAGCGCGGCGGGATCGACCCGCTGCGGCGTCGTGACGAGCCGCTCGAAATCGGCGCGCCCCGCCCGCGCGATCGGGAGCTCGTCGAAGATGCGCCCGCCGCCGTTGTCGACGACCACGATCGTGAGCGGCGCCGCGGCGAGCGCGAGCGACGCCAGACTCGACGCGTCGTGCAGGAACGTGAGATCTCCGAGCAGCGCGACCACCGGGCGCCCGGCCCCGATCGTCGCGCCGACCGCCTGCGCGACGAGGCCGTCGATCCCGCTCGCGCCGCGCTGGTGCAGCACGCCCGCGCCGGGCGTCGGGAAAGGCGCCCACGTGTCGACGTCTCGCACGGGCGTGCTGTTCCCCACCAAGAAGAGCGCGTCCGCGCCCGCCGCCTGCGCCGCCGCGCGGGCGATCTCCGCCTCGCCCGTCGGCCTCGCCGCCTCCACCGCGGCCCGAGCGCGCGCCGACAGCTCGCGCCACGCGCGCGCGAACCGCGACGCGCCGCGGGCAGGCGACGCGTCGGCGAGCGCGCGCAGCGTCTCCGCGACGTCGCCCTGCACGACCACGCGGGCGTCGCCGCGCGGGTCCGGCACGCCGCGCTCGCAGACGACGATCCTGCCCGCGCCTGTGCGATCGAGGAGCGACGACCAGGAGGACGCGACGGGCGGCGCGCCGATCTCCACGATCACCTCGGGCAGCGCGTCGTCCGGCAGCGCCCCCGCGCGCAGCAGCAGATCGAGGTGAGGCGCCGTGACGACGCCTTCGCCGAGGTCGCGGCGCAGCTGGCTGGTCGCCTCCGCGTACACGGCGAACCCGGCGCGCGACGCGAGCGCCCCGAGCGCGTCCGCGCACGCCGCGGCGCCGAGCGGCATCGGGCCCGCCGCGATCAACCCGCGCTCCGTGGACGCGAGCAGCTCCACGACCGGCGCGAGCTCGGACGGAGCGACGCTCGCCCGCGGGGTGATCAGCCTCACGGCCGGCGCGGAGAGCGCGATCGAGGCCGCGTCGCCCACGGGATCGCAGGCGAGCGCGCGCGGCTCGAGCGGCTTGCGAAACCGCGCGTTGAGGTGCACCGGCCCCGGCTCCGGCGACCGCGACCGCGACAGGGCCTCGGTGACCGCGCGCGACAGCGCCCGCAGCGCCTCGTCGCTCGCGGTCGGCGCGCCGACGTCCACGAAGCGCCGCGCGTATCGGCCGAAGAGGTGCGCTTGATCGATCGTCTGCGGGCTCGCCGCGTGCTGCGCCTCCCACGGCCTGTCGGCCGACAGCAGCACGAGGGGCACGCCGCTCTCGGACGCCTCGATGACCGCGGGGTACCAGTGCGCGGGCGCCGTGCCGCTCGTCGCGACGACCGCGGCGGGCCTGCCGCTCGCCCGCGCGATCCCGAGCGCGACGAAGGCGGCCGAGCGCTCGTCGAGCACGACGTGCAGCGCGACCCGACGGTCGTCCGCGAGCGCGAGCGTGAGCGGCGTCGACCGCGAGCCTGGGCTGACCACCGCGTGCGCGACGCCCGCCTCCGCGAGCGCGGCCACGATCCGCGCCGCCCAGCGCATGTGCAGGTTCGTCTGTGCGCTCATCGGTCGAGCCCGAGCAGCCCGAGCAGCGTCTCGGCCTTCCAGCGCGTCTCGTCGAGCTCGCGCGCCGGCGACGAGCCGTCGACGACGCCCGCGCCGACCCACGCGTGCACCCGCGCGCCCGAGAGCAGCGCCGAGCGGATCCCCACGACGAAGTGCCCGTCGCCGCCGGCCTCGACCCACCCCACCGGCCCCGCGTAGAGCCCGCGCGGCGCCTCGTGGGCGCGCAGCCACGCGAGGGCGTGTCCGGCCGGGTGCCCCGAGACCGCGGGCGTGGGAGAGAGAGCGCGCGCGAGCGCGAGCGCGGAGGGGCCGCCGTCGAGCGTCGCCGAGACCCGCGTGGTCAGGTGCACGACCGATCCCGCCGCGCGCTCCGTCGCAGCCTCGGCGGGCGCGACACGGGCGCCGAGATCGACGAGCCGCGCCGTGATCGCCGCCCGCACGATCTCCTGCTCGCGGCGATCCTTGTCGGAGAGCGTGAGCGCGCCGCCGTCGCCCGCGCGCCGCGTGCCGGCGAGCGCCTCGCTCTCGATCCGCGCGCCGCGCCGCAGGACGAGCCGCTCGGGCGTCGCGCCGACGAACGCGCGCGCGCCCGCCGCGACCGCGAACGTGGCGAGGCCCGACGTCTCTCCGAGCGCCGCGAGCGCCTGCTCCGCGGTGACGGGCTCGCGCAGCGACAGCTCGATCGCCCGCGCCACGACCAGCTTGGTCACCTCCGGCGTCAGCGCCAGGAGCGCGCGCGCGACGAGCGAGAGGTACCCGTCGTCGCCGCCGCTCCTCCCCGTGACGCGCGGCGCGCGCGCGCGCCTCGGCGGCGCCCACGGAGGCAGCGGGCGCTCGAGCTCGTGGGCGGTCGCGATCAGCCGCAGCGAGCGGCGGCCGCCGTCGTCGGTCATCGTCCACCGCGGCAGGGTGGCGACGCCGCGCGCGAGCGGCCCCCACGCGGACTCGCGCGTGTCCGCCGCGTCGAACGGGAGCGCGGCGAGCACGCGCGGCGGCGGCGCGTCGCGCCCGTGATCGATCAGGCCTCCGAGCCACCCGTCGACCTCGCGCGCGAGCCCGGGCCCGTCGTCCGCGGAGGCCGCCGCGCCCCGCGCGACCACGGAGATCGGATCGCCGAGCGCGCGCGCGTCCCACGCCCACAGCGCCCCGAGGCGCGCGTCGTCGACGAGGTCGGCCAGCGTCGCGCGAGCGAGCGGCACGACGACCGAGACGCGCACGCCCGCCGGCGCCCCGCGCGCGGCGCCGCGACCGAGGGCCCACGCCTCGTCGCACGCGGCGGCGAGCTCCGTCGCGCGCTCGCCGGTCGCCGCCTCCGGGATCATGCGCGCGCCTTCTCGCCGACGTACAGCGTGACGACGCCGAACGTCATCGGCCGCACCTCACGCACGCGGAGCCCCGCGCGCTCCATCATCCGGGCGAACTCGTCGCGCGGCGGGAAGGCCGCGATCGACCGCGCGAGGTACGCGTACTCGTCGCTCCCCGACACCGCGCCGCCGACGAGCGGGACGACCCGGTGCACGTACAGCCGCGAGAGCGGCGACAGCGCGCCGCGCGGCTCGGCGAGCTCGAGCACGACGACGCGCGCGCCCGGCCGCGCGACCCGCGCGAGCTCGGCGAGCCCCGCCGCGCGGTCGGGCACGTTGCGGATGCCGAACGAGATCCCCACCGCGTCGAACTCCCCGTCGCCGAACGGGAGCCGCTCGCACTCGCCCTCTCGCAGCCGGACGCGCGACGTGAGCCGCGCCTCGGCGATCTTCGCGAGCCCGATGGTGCGCATCTCGCGCGACGGATCGACCCCGACCACCTCGAGCTCGGGCGCCGACCGGGCCATCGCGATCGCGAGGTCGGCGGTGCCCGTCGCGACGTCGAGCGCCCGCCGCGCGCCCACGAGCCCGAGCGCCCTCACCGTCGCGCGCCGCCACAGCGGGTCGAGCCCGAGCGACATCACGCGGTTCAGCGCGTCGTAGCGGCGCGCGATGCCGTCGAACATCGCGCCGCTGCCCGGCCGAGCGTCCGCGCTCACGGCTCGCCTCCGAGCGTGACCTCGCGTGACTGCGCCGCGGGCGGCGCGTCCTTCCTGTGGTGCAGGCGCATGTGGCCCTTCTGGATCCCCTCGGTCGCGAGCGCGCGCAGCGCCGCGAGGTTCGACGCGAGCCCGACCGACGCGAGCACCCCCGCGAGCTCGCGCGCCGACTCGACCTGCAGGATCTCGAACGCCGCGCGGACGCCGCGGTGCGCCGCCGTGGAGCCCCCGACCGTGCCGACCGCGAGCGGCAGCTCCGCGCGGCCGAGGAGCCCCCGCGCCGTCCGGGAGAAGGTCGACAGCGGCCGGTACACGCCGCCGTGCGCCGCGAACGCGTGCGCGCCCGCCTCGATGCCGCGGAAATCCTGCCCCGTCGCGATCGCGGCCGCGTCGACGCCGTTCAAGAACCCCTTGTTGTGCGTGACCGCGCGCAGCGGATCGAGCTCGGCGAAGCGGCTCGCGCGCGAGATCGCGACCGCCACCTCGGGCCCGCCGAGCACGTCGTCGGAGAGCTCGCACGTCACCCGCACGCGCCGTCGCAGCGGGAGGTTCGAGAGGATGCGGAGCCCGACGCGCCCGCCGACGATCTCGCCGATGAGCGGCGCGACAGCCTCGGCGATCGTGTCGACGAGGTTCGCGCCCATCGCGTCGCCGACGTCGATGAACAGATCGCAGACGACGACGCCCTCCTCGCGATCGAGCACGCGCGCCTCGAGGTCGCGCGCACCGAACCCGCGCGCGACGAGCCGGGGGACCGCCGCGTCGCACGCTCGCAGCACGTCGGCGCGCCGCGCGGCGAGCCGGGGCGGCGCGAGGTCGGGCTCGGGGACGCCCTCGAGCTCGACCTGCGCGGTCATCACCGACGGATCGGCCTCCGCGCGGAACCCCCCGCACGCGCGCACCATGCGCGCCGCGTTGCACGCCGCCGCGACGACGCTCGGCTCCTCGACGGCCATCGGCACCACGTACTCGCGATCGTTGACGACGAAGTTCAGGCCGAGCCCGAGCGGCAGCCCGAACGTCGAGACGACGTTCTCGCTCATGCGCTCGGCCTCCTCGAAGCTGAGTCCTCCGTCCCCCGACAGGTACGCCTCCGACGCGGCAGAGAGCGCCACGAGCTCGCGCAGCTTCCGGAGCCGCGCCGCCCGCGAGAGCCGCGAGAACCCCGACGCCCGCGACACGACGGCGCGCGGGCCGCTCACGACCGGCCCCCGATCGCGGCGACGTCGTCCGGCGCGAGCGCCTGGGGGCCGTCCGAGAGGGCGAGCTCCGGCTGGTCGTGCACCTCGACCATCACGCCCGCCGCGCCGCACGCGAGCGCCGCGCGCGCGAGCGGCACCACGAGATCGCGCCGGCCCGTCGCGTGCGACGGATCCACGATGACCGGCAGCCGGTGCACGTTCGCGAGCAGCGCGACGGCCGACAGATCGAGCAGGTTGCGCGTCTCGTGGTCGAACCCGCGGACGCCTCGCTCGCACAGCACGACGCCCCTCGCGCCCGCGGCGAGCAGGTGCTCGGCGGCGAGCAGCCACTCGTCGATGGTGGCCGCCGCGCCGCGCTTCAGCAGCACCGGCAGCCCCGCGCGCCCGACCGCGCGCAGGAGCGCGAAGGCGGCCATGTTGCGCGAGCCGACCTGCAGGAGATCCGCGCGCGCGGCGACCGCGTCGACGTCGCCCTCGGAGAGCACCTCCGTCACGACCTTCATCCCGGCGGCGTCGGCCGCGTCGCGCAGCCAGCCGAGGGCCACGTCGCCGTGCCCGCGGAACGCGTACGGCGACGTGCGAGGTTTGTGCGCCCCGCCCCGCAGCACCGACACGCCGTGCCGCGCGAGGGTCGAGGCGAGCGCGTGGATGCGCGCCTCCGACTCGACCGCGCACGGCCCCGCGATCAGCGTCCGCCGCTCGCCGCCGATGACGATGTCGCCGACCGCCACCGTGCTGCCCGCGCCGTCGAGCAGCGGGCGCGTGGAGGCCGGCGTCGAGACGGCGCGCACGCCCGGGATCTCGCGCAGGCGCGCGGCGTCCACGGCGGCGCCGTACGGCGCGAGCACGAGCAGCTGCTCCGTGGCGGTCGCCTCGACGCGCGCGACCCACTGCCCGTGCGCCGCGAGCGCCTGCGTCACGCGCTTGACGTCCGAGGCCGATCCGACCGAGACGATCATCGCTCAGGCCCTCCTGTGGGTCAGCGTCGTGACGACGGTCGAGAGGGCGCGCCGCGCGTCTGCGTCCGGGACGACGTCGAGGTGCCCGCGCGCCTCGGCCGCGCGCGAGGCGGCGAACTCCACGCTGCGCTCGACGGCGCCCGTGGCGAGGATGTCCGCCGCGAGGCGGGTCGCCGCGGCGTCGTCGAGCCCGTCTGCCGTCGCCAGCGCCGCGCGCAGCACGGCGCCGATCCTCGGGTCGACGCCCATCGCCACGAGCAGCGGGTACGTGGCCTTGCCCTCGCGCAGATCCGTGAGCGTGCTCTTGCCGACGACCGCGGGATCGCCCGAGAAATCCAGCGCGTCGTCGATCACCTGGAACGCGAGGCCGAGCTCCTCGCCGAAGTCCCCGAGCGCGCGCGCCACGTCCTCGCGCGCGCCGCCCGCCCGCGCGCCGGCCGCGAGCGCGAACCGGAACAAGCTCGCCGTCTTGCCCCGGACGATCCGCAGGTAGGTGTCGAGCGATCCGTCCAGGCGCCCGCGCTGATCGAGCTGCAGCGCCTCGCCCTCGAGCATCTCGCGCAACAGCGAGAGCAGGGCCGGCAGCTCGCGCGGCGCGGCGGCGAGCACGCGGCGGAGCGCGTCGACGAGCAGGTAGTCCCCCGCGAAGACGCTCGCGGCGTTGCCGTACAGCACCCGCGCGGCCGGCGCGCCGCGGCGCAGCTCCCCCACGTCGACGACGTCGTCGTGCAGCAGGGTCGCCGCGTGCACGAGCTCGACGGCGACGGCGACCGCGCGCGCGGCCTCCGTGATCTCGCCGCCCGCGCGCGCCGCGAGGAGCGCGCACATCGGGCGCAGGCGCTTGCCGCCCGTCTCGACGAGGTGCCGCGCGCTCGCGTGGAGCGGCGTGTCACCCTCGGGCAGCGCGCGCAGCTCGGCCTCGACCCGCGCGAGCCCGTCGCCGAGGAACGCCGAGAGCTCCGAGATCTTCGCGCCGACGTCGATCGCGCCGTGTCGCTCGGCCGTCCGGCCGAGTCGTTCCATGAACGGGGTCTGCTCCGCTTCCATATCGCCTGTCACCGCCTCTGGCCCGCGAGGGGCCGCACCTTCGCCAGCACGTCGCGGTACGCCGCGAAATCGAGCACGCCCGACGACACCAGCGCGTCGAGCACCTTCTCGCCGACGCCCGCGAGCGTGACGAGGTGCATCAGCCGCTCGCGCCGCGCCCGCGTCTCCGCGCTCTGCGGCGCCCGGGCGAGCACGGCGCGCGCCTCCTCGAGCCGCGCCTTCACCTCGGACGCGAGGTGCCGCTCCCGCTCGCGCAGCACCTTCGAGATCATCTTCCAGAGATCCGTCTCGGCCTCGAAGAACTCGCGCCGCTCGCCCGGCAGCCACACCCGCCGCACGACCCCCCACCGCTGCAGCTCCGTCAGGGTCGTGCTCACCGAGCCCGCGCTCATCGAGAGCCGTTCGCCCACGTCGCCCGCGGCCATCGCCTCGCCCGTCAGGTACAGCACCGTCCAGACGCGCCCGAGCGCCTTGCGGAACCCCCAGTACTCGATCACCTCGCCGACGGCGTCGGCGGCGACGAGCTCGGACTGGAGGTGCGCCGGGTGGGTCATGGGCGTTGAAGTTTCAGAACCTTCTGAAAGTTGTCTTAGGTGGCGCCCCGGCGCGCCGTCAAGCCCGCCCGCTGCGTGACAGGAGCGTGACCGAACGATGACCCCGCGCGGCGCGGACGCCCCGCAGTCTGCCCGCCGTCCAGATGCGTCCGCGCGCGCCGTCCCTCGGGTTCGCCCAGCTCTTCAACTACGCGGGCATCCTCGCGATCCACGTCTTCACGGTGTGGGGCCTGACGCACGCGTTCACCTGGAGACACGTCGCGCTCGCCGCGGCGGCGTACGTCGTGCGGATGTTCGCCGTCACCGGCGTCTACCACCGCTACTTCTCGCACCGCGGCTACAAGACGTCGCGGGCGCTGCAGCTGTTCTTCGCGCTGCTCGGCACCGCCGCGACCCAGAAGGGCCCGCTCTGGTGGGCCTCGATGCACCGCCACCACCACAAGTTCTCCGACCAGCCCGAGGACGCGCACAGCCCGCGGCAGCGTGGGCTCTGGGAGGCGCACATGGGCTGGTGGATGCGCCGCGAGCACGAGGCCACGCGCTGGGAGTTCATCCCCGACTTCGCGAAGTACCCCGAGCTGCGCTGGGTCGACCGCTACCACTGGGTCGGCCTCGCGGTCTTCATGGCCGCGACGGTCTGGGCGGGCGCCGCGCTCGGCATCGGCAAGTTCGACGGCTACATCTGGGGCTACGTGATCAGCACGTGCGCGCTCCTGCACGGCACGTTCACGATCAACTCGCTCGCGCACGTCTTCGGCTCGCGTCGCTACGCGACGAAGGACACGAGCCGCAACAACCTCCTCCTGGCCCTCCTCACGATGGGCGAGGGCTGGCACAACAACCACCACCACTACGCCGCGTCCGCGCGGCAGGGGTTCTACTGGTGGGAGATCGATCTCACGTACTACGTGCTGAAGGCGCTCTCGTGGGTCGGGCTCGTGTGGGATCTGCGCCAGCCGCCGCCGCGCGTGCTCGAGGAGGGGCGCCGGGCGCGCGGCGCGGACGCCCCGCAGCCGGCCGAGTAGCGCTTGACGCGGCGCCTCGCGGTGGCCATCTAGGGCAGACCCATGGCCAGCAAGAACGTCATCCAGCTGAACGAGCTCAACTTCGACGCCGAGGTGCTCTCCTCCAAGGAGCCCGTCCTGGTCGACTTCACCGCGACCTGGTGCGCCCCGTGCAAGATGCTGTCGCCGATCGTCGATCAGTACGCCGACGAGACGGTCGGCAAGGTCAAGGTCGCGAAGCTCGACATCGACGAGGCGCGCGCGATCTCGGCGAAGTTCGGCGTGCAGGCGGTGCCCACGCTGATGGTCTTCCAGGGCGGCCAGCGCACGCGCCAGCACACCGGCGTGATGCGCAAGGACCAGCTCGCGCGCTTCGTCTCCGGCGAGGACTGATCCCGGCCCGCCGCCCGGCGCCGAGGTGTTGCCGCGACGCGCGGCAAAAGCTGGTACGGTGCGGCCGACACCGTGGATCTCCGTCCGGGCACGCTCGTCGCTGGGAAGTACGAGGTCACGGGCCCGCTCGGGCGCGGCGGGATGGGCGAGCTGTTCAAGGCGCGCGACACGCGCACCGAGCGGCGGGTCGCGCTGAAGCTGCTGCGCCCCGACAACAAGCACCGCGCCGACGCGATCGAGCGGTTCCGCCGCGAGGCGCGCGCGGCGGGCATGATCAACAGCGATCACGTGACGCAGGTGCTCGGCGTCGAGGACGATCCAAAGCTCGGCATCGCCATCGCGTTCGAGCTGCTCGAGGGCGAGAGCCTGCTCGAGCGGCTGCGCAAATCTGGCCCGATGGGCCCGGAGACGATCTACCCGCTCGTCGCGCAGATCCTCCGCGGGCTCGCCGACGCGCACGCCGTCGGGATCATCCACCGCGATCTGAAGCCCTCGAACGTCTTCCTCGAGCGGCGCGGCGACGAGGACCGCGTGAAGATCCTCGATTTCGGGATCTCGAAGCTCCCGAAGACGATCGCGAAGACGACGCTCACCGAGCCGGGGCAGTCGCTCGGCTCGTTCATGTTCATGCCGCCCGAGCAGATCCAGCGCGCGGCCGCCGTCGACCACCGCGCCGACATCTACGCGATGGGCTCCCTGGTCTTCCAGGCGATGACCGGCCACCTGCCGTACAGCGCGCGCAACATGGTCGAGCTCGTGCAGATGAAGGTCTCGAAGGGCCCGCGCACGATGGCGCAGGCGGCGAGCCGCGCGTTCGCGCCGGAGCTGGAGGCGTGGGTCGCGCGCTGCCTCGCGCTCGCGCCCGAGGCGAGGTTCCAGTCGGCGAACGACGCGCGCGAGGCGTGGAAGCAGGCGCTCGCGGGCGCCGCCGCCGTGTCCCACCCGAGGCCCGAGCTCGCCCCGGTCGTCGATCCGCCGACGACCGCCACGCCGCCGCCGCGCGACGTCGACGCGCCGCCGCCCTTCCCGCAGCCTCGGCCCGGGTACGCGCCCCCGGGGGCGCAGGCCGCCGACGCCTACCAGCACCAGTACGCGCCGACAGCCGCCGTGCCGCAGTACGCGCCGCCGCCGTCCGGCTCGCAGCCCCTGGGGCCCCCCCAGCAACAGGCCTACGCCCAGCAGCAAACCTACGCGCAGCAACAACAGGCCTACGCCCAGCAGCAAGCCTACGCGCAGCAACAACAGGCCTACGCCCAGCAGCAAGCCTACGCGCAGCAACAACAGGCCTACGCCCAGCAACAACAGGCCTACGCCCAGCAGCAAGCCTACGCGCAACAACAACAGGCCCAGCAGCAAGCCTACGCGCAGCAACAGGCCTACGCGCAGCAGCAGCAGGCCTACGCGCAACCACAACAGCCGCACCAGCAGGGGTACGCGCAGCAGCAGGCGTACGCCCCGCGACCGTCCGACGCGCAGCCCGGCGCTCCGCGACCTGGCGCCTCGGGGACGCACCGGGTGGCGACCGACGCAGGACGGGAGGGCACGCCCGGCCTCGTCGCGCCGTCGAGCGCGCCAGCCTCTCCGCGGGCGGCCCCGACCTCCCAGCCGCAGCGGCGGCGCGGGCGTGGACCGTCTCCGGCCCTCGTCGTCGTCGCGGTCGTGATGGTCGCGCTCGCGCTCCTGGTGCTCGTCGGCGTCGGCCTCACCGTCGCCGGCGTGTGGAAGCCGGGCGGGTGACCGCGCGGCCGAGCGCCGAGGCGTTAGTCTCCTCGCGGCGCCGGCCTGGGCTATGCTCCGGGGTGCATGCGCGCTCGCCGGGCCCTCGCCCTCGCCACGCTGTCGTTCGCCGCGTCCTCGATCTCTCCCGCGGCCGACGAGGACGACGAGAAGAAGAAGGCCGTCGCGACCGATCTCTTCGACCACGGCGTGAAGCTCATGGTGGCGAACAAGTGCGACGACGCGAGCCCGCCCGCGAGCGGCCGGGCCGGCTGCGAGGAGGCGCTCGACTACTTCATCAAGTCGGCCCGCGCGTGGCCGAAGGCCCTCGGCGCGCACCGCAACGGCGCCTTCGTCGCGCGCGGTCTCGGCAAGGTCGCGACGGCGGCGCGCAGCTTCCGCGAGGTCGCGCGGCGCGCGCCGCTCGAGGCGAGCGAGTCGCGCCGACGGTGGGCCGAGCCGGCGGTGAAGGAGGCGGAGGCGCTCGAGCCGCGCATCCCCCACGTCACGGTGCGGGTCGGCGATCCCGCCCCGACGGACGTCGTGCTCACGATCGACGGCGAGCCGTTCGACGCGACCCTGCTCGCGACCGCGATCGCGCTCGACCCAGGCTCGCACGAGGTGACCGCCGAGGCGCCGGGGTTCAAGAGGGCGTCGCGCGCCTTCGAGCTCCAGGAGCGCCAGTCGCTCGACGTCACGCTGTCGCTCGAGGCGCTCCCGAAGCCGCCGGCGGCGGTGACCTCGTCGTCGGCCGCCCCGCCTCCACCTCCGCCCCCGCGCGACACGACGGCGCCGATGCTGGTGACGATCGGCGGGGGGGTGCTCGTGGGCGTCGGGCTCGCGTTCGGCGCGATGGCGAAGAGCGCGAAGGACGCGTGCAAGGGCGGCGTGTGCAAGTCCCAGGCGGACCTCGACAAGGCACGCTCGCGCGCGACGCTCTCGACGGCGTTCTCGGCCGTCGGGCTGGTGACGGCGGCGGGCGGCGCTGCGTGGTGGGCCTTCGGCGGCGCGAGCGACGAGCCGCAGACGGCGCGGCGCCTCACCGTCGTCCCGCTCGTCGCGAGGGATGGCGCGGGCGTCTCGCTCGGGAGGTCGTTCTGATGCGCCGATTCACGTGGCTCGCGTGGGTGTCCGTGTGCGCGCTCGCGGGCTGCGCGTCGCTGCTGTCGCTCGACGAGCTGTCGGTCGAGTCGTCCGGCGCGCAGGCGGGGGCGGCCGGCGCGAAGGCAGGGGGTGGCGGAGGCGGCGCGGGCGCGGCGGGCGCGGCGGGGACAGCGGGGAGCGGCGCGGGAGGGCTCGGAGGCGCGGGCGGCGCGGGCGCGAGCGGAGGCGGCGGCGTGAGCGGAGGCGGCGGTGTGAGCGGCATGAGCGGCGCTGCAGGCGCTGCAGGGCAAGCGCGCGCGCTGCCGCCCGAGCGCCCCACCGGCAACCCCGTGCCCTCGGGGGGCAAGCGCCTCGTGTTCGCGGTCCGGAGCTTCTGGCTCGGGCTCAGCGATCCGGAGACGCACGAGCCCGACCCCGACGCGTGGCGCAAGTACGGCTTCGACTTCGACGGAAAGTGCACCACGCTCGACCAGTCGAAGACCGACACGTCCGGCGTCTGCCAGCGCGCGAAGGACTCGCCGCCCCAGGCGCTCGTCGACGGCGACGGGTGCCGCGACAACAACTTCGGCGGCATCATCGTCTCCGCCGTCGCCCTCGGGCAGCAGGACATGGAGAAGAAGCTCAACGAGGGGCTCGAGAAGGGCGGCGCGACGATGCTGCTCGTCATCGACGACGTCGACGCCGGCGACGCCGACGATCCCTACGCGCCCGGCAAGCTCTACGTCGTCGCCAGCACCTCCACGCCACCGAAGTGGGACGGCAGCGATCTGCGGGAGGTCGACTCGGTCACCGTGATCGGCGGCGATCTCGCGAAGCCGAAGAGCGATTTCAAGCGCGGCTACATCAAGAACGGCACGTGGGTCTCGGGCGAGTACAACGACACGCCGTCGTCGCTCATCTTCCCTGTCTCCGGCGATCCCGTCGTCCTCGAGGCGACCACGCTCGTGCTCACGCTCGAGCTCGACGCGGCCCGGCAGAGCGTGCTGCGGTCCGACCTCGGCGCCGTGTTGAACCTCGAGAAGTTCCTGAAGTCCGTGTCGCCGAGCCTGGCCGAGCAGGCAGGCTGCGGGAACTACACCCTGTACATCAACATCCTCTCGAAGACGCCCGACCTGTTCGACACGCGCCCCGGGTTCAGCGATCCGACGCAGCCGTGCAACGCGCTGTCGCTCGGCGGCAAGCTCGACTGGCTCCCGGTGAAGGAGCCCGTGAAGGTCGTCACGCTGCCGGTCGAGCCGCCGCCGTGCGACGGCGGCCCCTGAGCGATGGCCCACACGGTCATCGATCCGCCCGCGCCCCCCGCCGCTGCACCGGCGCACCACCCGCCCCAGCACGGGTACGCCGCGCCGCCCGGGGCTCCGATGGGCGCGCCGCCGGCGGCGCCTCGCAGGCTCCCGACGCGCGCGCTCGCCATCGTCGGCGCGAGCGTGGCGGCGCTCCTCGTCGCCGCCGTCGCGGTCTACTTCGCGGTCTTCCACTACACGCCGGTCGCGCTGCAGCACGTCCCGCCGGGCACCACCGTCGCCGTGCGCGTCGACCTCGTCGACGTCGCGACGTTCGCGCCCGTGCGGCGTCACCTGCTGCCGCTCGTCGACGAGCCCGTCGAGGGCTCGACGCCCGTCCAGGGCTCGCGGAGCGACAGGCTCGCGGAGGCCGTCGGCTTCTCGCCGTCGCGCGATCTGCGCGAGATCGTCGTGTGCTTCCTCGGCAGCGAGGACAGCTTCGTCCTGCTCGTCGGCGGCAACATCCCGAAGGGCAAGCTCGTGCCCGGCATCCTCAAGGTCGCGGCCGAGGAGGGCGGAGCCACGTTCGTCGACGGCGGCGGCGGCGTCGCGAAGTCGAAGTACGGCGGCGTGTTCGTCGGCCAGGCGGACGACGGCACCGCGGTCGTCGCGACCGACGAGGCCTCGCTGCGCGCCGCGCTCGGGGTCACCACCGAGAGCGCGACGCTCGGCCTCTCCTCCGAGCGGAGCGTCTCGTGGGCGGCGCGCGCGCAGCTGTGGACCGACATCGAGAAGAGCACCTACGCGAGCATGCTCGACAGCCTGAAGGGCCTTCGCTCGCTCGACGCGGTCAACGGCTACGTGCTGCTCGGCAACGCCCCGCGCATCGAGAGCCAGCTGCGCGTCGCGCCGGGGCACAGCGCCGAAGACGCGAAGGCGACGCTCTACCGGGTCTTCACCGATCTGCGCCGCGTCTCGGAGCTCCGGCGCAAGCTGACGGGATCGTCTCAAGATCTCGCGGGTGAGGAGCAGGCCCTCGCGCAGTCGGGGATCGAGACGAAGGGGCCCGACGTGCTGCGCGTGAGCACGCCGTGGCCCTACGACGGGCTCGATCGCGGCGCGCAGAACCTCGCGCAGAAGATCCGCCGCGCGCGGGCCGCGCTGTCGAAGCCGCCGGAGCCGGCGCCGAACCTCCGCCTGCCGGGCGGCATCACGCTCCCCATCCCCGGGCTCGGCCTGTAACCTGACCGCGAAGGGCGCTCCGATGACGACCCAACCCGAGTTCCCCGAGCGATACGTCAACCGGCGCGAGGCGAGGCGAGTGTACGGGCCGCTCGCCGACAGGTTCGCGCGGGCCTACTGGGAGCTCGATCCGCTCGCGGACGCGGCCGTCGAGGAGCTGTCGGAGCACGGCAGGGCGGGGCACGAGCGGCTGGAGCGCGCGCTCCGTGACGGCGTCGCGGCGGTCGACGGCGCGGGTCCCAGGCTGCGCGCGGTCTTCGACGAGGTGGAGCGCGTGCCGTCGTGGATCGACTGGGACCGCGTCGAGCACGGCGCGCGCACGTACCAGCGCATCGGCCCCTCGGCGATGATGATCCTCTCGGCGTGGTCGCTGATGAACGGCTACCACTCCGCGCCCGCGGTCAAGCCGCTCGTCTTCACGAAGCGCCTCGACGTGATGGCGCCGCGGCGCCTCGCCGAGACCAGCCGGTTCGTCACCGAGGTCGCGCAGACCGGCGGGCTGCGCCGCGGCGCGCTCGGCTACACGATCACCGTGCGCGTGCGCCTCGTGCACGCGATGGTGCGCCGCGCGCTCCGCCGCAGCCCCGAGTGGCGACGGGACGCGTGGGGCGAGCCGATCAACCAGGCCGACATGGTCGGCACGGTGATCGAGTTCTCGCTGCTCGTGCTCGAGGGCGCGCGCAAGATGGGGTTCCGCTTCTCGGAGCGCGAGTCCTCCGCGGTCATCCACCTGTGGCAGTACGTGGGCTACCTCTCGGGCGTCGATCCGTGGCTGCTCGGTGAGCTGTCGCCGGAGCCGCGGGGCGTCGAGTTCGCGAAGCTCCTGCACCTCGTGCAGCCGGGCCCCGACGCAGACTCTCTCGCGCTCGCCGACGCGCTCCGGCGCGTCCCGCTGCAGATGGCCGACGATCCCCTGCGCCGCGCGCTCGCGCCGTGGGTCGCGCGCTACCACGACGGCCTCGCGCGCGCGTTCAACGGCCCGAAGATCGCCGACGATCTGCGCGTGCCGGACGACGCCTGGAAGTACGCGATCTGGCCGACCCAGCTCGTGATCGGCGCGGTCGAGCGCGTGCGCGAGCGGGTGCCGGGCGCGACGGCGCTCGCGGCGCGCGTCGGCAACCACCTCGTGCGCGCGAGCGTCGATCACATGCTCCGAGGCGTCGAGCCGCAGTTTCGACCAGGGGGGTGAGCCCCAGGCGATCGTCAGCTTCGAGACCTCGTGGTCGTCGTGGGCTCTCCTTTCGGGATCGCTCAGAACATTCCGGAAGGGAGCGCTCAGATTTTTCCGGAGCCACCACGCTACCGCTCTCCCAACCTCTCCCAGACTCCATGACGACACCGCCGGCGACGGGCAAAGCCTCGTCCGCTGGTGTCCTACACGGTGCGGGGACTACTCCCGCGTCGACCAAAGCCACTCGCGGTGGTCCGGCGTCGACGTCTTCAAGCGCCAGGACAGCCGCGGCGACGGCCGCCTTGTTGTGGCGCCGCGCGGCCTGCCCTCGATCCAGGAGGTTGGTTGCCAGCTGGCTCGAGGAGCAGCTGGGGCCAGGCGAGCGAGCGGTGCAGCACGTTGGCACGAGCCACCGGCGTCGTGCCCATCGTGACGGTGACCGTCCCGAGCGCCTCGACATCGGCCTCCGGGATCTCGAGCAGGTCGACCTTGTCCGTGTTCTTCCGAACGCACGCGATGGCGGCCACGATCAGGTTGCGTTCCGGATCGCCGGCCGCGTGGAACACGGAGAGGCCGTCGAGGTCGGCGCCGCTGAGCGCGAAGTCCTGGAGCGCTGGAGCGCCACCTCCTCGGCTGGCGGCCGCCACCCTGCCAGTTGCGAAGGTCACCCGGCGCAGGAGATACGGCACGAGGTCAGGGCTCGCCGAGGTCCTCGAGCGCTTCGTCGATGGCGTCCTTCAGGAACGGCACATCCTCCACCGCTCGCCGCGCCACCAGGAGGCTTCTGGCCACGGCGCGATCCGGCGACGAGGCGAGCGCCTGCACCGCGGCGTCGCGGACCTCCGGTGAGACGTCGGCGAGCGCGTACGAGAGCGCCGCTCTGGGGTCATCGAGCGACTGGATGTCGCGCCCCGTCGCCAAGACACGCACGAGAGCGGCCCTGACTGGAGGTGCGCTGGTGATGGGTTGAGCGATCCGGAGCGTCGCGCCCCGGGAGCTTCAACCAGCCGCTGGGCCAGTGTCGCCAGGACGCGCCCGTCCAGACGAGCCGCGAGCGTGAGCGCAGCGACAGCCTCATCAACGACCTCAGGGCGCGGGGTAGAGGCCACGGCGGCCAGCACCGGCTCGACCGCGCCTATGCCCCCCGCCGCGATCGCTCGCCGAAGGCGGTCCCGGCGCGGCGGAGACCAGCAACGTGCGGAGGCTCCGAGGAGTGGCGCTAGCTGCGCCAAGAGGTCCCTCGGGTCCGCGCTCTCGACGGTGTCGAGCAAGCGCTCGCACTGCTCCTCGGACGCCGGAGCGGCGATCTTCGGGCCCCCGGTGCGACGGGACCGTGAGGTCGCGCCGGATTCCATGCCCCGACCGCGCCGAGCATGAAGCCGTCCATGACCGGTGGCTGGATCGCGTGGAGCGGGTAGTCGCCGCGCAGATCGTGCCAGAACTTCCCGAGGATCACCGGGTCGAGCTCCGGGATCGGGGCGAAGAAGACGCCGCAGACGACCTCGACGATCGGAGGTGCGGCGAGCTTCGGGTGGCTCATCATGCGCCTGAACAGAGGCTAGCCGTTCTTGTTCCCCTCGCCTCGCCCAGCCCTGGCTGCCGTCGCGAGCGCCCCTCGTCGCTCCGAGGCGTCACCCGACCGGACTCGGTGGTCACGATGCGCCGCAGTCGGCGCTCACGATGCGCCGGCGCGCAGCCGGGGTCACCCCCCCGCGCGGACGCGCGCCTCGCACGCCTGAACGAACGTGAGCTTGCCCATCGTCCGACAGTTGTCGAGATCGCGCCGGAAGCGCACCTCGGGCGGGACGCGCGGCGAGGGCTCGTCCGCCGCCACAGCGCTCTGCAGGCACGCGTGCACGAGGTGGGGCTTCGCCTCCAGCTGGCAGCCGGCCTCGCGGCGCGCTCGCGCTCGCTCGGGCGTGTCGACCTCCGGTGGGCGCGCGCGCTGCGAGAGGCGCTCGTCGACGCAGCGTCGCGCGTCGTTCGCCGCCGTCTTGGAGCGGGCGGTGGTGCGCGCGCACTCTTCCGCGATCGCCCGCCGCTGGGCGTCGTCGCGTGAGAAACCTTGCGTGCCGTCGAGCTGGGAGGCGCAGCCGACGGACGACAGACCGAGGGCGCCGAGGAGGGCGAGGAGCCGCGTCGCGATCATCGGCCTCTACTTTGGGTGCTCCGCGTCTCAGAGGCAACCCGAAACACTGCGGAAACATTTTCGTGCCTCGGCTCACCCGGTCGGCAGGCCGGTGATCCGCAGCCCCGCGCCCGCGGCCGTGTAGGTCTTGTTCAGGTGGAGCAGCACCGGCGTCAGGGACTCGAGCGCGACCGCGTTCGCCAGGGGGCCGGCGTCGAGCGCGCGCAGGCCGAGATCGGCGATGAGGCGGATGGCGAGCGCCTTCGCGTCCGCGTCGTCGCCGCAGACGAGCACGTCCGAGTCGAACTGGTGCGCCGGATCGGCGAGCTCGGCCGCGCCCACGTGGTGCAGGCCGGCGACGACCCTCACCGAGGGGCCGACGATCGCCTGCGCCTCCTCTGCGGCCGACCGCCCGGCCGGCAGCTGCACCACCCTCACCTTCGGCGGCACGAGCGGCACGGTGATGTCGATCAGCACCCTGCCCGAGAGCGCCCCCGCGAGCCCGCGGAGCGTCTCCGCGTGCGCGGCGTACGGGACGGCGAGCAGCACCACCTCCGCGCGAGCGACCGCCGCCTCGTTCGCCGCGCCGGCGATCGCGCGGCCCGCGGTCTCGCCGAGCACGAGCGCCGCGGCCGACGCGCGCTCGCCGTCTCGCGAGCCGATGACCACGTCGTGCCCCGCGCGCGCCCAGCGGATCGCGATGCCTTTGCCCTCACGGCCGGTGCCCCCGACGATGGCGATGTTCATGCGCGGTGACGGTAGTGCACGGTCGCGATAAGGGAAGCGGCTTCGGGTCGCTCGGATGATCTCCCGCCTCCTCGCCTTCGCGGTGCCCGGGCTGCCCCTCGTGGGCGCCGGCGACGATCTCGCTGCGCTCGTGCTCGACCGCCTCGCCGCGTCGTCGCTCGAGCTGTGCGCCGGCGACGTCGTGATGGTGACGTCGAAGATCGTGTCGCGGGCCGAGGGCAGGTTCGTCGATCTGTCCCTCGTCACGCCGTCGGTCGCCGCCGAGGAGCTCGCGCGCGAGGTCCGAGCAGACGCGCGCCTCGTCGAGCTCGTGCTGTCGGAGTCCGTCAGCGTGTCGCGCAAGCGCGCGGGCGCGCTCGTGGTGCGGCATCGGCTGGGGTTCGTGACGGCGAACGCGGGCGTCGATCTCAGCAACGCCGCCCCCCCGACCGCGCCGGCCGGATCGGGCCCCTGGGCGCTCGCGCTGCCGCGGGATCCCGACGCGTCGGCCGAGCGCCTGCGCCGCGCGCTCCGCGCCGACGGCGCGCTCGCGGTGATCATCACGGACTCGTTCGGTCGGCCCTTTCGCGTGGGGACGGTGGGCGTCGCCATCGGCGTCGCGGGCCTCTCCCCGCTCGTGGATCAGCGCGGCGAGCGGGACCTCTTCGGGCGCGTGCTCGAGCACACGATCGCCGCGCGCGCCGATCAGCTCGCCGCGCTCTCCGATCTGGTCGCCGGCCAGGCGGCGGAGCGGCAGCCGGTCGTCGTGGTGCGCGGGGTCGATTTCTCTCCGGTCGACGGCGCGTCGGCGCGAGCGCTCTGCCGCCCGGCCGACGGAGATCTCTACGCGTGAACGTCGTCGCGCTCTCCGGGGGCGTCGGCGGCGCGCGGCTCGTCGAGGGGCTCTGCCGCGCGCTCGACGGCAAGCTCACCGTGATCGTCAACACCGGCGACGACTGCCGGCACTGGGGCCTCGCGATCTGCCCCGACCTCGACACGGTCATGTACACGCTCGCGGGCGTCGGCGACGCGGCGCGCGGGTGGGGGCTCCGGGGCGACACCTTCACCGCTCACGAGGCGATGCGCGCGTTCGGCGAGCCCGCGTGGTTCTCGCTCGGCGATCGCGATCTCGCGACGCACCTCACGCGCACGGCCGCGCTCGCGCGGGGCGAGCCGCTCGACGCCGTCACCGCCCGCCTCTCCGCCGCGCTCGGCGTGACGGCGCGCGTCCTGCCGATGTCCAACGAGCCCGCGCCGACGCTGGTCGACACGACCGAGCACGGGCTCCTGCCGTTCCAGGAGTGGCTCGTGCTCCGCCGCGCCCCCGAGGTGCGCGGCGTCGTGCTGCCGAGCGGCGTCGCCGCGCTGCCCGCCGCGCGGCAGGCGATCGACGCGGCGGACCTCGTCGTCATCGGCCCGTCGAACCCCTACGTCTCGATCGAGCCGATCCTCGCGCTGCCCGGGGTGCGCGACGCGCTCTCGCGGCGCCCGGTCGTCGCGGTGAGCCCCATCGTCGGCGGCGCCGCCGTGAAGGGCCCGCTGGCGGAGATGATCCCGCGCCTGTCGGGCGTCGCCCCGTCGGCGCAGGCGATCCTCGATCGGTACGACGGCCTCGTGTCGGCCTTCGTGGTCGAGCGGGGCGACGAGATCCGCGGGGTGCCCTCGCTCGCGACCGACGCTGTGATGCGCGCGCCCGAGGACCGCCTGCGCCTCGCGCGTGAGGTGCTCGACCTCGGCGCGCGGGTGCGGCGGTGAAGGGCACGGTCATCGTCCCCGCCAAGCGGCTGTCGGCCGCGAAGTCGCGGCTCGGCGACGCGCTCCCCGACCACGCGCGCGCGACGCTCGCCGCCAGGCTCCTCACGCACGTGCTCGCGACGCTGGCCGAGGCGGCGCCGGGGCTCTCGCGCGTGGTGGTCACCGACGGCGACGACACCGCGGGGCTCGCGCGCGCGCTCGGAGCCGAGGTGGCGCGCGACGTGGGAGGGTCGCTGAGCCGCGCGGTCGAGGTGGGCCTGGCGCGCGCCGAGCCGACGCTGCCGGTGCTCGTGATGATGGCCGATCTCCCGGAGCTCGGCGGCGACGACGTGCGCGCGCTCGTCGGGGCGCTCGACGCGGCGGAGCTCGTCCTCGCGCCCGATCCGGAGCGGAGCGGGACGAGCGCCCTCGCGGGGCGCGCCGGGCTGTCGCTGCCCGTCGAGTTCGGGACCGGCGCCTCGTACCCGCGCTACCTCGCCTGGGCGCGCGCGCGCGGCCTGCGGGTGACGGTGCTCGAGCGCCCGGGGCTGTGCCGTGATCTCGACGGCCCCGAGGCGCTCGCGCGGCTCTCTCCGCGGCCCGGCTGCTTACTTTCGCTTGGGAGTCGTCGCGGCGGGGGCGGCCTTCGTCGGGGCGGACTTGGGCGCGGGCTCGTGCTGGAAGTACATCACCAGCGCGGCCATCGCGGCGCAGAACGCGAGCGCCGCCAGCACCGCGAGCGCGATCTTGAGGACCGACCACGGCGCCTTGCCGACGACCTCGCCGGTCTGCCCGTTGATCAGCACCTGGTAAGGCTTGTCACCGTAGCGGTAGGCCGCGACGTAGATGGGCAAGAGCACGTGCTTGAACGTCTCGTTGCCCGTGTGGTTCTGCACGACGAGCGCGCGGTGCGTGTCGCCGCCGACGTCGCTCCCGCACTTCTTCTCCTGCTCGGTGAAGATCTTCTTCTGGCCCTGGCTCCACGCGTCCGGAAGCTGCACGACGTACGCCTCGGCCTTCCAGCCGGCGAGGTAGCCGGGGCTGTACGCGACGAGGTGCGTCGTCTGGAAGCTCGTCAGCTTGTCGACGAGCTCCGCGGGCACGCCCTTCGACGCGCAGACAAGCACGTCGTCGTAGTGATCCTGGCGCCAGCCCGACGCGTGCTCCCAGCGGGTCTTCGTGACGGTGCGCGACTGCTGGTTGCCCTGCGAGTCGGTGTACCACTCCGTCTCCTGGTAGTTCCACCCGCGCTCGGCCGTCCAGTCGCTGCGGACGTCGGCGTCGAACGTCCAGTACGGCACGTACACCCCCTGGACCTTGTCGAGCTTCGCGAGCTTCGCGAGATCGCTCGGTCGAAACCAGAGGCCCTTCAGCCACACGTTGAACCCGCTCGTCGCGTGGTCCTTCGTGATCTGAAAAGGCACCAGCGACTCGGGCGAGATGAGGTTGGCGCCCGCCGCGACGGTGACGACCATCGGCGACGCGCAGAACGAGCACGCGCCGGCGCGCTCCTCGGGCCCCATGTTGACGGTCGCGCCGCAGGAGTTGCACTGCACGGCCTGCAGCTGCACGCCGAGGCCCGTCGGCGCCTGCATCGCGAGCCCGGCGCGCAGCGGGATCTCGCGCGGCCCGGGCGTCGTGGGGACGAGCCTCGCGGGCGGCGCGACCGCCTTGCAGTGCTTGCACTTCAGGCTCTTCGAGCCGGGGTCGTACAGCAGCGTGCCGCCGCACGCGTCGCACGCGAATTGCTGCGCCGACGCGTTCGGGTCCTGGGTCGCCTGCATCATGAGGGGCGCGAGGGTAGAGCGCCCCGGACGACAAGGGAAGCCGCTCAGCCGCGCAGCGACGCGCCGAGCTCGGCCCGCACCGCGGCGACGACGGCCGCGTGGCGCAGGTCGACCTCCGCGTCGGTGAGCGTGCGGGCGGCGCCGTCGGCCTCGTGCGCGCGAGGATCGCGGTAGACGACGTGGAACGCGAGGGAGCGGTGGTCGGCGCCGAGCTTCGCGTCGTCGCGGTACAGGTCGAACACCACGACGTCCTCGCACAGCTCGCCCGCCGCGCGCGCGATCGCGCTCGCCACCGCCGACTGCGGCACGTCGTCGTGCACGACGAGCGCGATGTCGCGGAGCGCCGCGGGCACCCGCGGGATGCCCGCCGCGCGGGGCACCGCGATCCCGACGGCGTCGAGCGCGTCGATCGAGAGCTCGACGACGACGGCGCCAGGCGCGATCTCGAAGGCCGCGGTGACGTCGGGGTGCAGGATCGCGAACGAGCCGACGACGCGCCCGTCGATCGAGAGGTCGGCCGACCCGCGCGGGTGGTGGTGCGCGGGGCGCCGCGCAGCGTCGATCGGCCTCACCTCTGGCGCGCGGCCGGTCGCGCGGGCGACGAGCTCGCACGCGGCGCCCTTCGCGTCGTACACGTCGAACGGGCGAGGCGGCGCGAGGCGCTCCGCCTGGTGGCCCACGAGGAGCGCGGCGAGCCCTCGACGCTCCGTCGGGAGCGTCGCGCCCGGCGGAGGCGCGTGGAACGTCGCGCCGATCGTGAACAGCCGCGCGGAGTCGGCGCCGTGGCGCGCGGCCCGGCTCGCGGCGGACAGGAGGCCGGGCAACAGGCTCGTCCGCAGCACGCCCTGCGCGTCGGACATCGGGTTCTGGAGCGAGACGGAGCTCGCGTCGGCGCGCGCGCGGGAGAGATCGTCCGGCGAGAGGAACGCGAACGTGATCGCCTCCGACAGCCCCAGCTCGACCGCGACACCGCGCAGCCGGTCGACCGTCGGCGAGCCCTCTCGCGTGCGAGGCACGATCGACGGCAGGCGCACGGGGATGGCGTCGAGCCCGCGCAGGCGCGCCACCTCCTCGATGAGGTCCGCCTCGCGGACGAGATCCGGGCGGTGGCCGGGCGCCTCGAAGGTGGCCTGGGCCGCGTCGCCCTCGAGCTCGCGGCACCCGAGCCGCGCGAGCAGCGCGCGGGCCTCGTCGAACGGGACCGCGACCCCGAGCAGCGCGTCGAGCCGCGCGCTCCGCAGCGTGACGCGGCGAGGGACGAACGGCGCCGGCTCCGCGTGTCGCTCGCCGACGAGCTCCCCGCCCGCCATCGCGACGAGCTCGCGCTCGGCCCGCGCGAGCACCCGGCGCACGCCGGTCGGATCCACGCCGCGCTCGAACCTGTGGCTCGAGTCGGTGTGCAGCCCGTGCCGCCGCGCCGCGCGCCGCACGCCCCGCGGCTCGAAGTACGCGCACTCGAGCAGCACGGTCGTCGTCGCCGCGTGGATCTCGCTGTTCTGTCCGCCCATCACGCCGGCGAGCGCGACCGCGCGCGCGCCGTCCGCGATCACGAGATCGTCGGGATCGAGCGCGTGCTCCTTGCCGTCGAGCGTGACGAACCGCTCGCCCGCCGCCGCGCGGCGCACGCGGATCTCGCCGCCGCTGACGCGCGAAAAGTCGAAGGCGTGCATCGGGTGCCCCGCCTCGAGCATCATCAGGTTCGTCAGGTCGACGACGTTGTTGATCGGCCGCACACCGAGCGAGGTGAGGCGGTGTCGGACCGCCATCGGCGACGGCGCGACGACCACGCCGCGGAGGAGCGCGGCGCCGTAGTGGGGGCAGCGCTCGGCGTCGTCGATCGTGACGCGCACGGCGGAGGACTCGGCGGCCGCGGACCCGGCCGCCTCCGGGGGCGAGAACGGCAGGCCGAGCGACGCGGCGAGATCGCGCGCCAACCCGACGTGCCCGAGCGCGTCGGGGCGGTTCGGCGTCACGCCGATCTCGAACACCACGTCGCGCGCCGACGGCGCCGCCTCCAGCAGCGGCTGCCCCGCGCGCGCGCTGCCAGTTGGCAGCACGAGGATGCCGTCGTCGCCGTCCCCCACGCCGAGCTCCCGCTCCGAGCACAGCATCCCCTCGCTCGTGACGCCGCCGATCGCGCGCGGCTCGATCACGCCGCCTGGCAGCCGCGTGCCCAGCGGCGCGAGCACGACGAGGCCGCCCGGCGCCGGGACGTTCGTCGCGCCGCACACCACGCGCTGGGTGGTCGCGCCCAGGCTGACGGTGACGAGCGAGAGCTGCGCGCGCGACGGGTGCGGCTCGATCGCCACGACCTCCGCGACCCGCACGGCCTCGAGCCCCTCGCCGAACTCGAGGACCCCCTCGACCTCGAGCCCGAGCGCCGTGAGCTGGGCGCGCACCTCGTCGGCAGAGAGCGTGAGCGCGGGGAGCAGCTCGCGGAGCCACCTGAGAGAAGCCTTCATGCGCCGGGTCTATCGCGGACGCCCCGCGAGCCAGGAAGAAAAATCGTGATGACAACGCGCCGAAGAGGCGCTACCTGGCCGCCCGTTTCAAGGCGTTGGTTTTGTGCACCCCTAGGAGGATGTCGATGAGCTCTCGCGGTCTGATGTTTGGTTCGTTGGTCGTGTGTTCGGTGTTGGTCGCGGCGTGCGGCGGTGAGACCCCCGCGCCCGAGGCCCCCAAGCCGGCGGTCTCTGCTCCCCCGCCGCCGCCCGCGTCGGCGACGGCCGAGAAGCACGAGGAGCCGCCGCCGCCCCCGAAGAAGGAGGAGCCGCCGCCCCCGCCGCCGAAGAAGAAGTTCTCGGAGATCATCCCGGGCGCCACCTTCAAGTTCTCGCTCGCCGACTCGCCCGACGCGAAGAAGCTCGCGACGGACGACTGCGAGAAGAAGGCGAAGAAGGACGACAAGAAGAAGGAGGCGTGCCTGAAGGACGTCGAGGCGGCCGCCGCCGGCGAGGGCTCGCGGTACGAGAAGGACGACAAGGGCAACTGGTGGTGGGTGTCCTTCGCGCAGGAGAAGGGCAAGGAGGTCATCGTGAACAAGGTCATGTTCAAGGTGAGGACCGACGCGGAGGAGGGCGGCAAGGCCGTGCTCACGCCCGAGGGCAAGGACATGGGCAAGAAGCCGATGGCCAAGCTCCCGGCCGAGGTGACGATCGAGGTCGTCGACGCGCACACGATCGCGATGACCGACCCGAAGAAGGGCCGCCTCGTCTTCAAGCACTGAGCGACCTGCTGCGGCGTGAGGAGGGTGTCCGCGGCGCGGGCGCCCTCCTTCGCTTTTTGTGGGTCAGCGCGGCGGCGCGGCGGCCGGCGCGGACCCGGCCGGCTCGTCGATCACGGCGGCGCCGCCGACGCGCGCGCAGCGGAACGAGTCGCCGATCGCGTGGCAGGTGAAGGTCGCCTCGCGGCCGCAGCCTCTCGCGACGTAGCTGTCGGCGTCGGGGCCGTCGTCGAGGGTGACGCGCTCGGGGGGACACCTGAACAGCGACGCCGCCTCGTCCTGCGCCGTCTTGCGCGCGCTCGTGCGCTCCCTCACGCAGGTCGTGCGGCTGTGCATGTCGACCGAGCAGACGTAGCTCGCCGTCCGCCCGCAGCCGTCGGCGCGCTGCCGCACCTCGTCGACCTCGGTCACCTCGATCTGCTTCGCGGGGCAGCGGAGATCGCGGGCGGCCTGGTGCGCGAGCTGGCTCGTACCGCAGGCCGCCGACGCCGCGGCGAGCGCGAGGGCGGCCGCGCGCGCGCGCTTCACGAGTCGACCA
This sequence comes from Polyangiaceae bacterium, assembly GCA_020849655.1. Classification (GTDB taxonomy): domain Bacteria; phylum Myxococcota_A; class Polyangia; order Polyangiales; family Polyangiaceae; genus JADLFU01. Next base: position 43,959 of record JADLFU010000009.1, on the reverse strand, counting down.
CCTTGTAGTCCTTGATCTTGTAGAGCAGCGCGCGGTGGCTGATCTCGAGCAGCTCGGCGGCGCGGGTGCGGTTGCCGCGGGTCTTCTGCAGCGCGCGCCGGATGAGCACCTCCTCGATCACGCGGCTCGCCTTCTTGATCGAGAGATCGCCGCTCGCGAGCTGCATCTGGATCGGATCCTCCGTGTCGCGGACGCGCTCGGGCAGATCGCGCCCGGCGATCACGTCGCCCTCGGCGAGCACCATCGCGCGCTCGATCGAGTTCTCCAGCTCGCGCACGTTGCCGGGCCACGCGTAGCCGAGCAGCAGCCTGCGGGCCTCGGGATCGAGGCCGCGGATGTCGGTGCCGAGCCGCGCGTTGTTGCGGGCGATGAAGTGGTCGACGAGCAGCGCGATGTCGTCCTTGCGCTCCCGGAGCGGCGGCACGTGCAGCGGCAGCACGTTGAGGCGGTAGTAGAGATCCTCGCGGAACCTCCCGGCCTTCACGTCGGCCGCGAGATCGCGGTGCGTCGCCGCGATGATGCGCACGTCGACCTTCTGATCGCGCGTGTCGCCGAGGCGCCGGAGGGTCTCGGCCTGCAGGACGCGCAGCAGCTTCACCTGCAGCGAGAGCGGCAGCTCGCCAATCTCGTCGAGGAAGAGCGTGCCGCGGTCGGCCTCCTCGAAGAGGCCGCGCCGGTCGTGCGACGCGTCGGTGAACGCGCCGCGCTTGTGGCCGAACAATTCGCTCTCGAGGAGGTTCTCGGGGATGGCGCCGCAGTTGACCGCGACGAAGGGCCCGGCCCGGCGCCCGCCGCGCTGGTGGAGCGCGCGCGCGACGAGCTCCTTGCCGACGCCGCTCTCGCCGGAGATGAGCACGGTCGTCTTGAACTCGGCGATCTTCGCGATCGTCTTGAAGATCTCGCGCATCGCGTCGCTCTTCGCGAGGATGGCCTCGAACTGCTGGCCCCTCTGGATCTCGTCCTTCAGCGCGCGGTTCTCCCGGCGCAGCGCCTCGCGCTCCTCGGCCTTCTTCAGCGCGAGGATGATCTCGTCGTTCTTGAAGGGCTTCGGCACGTAGTCGTACGCGCCGGCCTTCATCGCCTCGAGCGCGAGATCGACGCTGCCGAACGCGCTCATCACGATCACCGTCGCCTGCGAGCCCTTCGCCTTCAGCGCGCCGAGCAGATCGAGGCCGCTCAGCCTCGGCATGCGCACGTCGGTGAGGATGACGTCCGGGTCGAACGTGCCCGCCAGCGCGAGCGCTCGCTCGCCGTTCTCCGCGAGCTCGACCTCGTAGCCGACGCGGCGCAGCAGCGTGCGCAGGACGACGCGGATGTTCTCTTCGTCGTCGACGACCAGCACGCGCCTCACGATGCACAGGGTCTAGAGCGATCTCCCCGGGGTCTGCAACGCTTTCTGGCCGGCCTCTGGCGCGCGCGGCCGAGTAGGCCGTCCTTGACCGGCGGGGCTCGGGCGCCGTAGAACCCCGGATCCAGGGCGCACGTTGGCGATCGATCGCGAGAAGGTGCTTCAGTCCGCGAGCAAGTTCGCGGAGAAGAAGCGGTACGACAAGGCGATCGCCGAGCTCCAGCGGATCATCCAGGAAGACCCGCGCGACACGCGCACGCTGCTCAAGATCGGCGACTACCAGGTCAAGATGGAGGCGTACCAGGCCGCTATCGAGACCTACGAGCGGGTCGGCGGCCTGTACGTGCAGCAGGGCTTCGCGGTCAAGGCGGTCGCGGTCTACAAGCAGGTGCGCGACATCATCGCGCGGCACTTCCCGCAGGGCGAGGAGCGCTTCGCGCACATCCTGCCGAAGCTCGCCGAGATCCACCAGCAGATGGGGATGAAGTCGGACGCGATCAGCGCGTACGACGAGTACGCCGCGCGGCTCATCAAGGCGGGGCGGGAGAAGGACGCCCTCGGCGTCTTCAGGAAGATCGTCGAGATCGATCCGCGGAACCCGGTCGCGCACCTGCGGCTCGCCGAGGCGCTCGCCCGCGTGAAGGATCTCGAGGGCGCGATCGCGCAGTTCTCGACCGCGGCGAACCTGCTGATGGAGCTCGGCCGCCGCGACGACGCGCTCAAGGTCGTCGAGCGGCTGATGCAGATCCGCCCCGAGCCGGCGTTCGCGAAGTTCGCGGCGCAGATCCTCCTCGATCGCGGCCAGCCCAACGACGGCCGGATGGCGCTCGCGAAGCTGCAGATCGCCTTCCAGGCCAACAACAAGGATCCGGAGACGCTGCGCCTGCTGGCGAACGCGTTCGACGCGATCGATCAGCGCCCGAAGGCCATCGAGGTGCTGAAGGCGCTCGCGCGGCTCGCCAGCGACCTCGGCGACCAGGCGACGTTCACCGAGACGGTCCAGTACCTGATGGAGGTCGCGAGCGACGATCCCGACGTGCGCGCGCTCTACCGCGGCGGCCCGAGCGTGGCGCCTGCGCCCCCGCCCCCGCCCCCGCCGCGCGAGGAGTCGGTGGTGTCGGTCGCGTCCGGCGACATCTCGCTCGAGGAGCTCGACTCGATCGAGTCGATGGCCGCCGAGGAGGCCCCCTTCGAGCTCCGCCAGAGCCGCAGCTACCGTCCCCCGCCGGGCGCGCCGAGCGGCGTCATCGTGTCGGCCTCGATCGAGGCGGCCGAGGATCTGCACGAGCCGCCGTCGGGGGGGCTCGCGCCCGACGCGGTCGCGGCCCAGGCGCTCGTGAACGCGACGGCGTTCCGTCAGGCGCGGCTGCCGCACAAGGCCGTCGAGGTGCTGCGCATCGCCATCGAGGTGCTCCCGGCGTCGGCCGATCTCCGGGTCGCGCTCCGCGACGCCCTGCTCGAGGCGGGCGACAGCGAGGGCGCGGTCGGCGAGATGATCACGCTCGCGGCCATCCTCATCGAGCTCGGCGAGACGGGCGCGGCGACGCTCGAGCTGCAGGAGGTGCTGGAGCTCGTCCCGGGGCACCGGCGCGCGACCGAGCTGCTCGACCAGCTCGGGTACGGCGGGCTCGAGATCGCCGACGACCAGACCGATCTCGGCTACGAGGGCGGGCAGACGGCCTTCGACGCGTACGATCCGGGCAACCCGCTGCCGACGTACGATCTCGAGGACGTGGGCGCGATCGACGTGCTCTCCGCGAGCGGCGGGCGCCCTGCCTTCTCGCCGCTCGAGGACACCGACGATCCGTTCGATCTCGGGCCGCCGCGCGCGCGGCTGCCGTCCGCCTCGGTGCCGGACGCGCTGCCGTCGTTCCGCATCGACGAGGAGGACAGCCCGTTCGACGAGGCGCCCGCCGCGCCGCTCGAGGTCGTGCCCGGCGCGCACAGCCAGCCGCACGCGGTGAACGCGAACGTGCGCGATCTGCGCGCGTTCCAGGGCGGGGACTCGCTCGAGGACGCGCTCGAGGAGATCGATTTCTTCCTCGGCCGCGGCCTGTTCGGCGACGCGCGGTCGATCGTCGACGAGCAGCTCTCGCGAGCGCCGACGCACCCGCTCCTCCTGGAGAAGCTGCGCGAGATCGAGGAGGGCGAGGCCGCCGCGGGCGATCCGCTCGACCAGCCCGCGCCGTCGCTGCTGCTGTCGGCGGACGGCGATCTCGGCGACGCGCTCGACGCGCTCGACGACGCCTTCGAGCCCGTGCAGGAGGCGCGCCCGCAGATGCAGGGCGTCGACGATCAGGTCGACGTCGAGGCGGTGTTCGCGAAGTTCAAGGAGGGCGTGAAGAGCCAGGTCGAGGAGGGCGACAGCCAGACCCACTACGATCTCGGCGTCGCCTACAAGGAGATGGGGCTCGTCGACGACGCGATCGGCGAGTTTCGCACCGCGGGCCGCGACCCGAAGCGCACCTGCGTGTGCCTGTCCATGGTCGGCGTGATCGAGATGGAGCGCGGCCACCTCGACCAGGCCATCGCGGCGTTCCACGAGGCGCTCGCCGCGAAGCAGCGCACCGTCGAGCAGGAGCTGAGCCTGCTCTACGAGGTGGCGGCCATCCACGAGGCGAAGGGCGAGCCCGACCACGCGGTGCACTTCTTCCGCAAGGTGCAGGCGACCGATCCGGGGTTCCGCGACGTCGCGGAGCGGCACGCGGCGCTCGGCGCGGGCGACGATCCGAGGTCGCGCGACCTCGACGACGCGGGCGACTTCGACGCGGTGTTCGACGACATCCTCGGCGGGCAGACGCTGCCCGGCGTGAGCGGCGTCGCGAAGAAGCGCTTACCGCGGCGCGAGCGCGCCGGGCACCCAGCGCTCGAGCGAGAGGGCCACCAGCGCCGCGTGCGCGCCCGCGACCTCCTTCGGCGTCAGATCGTCGACCGCGCGCGCCCCGCCCCTGCCGCGCGTGACCTCGTCGAAGACCTCGGAGAACCGCGCGAACGGGCGATCCCACGTGTGGGTCTGGTACGACACGAACAGCGCCGCGCCCGCCGGCGCCGCCTCGAAGGCCCGCGCGTCGTCCTCCGTCATGCAGGTGTCGACGGAGAGGAACGCGCGCACGTCGAGCGTCGTCGTCGCCATCGCGCTCGCGAGCCCGCCGTGGGGGTTGCAGCCCGCGCCCGAGTGCCCGACGACGACGACGCGCGACAGATCGACGCTCGCGTGCCCGCGCAGGCCGACGATCGCGCGCTCGACGAGGCGATCGAGATCGAACCCCGGCCACAGCGCGACCGGGGTCTCCGACGAGACGACCGACGACGGCGCCGCGACGACCAGCGGCGGGAGCGCGCCGCGCTCCATCAGCTCGGACACGACGATGCGAATGTCTGGTTTGTCTGGTTTCCCGCCGGCCCAGTGGAACCTCACGTGCGCGGCGTTGACGCCGTGGAGGAACACGAGGAGCGGGCGCGGCACCGTCGGCGCGCCGCGCGCCTTGCCGGGGACGAAGAGCCGCGCGACGTACGCCTCCGTCGGGTGGCCGGTGTCGCGCGCGTCGTAGACGACGTCGATCGTCTTGCCCCGCGCGAGGATCGGCACCTGCGCCGCGGCGGGGCGAGGGAGCGACGCGGCGAGCGCCGCCACGACGGACGCGACGCGCGCGCTCACTCGTCGATCGCGCCTCGCGCCGCGATCTCCTCGGCCGCGGTCGAGAGATCCTCGATCGCGGCGGCGCGATCGCCCGAGAGGTACGCGCGGAGGCCCATCGCCGCGACGAGGGCGAGCGAGCTGTTCACGCGGGACGCCGCGAGCTCGGCCGTCAGATCGGGGTGCTTCAGCAGCGTCTCGAGATCGTCGAGCACGTCGAACAGCTCCTTCTTCGCGCGCGCGCCGTCGGTCACCGCGCCTCGCTACCGCGGCGCGCGGCGAGGGTCCACCTGGCGGGGCCCGGTGAGCTCCTCCGGCGGACGCGACGAGCCGGGCCCGAGGCGCGCGAGATCGAGCTCGCCTCGCTCCGTCACCGGGTACGACAGCTTGTAGCCCGCGTCCCGAAGGCGCCTCGCGATCCGCGGCAGGGCCTCCTCGGTGTGCGCGCCGTGCAGGTGGAGGAGGATCACGGCCCCCGGGAACACGCGGGTCAAGACGAGGTTCTCGAGATCCTCGGCGGGCAACCCCTCCCAGTCGCGCGTGTCGACGTCCCAGAGGAACGAGCGGTACCCGAGCCTCGCCGCGATCGCCTCGACGCGCGGCGAGTAGCCCATCAGCGGGGGTCGCAAGAGCGCGCAGCTGCCGTGCCCCGCGCCGCCGACGATCTCCTCCTCGATCTTGGCGTCGGGCAGCAGCGTGAGGTTCAGGTGGTTCGTGCCGTGGTTGCAGACGAGGTGCCCGTCGGCGCGCGCGCGGTCGAGCAGCTCGGTGTGGTCGCGCGCCCAGCGCCCGCTGGGGAACAGGATCGCGCGCACCTCGTTGCGGGCGAGCCAGTCGAGGACGCGCCTCGCCTGCGACGTCGTGCGCGGCCCGTCGTCGAACGTGAGCACCGCGTGCCCGTCCTCGCCGGGCGTCACCAGCGCGGGCGGGGGGAACATGGTGCGGAACGCGGCGTGCGCCGGCTCGGCCCCCGGCGAGGCCGAGATCGCGGCCTTGTACATCGTCGCGGGGGCGAGGCGGCGGGGGCGAAACACGAGCGTCGCGCCCTCCCACGAGAGGGCGCCCTCGACGGCGGGATCGATCGTGAAGCTCGCCGCCACCTGCTCGCGATCGACGTCACCCTCGAGCGAGAACCGCACCGCGACGTCGAGCGGCGCGCGGTCTCCCGCCGGCGTCGCGCGCGTGACGAGCGCGGGCGCGGGCGGAGGCGCTGACGCGGTGGGCGGGGCCGAGGGCGCCGCCTGCGCGCGCGGGGCTGGGGCGGGCTCTCGCGCTGCAGGTGTCGGCGCGCGCACGCGGGCGAGCGCGGCGAGCGCGAGCCCCGCGAGGAGGCCGGCGGCGCTGGCGAGGCGCGCGCGTCGGGTCACATCGGCTCCTCGTCGTCGCCGGGGCCGCCGCGCAGCTGCGGCGGGCGACGGAGCAACAGCTCGCGCGCCGCGCCGCGGACCGCGGGGCAGGCGTCCGTCACCTCGAGGACGAGCCGCAGCTCCTGACGCGACAGCAGCGAGACCAGCGGCACGCCGAGCTCCGGCGGCACCTCCGGGTTCAGCGCGAGCGCCATCCGCACGCGCGCGCGCACGCTCCAACGGCCGCTCCTCGCGATGACGGCGAGCAGCGCGGGCGCGCCCGGCCGCTTCGCCGCCACCGTGAGCACGTCGTCCTCCGTGAGCCGGGGGTTCATCAGCAGCGCCTCGAGCACCATCGGATCGGGATCGAGCAGCAGCTTCTCCAGGTGCGCGCGGGTCGGGCGCCGCGCGAGGGCCTTGCGCTCTCCGAGCGTCAGCGGGCGGCTCCCCCCGTAGTCGGGCGGCCTCGCCGGGGAGAGCGCGCGCGACGGCAGAGGGGGCGGCCGACGCAGCAGCCGCGAGAGCCCCACGAGCGCGCCGCCCGCGGCCTCCTCCCTCAAGCGCGTCACGTCATCGGCGACCCGCGGATCGGCCAGCGCCTCGACGACGGCCACGAGCGCCTCGCCGCACTCCGGATCGGCCGCCTCTGCGGCGAGGCACAGCTCGTCGAGCGCCGCGGCGGCGGCGGTGACGTCGCGCTCCGCGAGCCACCCCCGCACGTACCCCGCGCGGAGCGCGCGATCGGCGACCCTGCGCAGCGTCCGCGCGAGCGCGCGCCCCGCGCCCGCGGTCACGCCCGCGCCCGCACGGCCTGGAGGAACGCGACGATCGCGCGCACCGCCCACCTCCCGCGCACCGAGTGGAAGATCTCGAAGGCGTGCTGCGCGTCGGGCACCTCGAGGTACAGGACGGGCTGCGCGCTCACCCGCGCGAGCGCGTCGCAGAGCCGCCTGCTCTCCCGCACCGGCGCGAGGGTGTCGCGGTCGCCGTGGACGAGCAGCGTCGGCGGCGCGTCCGGCCTGACGAGATCGACGGGCGACGCGAGCCGGAACAGCTCGGGCCGGCGCGCGAGCCGCTCCTTCATCACCACGCGCTCGAGGAACGGCACGACGCCGAGGCCGGGCCAGTGCCCGTGGCGGTTCGTGAAATCGTAGACGCCGTAGAGGCCGACGAGCGCCCGCACGGAGAGATCGCGGCCCCGCAGCTCCTCGGGCACGAGCGCGTCGACGTCGTGACCGAGCGCGAGCGTCGACGAGAGGTGCGCGCCCGCGCTGTTGCCCGCGATCGCGACCCACGCGCCGTCGCCGCCCCAGCGCGCCGCGTTCGCCTTCGCCCACGCGAGCCCGCGCGCGACGTCGTGCACGTGCTCCGGGAACGTCGCCCCGGGGCTGAGGCGGTAGCTGACGCGCACGCACACCCAGCCGGCCGCGGCGAGCGCGGAGAGCAGCGGCCCGCCCTGAAACCGCCGGAACCCGACGACCCAGCCGCCGCCGTGGACGTACACGAGCACGGGCGCGCCCGCGGGCCTGTCTGCGCGGTGAAAGACGTCGGCGCGCAGCGTGTGCCCGCTCACCGTGTGAATCGGGAGCCCCCACTCGATGACCACGCCGGCGCGCTTCTGCGTGAACGGGGAGAGCACGTCGCCGAGCCCGACGGGCGCCGTGTCCCACTCGACGCCGAGCGGCGAGAGGGCCTCCCGGGCGCGCGCTCCCGTCAGCTGTCCGCGCAGGTGCAGCGCCACGAGCCCTGCGACCGAGCCCGCGGTCAGCGCGGCGCCCGTCCACCCCCACGGGCCCGTCGCCGCGCCGAGCCAGCCGGCCGCTGCGAGCGCCGCCACGTGCAGCGCCGCGTGGTGCAGCGCGAGCTCGCAGGTGAGCCACCCCGCGAAGAACGCCACCGTGCCGACCGTCACCGTCGGTCGGAACGGCCACCGCGCGTTGATCACCGACAGCGCCGCGAGCGCGCCCCACGCGAACAGCACGTGCGGCGGGCCGATCGAGGGCAGCGTCATCGCGCGCTCACGGCTACCACCCCTCGCCACGGGGCGCGACGGGCGCGAGGGTTGCGCGCTCGGCGCGGGGTCGAGTAGCGTGCGCGCTCAAGATGCACAAGCGCGCCATCGTCTGCCTCACGCTCGGCCTCAGCGGCCTCGCCCTCGGTCTCGTCGGCTGCAGCAAGGACTCACCTGCTCCGACGCCCGCGCCCGCCGCCACCTCCGCCGCGCTCCCCGCGGCGTCGACCGCGGCCCCCGCGGCGTCGAGCGCGGCCCCCGCGGCGTCGAGCGCGGCCCCCGCGTCGAGCGCGGCCGCCGGCGCGGCGCACCTCCACGTCGACACCGTGAAGACGGTGAAGGGCAAGATCGACGGCGCCGAGAAGCGCGTGAAGTCGCGCGCGATGAACCTGAAGAACAAGTGCGCGAAGGACGTCGCCGCTGACGGCAAGATCGTCTTCACCCTCGATCTCGACAAGGAAGGGAAGATCAAGAAGCAGGCGCACAAGGTCGAGGGCAAGGTGCCCGACGACGTCGTGAAATGCATGGAAGGCTGGATGAAGGAGAAGCTCGAGTTCGACACGAACGACGCCGAGGCGAAGCTCGAGATCACCCTGTCGCTCGGGCCCGAAGTCAAGGACAAGTGAGCGAGCGGCGGCGCGTCGCCGCCGTGCCCGCGTACCAGGCCGCGCACGCTGCCCCACGGGTGGTGCGCGGCCTTCGTCGTCTGGGGTTCGAGGCGTGGGTGTGCGACGACGGCTCGACGGACGGGACGGCGACGGCCTGCGCAGAGGCCGGCGCGCGCGTGCTCCGTCACCCTCGCAACCGAGGCAAGAGCGCGGCGCTGCGTACGCTCTTGCACGCGGCGCGCGCAGAGGGGGTGGACGCGGTGGTCACGCTCGACGCCGACGGCCAGCACCCGCCCGAGGAGGCGCGCCGGCTCGACGACGCGGAGCCCGACAGGCGCGCGCTCGTGCTCGGCGTGCGCGATCTCGGCGACGCCGGCGCGCCCCTGGCGAACCGCCGCGGCAACGCGATCTCGAACGGATTCCTCTCGCTGTTCTCGGGGCTGTGGCTGCGCGACACGAACTGCGGCCTGCGGCGCTACCCGGTGGAGCTCGCGCTGTCGCTCGGCGTGGTCGGCGAGCGGTTCACCTTCGAGGCCGAGATCGTGCTGCGGGCGGCGCGGGCGGGCGCGCGCATCGTCGAGGTGCCGGTCGGCGTCGTGTACCCGGAGGACCGCACGACGCACTTCGACGTCGTCCGCGATCCGGCGCGCATCGTCGCGCGCGTCGTCGAGACGCTCGTCACGCGCTGACGCGGACGCCCAGCGCGTCGGCGAGCTCGGCCGACGAGAGATCCTCGAGGGCGCCCACCTCCGCGTCGAACACCGCGGCGAAGTGCGACCGCGCGCGCGCGGCGAGGCTCGCGACCGGCGGGCTCGAGCCCACGATCTCGGCGACCGACGTGACGCCCGCGTCGGCGAGGCCGCACGGCACGATGGCCGCCGCGAACTCCGAGAGATCCGTGTCGCCGTTGAACGCGAAGCCGTGCATGGAGACCCACCGCGAGAGCCTCACCCCGATGGCGCCGAGCTTCACCGGGCGCGCGACGTCGGCCTCGCCCGGCCACGCGTCGGGCGCGGCGGCGTCCACCCACGCGCCGATGCGGTCGGAGATCGTGCCCGCCGAGATCCCGAGCTCGCCCGCGAGCCGGATCATCACCTCGGCGAGATCGCGCACGTACCGCCGCACGTCGGCGCGGTCGGGCGAAAGATCGAGGATGGGGTACGCGACCAGCTGCCCGGGCCCGTGGTACGTGACGTCGCCGCCGCGCGCCGTCTCGACCCGGTCGACGCCGCGCCGCGCGAGCTCCTCGTCGCTCCAGCGCACGTTCGTCGCCTTCGCGCCGCGCCCGAGCGTGACGACCGGCGCGTGCTCGAGCAAGAGGAGCGTGTCGCCTATGTCCCCGCGCGTCCGCGCCTCGACGAGCGCCGTCTGCAGCGCGTGCACCTCCGCGTAGCGACGCCGGCCGAGCCACACCGCCCGCACGACGCGCGTCACTCATCCTCCTCGTCGTCGCGCGGGCGCGCGCCGGGCGTCTCGCGCAGCCCGAGCTCCTTCATCTTCAGCTGCAGCCCCTTGCGCGAGAGCTTCAGCAGGCGCGCCGCGTGCGTGACGTTGCCGCCCGTCTGATCGAGCGCGCGCTCGATGATCTGTCGCTCGAGCCGCGCGGTCGCCGCCTTCACCTGCTCCTTCAGGCCGTCGGACGACAGATCCGCGGGCGGCGCCGGGCGCACCGAGGCGCCGCCGCGCACCTCGGGCGAGAGATCGCGCTCGGTGATGCGCGCGCCGTCGGAGAACAGCACCGCGCGCTCCATCACGTTCTCGAGCTCGCGGATGTTGCCGGGCCAGGCGTACGCGACGAGGCGCTGCATGGCCTCCGCGTCGACCGACGAGACGTGCTTCTTCAAGCGGGCGTTGAACTTCGCGAGGAAGGCGTCGACCAGCGTCGGGATGTCGCGCGTGCGCTCGCGCAGCGCCGGGAGCGCGATCGGCACGACGTTCAGCCGGGAGTAGAGATCGTCGCGGAACGCGCCGCGCTCGATCTCGCGCCGCAGCTCGCGGTTGGTCGCCGCGACGAGCCGCACGTCGACCTTGATCGTCCTGATGCCGCCGACCCGCTCGAACTCGCCCTCCTGCAGGACGCGCAGGAGCTTCACCTGCATCTCCACGGGGATCTCGCCGATCTCGTCGAGGAAGAGCGTGCCGCCGGCCGCGAGCTCGAACCTCCCCGGCTTCGACGTGACGGCGCCGGTGAACGCGCCGCGCTCGTAGCCGAAGAGCTCGGACTCCATCAGATCCTTCGGGATGGCCGCGCAGTTGACCTTGATGAAGGGCTTGTCGCGGCGGGACGAGTTCTCGTGCAGCGCGCGCGCGACGAGCTCCTTGCCGGTGCCGCTCTCGCCCGTCACGAGCACGGTCGTCGGCGTGTCGGCGACCCTGTCGAGGATCGCGTACACGGCGACGATGCGCTCGGCGTCGCCGATGATCCCGAAGCGCGCGCCCGCGCCGCCGCGCCCGCCCTCGAAGCTCGCGTCGGCCTGGTCGAGCTCGCGCGCCCGCAGGGCCTTCCTGATGACGTTGCGGATCTCGGCCTGGTCGAACGGCTTCGTGAGGTAGTCGAACGCGCCGGCCTTCAGCGCCTCGACCGCGCCGTCGACGGTGCCGTGCGCCGTCAGGATGATGACGGGGAGCCCCGGCGAGGACCGCGACACCTGGTGGAACAGCGCCATCCCGTCGACGCCGGGCATGCGCAGATCGGTGACGACGAGATCGACGTGGTGCTCGCGCAGGAACTCGAGCGCCGCCTCGCCGTGCTCGGCCGTGTGCACCTCGTGGCCGTCGCGCTCGAGCACCGCCGCGAGCACGCGGCGGAGGTTCGCCTCGTCGTCGACGACCAGCAGCTGCTTCTTCTCGAGGATGGTCGGCTGCATCGGGGGGCGCGGGGACGGGCGCGACTGTCGCCGGATCCGCCCCGATCGCAACCCAAATCGGCCGCCTGCGCGTCGCGGCGCTCTCGCGTTGTCGCTGTCGCACCCGTACGTTAGGGAGAGCGCGTGGCGGCCAAGCAGTCGATCTCGATCGGTGGCAGCACGTACCAGGTCTACGCCGACCTGCCGCCCGCCGACCTCGCGCGCCTCTCCGCGGTCGTCGACGCGCGCCTGCGGGAGCTGCTGCCGAAGGGCAAGTCCGCGACCCCGCAGACCTTCCTCCTCGTCGCGCTGTCGTTCGCGCACGACGGCGAGCTCGCCCGGGAGGCGGCGAAGGAGGCGGAGGCGAAGTCGGCCGAGCTGGAGGAGGCCGTCGACGAGGAGATCGAGCGACGTCGCGCGCTCGAGGCCGAGACGCGGGACCTCTTGCGCCGCGTGCTCTCGCGCATCGATCTCGCGCTCGAGGACGACGAGGGCGACGAGGCCGAGGACCGGCCCGCGAGCCCGACGTGAGCCGGCGCGCGCTCGCGTACCTCGACGACGAGCTCGCCGCGCTCGACGAGCGGCAGCGGCGCCGCGCGCGCCACCCGGCGAGCGGCGAGGGCCTGCTCGACCTGACCTCGAACGACTACCTCGGCTACGCGGCGGCGCGGCCCGTGGGCGACGCCCGCGCGGGCGCCGGCGCGTCGCGGCTCATCAGCGGCACGCACGGCGAGCACGCGGCGCTCGAGCGCGAGGTCGCGGGCTGGCTCCGCGTCGAGGACGCGCTCGTGTTCGCGAGCGGCTACCAGGCGAACCTCGGGCTCGTCTCGGCCCTCGCTGGGCCCGGCGATCTCGTCGTCTCGGACGCGCTCAACCACGCCTCCCTCATCGACGGCTGCCGGCTCTCTCGCGCGCGCGTGATCGTCACCCCGCACCTCGACGTCGCGGCCGTCGCCCGCGCGCTCGCCGCGCCGGCGTCGGGGCGCCGCTTCGTCGTCACCGAGGGGTACTTCAGCATGGACGGCGACGCGCCCGATCTGCGCGCGCTCCGCGCCATCTGCGACGACGCCGGGGCGGCGCTGCTCGTCGACGACGCGCACGCGATCGGCGTGTTCGGCCCCGAGGGGCGCGGGGCGTGCGCGGCCGCCGGCGTCGTCCCGGACGCGCTCGTCGGCACCTTCGGCAAGGCGCTCGGGGGGCAAGGCGCGTTCGTCGCAGGATCGGCCGCGCTCGTCGACTGGCTGTTCAACCGCGCGCGCTCGGTCGTCTTCTCGACGGGCCTGTCGCCCGCGCTCGCGTCCCACGCGTCGCGGATGCTCGCCCTCGCGCGCGCCGACGAGCCCGCGCGCCAGCGCCTCGCCCGGCTGTCGCGGCGGCTGAGAGCGGGCCTGTTCGAGCTCGGCCTGGAGGTGCCGGCGGCGAGCTCGGGCCCCATCGTCCCGGTGATGGTCGGGACGGAGGGGCGGGCGCTCGCGCTCGCGGCGCGCCTGCGCGAGGCGGGGGTGCGCGTCGCGCCCATCCGGCCGCCGACGGTGCCGGAGGGCACCTGCAGGCTGCGCCTCACGCTGCACGCGGGCCTCACCGACGACGACGTCGAGCGCGCGCTCCTCGCGCTCCGGAGCGCGGCGTGAGGCGGGGGTGATCGTCGTCGTCGTCGGCACCGGGACCGACGTCGGCAAGACCCACGTCACCTGCGCGCTCCTCCGCGCCGCGGTCGACGCCGGCCTCGCGGCGCGAGGGTGGAAGCCGCTCGCGTCGGGCGCGCGCGGCCCCTTCGGCGACGACGCGCTCGCGCACGCGGAGGCGGCGCGCGCCGCGCCCATCGCGCCTGGTCACGTGTTCGAGCCGCCCGTGTCGCCGCACCTCGCCGCGCGCGCGGCGGGCGTGGACGTCTCGATCCCCGCGCTCGTCGACCGGGCGCGCGCGCTCGCGGGCTCGCTGGATCTCCTGCTCGTCGAGACGGCGGGCGGCCTCTTCTCTCCGGTCACGGACGCGCACGCGAACGACGAGCTGGTGCGCGCGCTCGCGCCGACCGCCGTGCTGCTCGTCGCGCCCGACCGCCTCGGGGTGCTGCACGACGTCGCGGCGACGCGCCTGGCCGGACGCGCGAGGCAGGTCGAGGTGTCGGCCACCGTGCTCTCGGCCCCCCCTGCCCCCGACGCGTCGACCGGCACCAACGCCGCGGAGCTCGCGAGCTCGGCGGGGGTCGACGTCGTCGCGGTGTTCCCGAGGGCCGCGCCCGTCAGGCCGACGTCGCTCGCCGCCGCGCAGGCGACGCTGGCCGCGCTCGGGGTGTCACTGATACATACTATTCCTAACATCTAGCTCGACGTCCGCTCGCGCGCGTTGGTCGCGAGCAGCCTCGCGCGGAGCGCGCGGAGCTCGGACGACGGCGCGTCCCCGAGCTCGGCCTCGAGCCGGCGCTGGTACTCGCCGTACAGCGCGAGCGCCTCGCCCGAGCGCCCGCGCCGCGCGAGCGCCTCCAGCAGCTCGCGGAGCAGATCCTCGCGGAACGGCGAGGCGACGAGCGCCTTGCGGAGGCACGACAGGCGCTGTTCTGCGCGCTCTCGCGACGCGTAGAGGCCCGCCAGCGTGACCAGCGCGTCGACGTAGGTGTCCCGCAGGGCGTCGCGGTCGGCGACGCACCACTCGGCGAAAGGCTCGTCCTCGAACAGATCGCCCCGGTAGAGCGCCACCAGCTGCTCCAGGTGCGCGACGAGCGCCGAGGGGTCGCCGCGCGGCCGCGCGCCGGCGAGCGCGCGGAACCGGACGACGTCGACCTCGATCTTGCCGTCCGCGTCGAGGTAGTAGTCCTCCCCCTGGTTGCGCACGTAGGCCCAGCCGCGCTTGCCGCGGTCGGGCTCGATGACCGCGCGCAGATCGTGGACGACGCCGTGCAGTCGGTTGGCGCCTTGCCGCGGATCGACCTCCGGCCAGAGGTGCTCCATCAGCACGTCCCGGTGCAGCGGCGCGCCCGGCCTCCGCGCGAGGAGCTTCAGCAGCGTGAGCGCCTTGCTGCGGGTGAACGACTCGCCCGGGACGCGCTGCCCGCGCCGGAGGATGGTGAACGGGCCGAAGCACCGCAGCTCGAGCTCGGGCGGGCTCGCGCCCCCGGAGACGCGCGCGCCGTCAGCGGGCGCCGCGGGCGGGGCGGCGGTCGTCGCCTGTCGCCAGACCGCCACCTGGTGGGCCATGCTGAGCAGCGAGACCAGCCGCCCTGAGTGGGCGCCCTCGCGGCCGAGGTCGAGCACCGCGAGCCCCTGCAGCCGCCCCTCGGCGACCAGCGGGAGACAGCACGGGCTGACGAGCCGCCGCGGCAACCCCTGGCGGCAAGGCGCCGGCCAGTCGCGGCGCCCCGGGCTGGCCACGAAGCCGCGCGCCGACGCCGCGAGGCACCCCGCCCAGTCCCCGGACTCCGCGCGGCCACAGATGAGCGAGGTGGGCCCGGTCGACACGACGGTGGCGAGGCGCCCCGAAGCGGGGTCGAGGAAGGCCAGCGAGCCGCTCTGTGCGCCCGCGGCGTCGCGCAGGGACTCGAGGATCTCTCTCGCCTTGTGCCCCCAGTCATCCGTCTTCGCGCACTGGGTGTCCACCGACTGGCGCAGGGCGCCCAGCTCGGCGCGGACTGCGTTGGCGAGCGGCACGGCCGCGCGCTGGAGAAGATCGAGCACGCGCTCCACCGGAAAGTCGTCGCGCCTCGACATCACTTGCATCGTGCCAACCACTCCATGACCGTCACGGAGCGGCGCGGCGACGAGGGAGCGGACCCCGGCCTCGACGACGGGGCGGCGCAGGTAGCGCGGATCGCGCGCGAGGCCGCCCCGCACGCACAGCGGCTCGCCCGCGGCGGCGACGATCCCGGGGAACCCGAGGCCCCTCGTGAACCGCGTCCGCTCGCGGAGCGCGTCGCCGTGGGGGCCCGTCCAGACGCACAGCAGCGGGTCTCCCGTCTCGGGCTCGCAGAGGAAGATCTCGCCGTCGTCCGCCCCCGCGGCGCTCACCAGCACCTCGAGCCCGCGCTCGAGCGCGGACAGCAGGCCGTCCCCCGCAGAGCCTGCGGCGAGCTGCCCGACGACAGCCGCCACGCCCGCGCGGTCGTCACCCTCTGCCCCGCCGAGGACGCGCCGCACGACCGCGAGCAGCGCGCCGTTGTCGAAGGGCTTCGTCAGGTAGTCGCTGGCGCCCGCGCGCATCGCGGCGACGGCGGCGTCGATGGTGCCGTACGCCGTGATCAGGACGACCTTCGTCGCGGGCCAGCGCGCGTGCACCTCGTCGAGCAGCGCGGCGCCGCTCATCGCGGGCATGCGGACGTCGCTGAGCAGGAGGTCGAACGGCTGCTCCTCGAGCAGGTCGAGGGCGGCCTTGGCGGAGTGGGCGACGCGCGCGCCGAGCCCGGCGTCCTCGAGGAGCATCGCGATCCCGCGCGCCATGTCGCGGTTGTCGTCGACGACGAGGACGCGCGCGCCCGTCACCGCCCGACCTCCGGCGACAGCTCCGGCAACAGCACGCGGAACACCGTGCCCCTGTCGAGCTCGCTCTCGACGTCGATGCGGCCGTGGTGGCCCTTGACCACGCTGTCGGCGATCGAGAGCCCCAGGCCCGTCCCCGCCTGCTTGGTCGTGAAGAAGGGCTGGAACAGGCGCTCGAGCTCCGCGCGGGCGATCCCCGGCCCCCCGTCGCGCACCTCGATCACGTGGCGGAGGCCGTCGGCCCGATCCGGCGTCGAGTACGCGCGAACGACGACGTCCCCGTCGGCCCCCGTCGCCTCGACGGCGTTGACAGCGAGGTTCAGCACGGCCTGCCGCAGGAGGCCCGGGTCCGCGTGCGCGAGCACCGGCTCGTCGTCGTCCTCGCCCGGCGAGATGCGCACGCCGGCGCGCTCGGCGAGCGGGCGGAGGGAGTCGACGATCTCCCGGCACAGTCGCCGGAGGTTCACCGCGCGCCGCTCCGGCCTGTGCGGACGCGCGAGATCCAGCAGCCCCCCCACGATCCGACCGCACGCCTCCGCGTTGCGGTGGATCGTCTCGAGGTGCTCGCGCACCGGGCCCGTCGGCAGCTTCGCCAGCGCGTGCTCGCTGTACAGCGAGATGACGCCAATAGGATTGTTGATTTCGTGCGCGACCGAGGCGGCGAGGCGTCCGACCACGCTCATCTGCTCGTCCTGCATCATGCGGCGCTCGATCGCGCGCCGCTCGGTGATGTCGCGCGCGACGATGACGAGCCCGAGCGTCTCGCCCTCGGCGCTCTCGACCGGCGACCGGGCGGCCTCGAACACGCGCGCTCCGCGCTCGAAGGTGACCGGGGCGGAGGCCGCGCCGCGCGCGACCTCCTCGAGCGACCCTGCGGGCGGGCCGTCCTCGCGCTGCGGCCAGAGCGCCAGCGCGCGCTGGTTGCGGAACAGCACCGCGCCGCCGGGATCGACGAACGTGACGGCGTCTTGCATGCAATCGACCACGGCCTGCAGGCGCGACCGCTCCGTCTCGACGTCCGCGCGCGCGCGGGCGAGCGCGTCCTTCTCCCCGTGCAGCTCGGTCACCGTGGCGAGGAGCGCGCCGCGCCCCTTGCGCAGCCTGGCCGTGAGGAACCGCGTGAACGACGAGAGGATGAGCAGCGTCAGCGCGAGCCCACCGACCTTCGCCAGGGCGTCGAGGTCGAGCGCGTGGCTGGCCGCGCGGGGCGAGACACAGTGATGCGGGAGCAGGCCGCGGCCCTCGCCCACCGCGATGACAGTGATGAGCCCGATCGCCAGCGCGAGCACCCGCCGCGCGCCGCGCCCCGAGAGCACGACGCTCGCGTTGACGACGTGGAGCGTGAAGAGCGCGAGGAACGGGTTCTCGAGGCCGCCGGCGAGGTGCACGAGGCTCGCCAGCGCGACGCAGTCGAGGGTGATCTGCGCCCCGGGGGAGCCGAGCCTGGAGGCGCCGGCGCCGCCCCACGTGATCGCGGCGTTGTACACCGCGAGCGCGCCCGTCACCGCCCACAGCCAGGGCGCCGTGCCGCTCGGGAGCCGCCCGAGCACGGGCCCCGCGACCGTGAGCGTCAGCGTGATCCCCGCGAGCGCCACCCACCGCAGCCGCGCGAGCCGCGGAAAGGGCGACTGGCTCGCGGCCTCGGCAGGCAGCTCGGCGCGCATGACGACGTCCAGCATTGGATCACTCCAGCCCGAAGGCAGCTCGACGGTACCACCCAGCGGGCGAGCGCGGAGCCCCGCATTTCCGCATAGTTTGCGCTCGGGGTTCGTCGCGACAGCGGGCGACGGACGCCGGGGGCGCTACCTCGCGACCGTCAGCGACTCCCGGACGTCCTTCGCGAGCGCGCAGTTGAGGATCTGGCGGCGCTGCGCCTCGACGTTGCCCGGCACGACCGGCACGTGCACGTCGACCTCGCGCCGCAGCTTGAAGAGCGTGCGCCCCGACTTCAGCTCCATCAGGCCGACGCGCACCGGGTGCACCTCCGCCGAGAGAGACTCCTCGAGCGAGTCGCCCTCCTTCGGCTTCCAGCCGCTCGGCACCTCGTCGACCAGCAGCAGCAGGTACTCGGCGGCGTCGAGCGCGCCCACCGCGACGGGCCAGTCGTTCGCGATGAGCGAGTCGATCTCGGTCTCGCGCAGGCGCAGGCGCAGCTCCTCGCTCGAGGTCTGCACGTCGCGCACCCAGCTCTCCTCGAGCGGGAACATGCCGCGGTAGGCGACGCGGAGATTGTAAGGAGAGCTCGGGGTCGCGCAGACGCCGATCTCGTTGCAGATCTGGCCGCGCGGGCACTCCTTGCTCTTGTGGCACGCGGGCCCCGCGCGGTCGCTGACGTGCGGGGTGTGCAGGAGGCACGCGGTGAAGGCGTCGCGCGCCGACTCGCGCGCGGCGGCGCGGAGCTTGTCGCTCGTCTGGGCGTTCGGCTGGGCGACGCGCAGGTACAGCCCGGGGCGCTTGAAGATCGTGGGGTCTCCCTTGTCGCCGATGGCGGCCGCCGGATCGACGTACTCCTCGAGCGGGCCAGGCTTCGAGAGCAGCTGCGCGAAGCGCTCCACCTTGTCGCGCAGCTCCGCGAACCGCGGCCCCGCCTCCTCGGCGAGCGTGCGCTGCTTCGCGAGGATGCGGGCGCGGGTGCGATCGTTCTCTCCCTGCGCGTGCCGCCAGTAGAAGATGCTGATCACCGCGACGCCGATGAAGCTCCACACCCAGAACGCGTTGCTCGCCGTGGGGATGCCCTTGCGCGCCTCGCGCAGCTCGCGCGCCTCGTGGATGGCCTGAAGGCCCCGGACGGGCTTCTCGCGGTCGGGCATGGGCTCTCGCGCACTATGTATCACCCCGGCCGCTGCGCTCTGCGAAATCAGCGGGTGAGCGCGTCGGCGAGGCGCAGCGCCGAGAGCATGCCGCGCGGGTCGGCGGTGCCCGTGCCCGCCTTGTCGTAGCCGGTGCCGTGGTCGACGCTCGTGCGCACGATCGGCAGCCCGAGGCTGATGTTCACCGCGTCGCCGAACGACAGCAGCTTCATCGGGACGGTCGCCTGGTCGTGGTACATCGCGACGACGCCCGCGAGCTCGCCGCGCGCGGCCAGCCGGTAGGCCGTCTCGGCGCCGATCGGTCCCTCGAGCGACACGCCGCCCAGGCCCGCCGCCGCCGCGCGCCGCGCCGCCGTCGCGACGCCGGGCGCGATCACGCGCGCCTCCTCGTCACCGAGCAGGCCGCCCTCGCCCGCGTGCGGGTTCAGGCCCGCCACGGCGACGCGGAGCCGCCCCTCCGGCCGCAGGCGCCGCAGGAGAGACGCGAGCCAGAAGGTGGCCGACGCGACGGACGCTGGCGTGATCGCGCGGGGCACCTCGGCGAGCGGGAGGTGGGTCGTCACGAGCGAGGTCGCGAGCCGCTTCGACACGAACGCCATCACGACCTCGTCCGCCCCGAGCCGCGCCTGCAGGTGCTCGGTGTGGCCGCGAAACCCCGCCGCGCCCGCCGCGCCCGACGTCGCGATGGCCTCCTTGCTGACGGGCCCCGTCGCGAGCGCGCGCGCGTGTCCCGAGGTCACGAGGTCGAGGGCGTGGTCGACGTACGCGAGCTGCGCGCGGCCGCCCGCCTGCGACGGCGCGCCCGGCCGGCGATCACGCGGCGCGAGCGCGCGCACCGGCTGCGACACCGTCACCGTCGACGCCAGCGTCACGCCGAGGCGCGCGGCCGTCTCCGCGATCTGGCGCGCGTCGCCGACGAGCACCACGCGCGCCCGCGTGCGCGCCGCGGCTCGCACCGCGATCTCGACGCCGACGCCGCTCGGACACCCGCACGAGACCGCGATGGGCGCGCGCACCCCGCTACCCCTCCGCCTCGTCGACGGCCGGCAGCTTGTAGCCCGCGCCGCGCAGCGTCTCGAGCGCGAAGGCGGCGCCGAGCTTCGCGCGGAGCCTCCGCACGTGGATGTCGACCGTGCGCGGCCCCCCCTCGTACGACGCGCCCCACACGCGCGCGAGCAGCTGATCGCGGGACTTCACGCGGCCGCGGTTCTCGCAGAGGAACACGAGCAGCGCGTACTCCTTCGCGGTGAGCGTCACGGGCTTGCCCTCCGCGCGCACCTCGCGCGCAGAGCGATCGATCACGAGGTCGCCGATCTTCAGGCGCTCCTCGTTCGCGAACTCGGAGCGCTTCCACTCGAGCTGGCGGATGCGCGCGTACAGCTCGCTCGGGACATACGGCACCAGCACGAAGTCGTCGAAGCCGGCGGCGGGATCGATCCGCGCGACGTGAGGCTCGTGGATGGCGAGCAGCGCGCCCACGCCCGCGAGCCGCGGCTCCTTCCGCAGCTGTCGCAGGACGGGCGGCGCGAGATCCGGGCGGTCGAGCGCCTCGATGACGACGGCGCGCGCCCGCTCGCCCGAGTCCTCGTCGTCGTGGAAGAGATCGCTCGGGTCTTCCCACAGGTCGAGCGCGCGCACGTCGGCGCCGAGGCCCCGCAGCGTGCTCGCCGCGCCCTCGTCGCGCTCGAGCAGCGACTCGTGCCCGACGACCGCGATGAACCTCCGGCCCGACGGCCGCCCCCCGGTCGGCTTCATCCGCCGAGCTGCGTGCCGCCGACGGTGATGCGGCCGATCTTGATGGTGGGGCAGCCGACGCCGACGGGCACGCTCTGGCCGTCCTTGCCGCACGTCCAGATGCCGTCGGAGACGGCCATGTCGTGGCCGAGCATCGTCACCTCGCGCATCGCGTCGGGGCCGTTGCCGATGAGGTTCACGCCCTTCAGCGGCGCCGTCAGCTTGCCGTCCTCGATGAGGTAGCTCTCGGTGAGCGAAAACACGAAGTCGCCGTTCGCGATGTCGACCTGCCCGCCGCCGAACCGCTTCGCGAACACGCCGCGCTTCACGCTGCGGAGGATCTCCTCCGGGTCGTGCTCGCCCGCGAGCAGGAGCGTGTTCGTCATCCGGGGCATCGGGTGGCACGAGAAGCTCTGGCGCCGGCCGTTGCCGCTCGGCGCCACGCCGAAGTGCCGCGCGGAGAGGCGGTCGTGCAGGTAGCCGCGCAGCACGCCGCGCTCGATGAGCATCGCCCGGCTCGGCTCGAGGCCCTCGTCGTCGACGTTGATCGAGCCCCGGGCCTGCAGCAGCGTCGCGTCGTCGACGACCGTGCAGAGCTCGCTCGCCACGCGCTCTCCGATCTTGCCGGTGTAGTTGCTCGTGCCCTTGCGGTTGAAATCGGCCTCGAGCCCGTGCCCCACCGCCTCGTGCAGCAGGATGCCGCTGTCGCCGGGCGCGAGCACGACCTCCATCTCTCCCGCGGGCGCCTCCCTCGCGTCGAGCATCGCGAGCGCGAGCCGCGCGGCCTCGCGGGCGTGATCCTCCGCGCCGTGCGCGTCGAGGTACGCCATCGAGACGCGCCCGCCCCCGCCGGCCGATCCCTCCTGCCGCTTGCCCTTCTCCTCGGCGAGCGCGCGCACGAAGACGCGCATCATCGGCTGGACGTCGTACACGAGGCGGCCATCGCTCGTCGCCATCAGCACCTCGCGCACCTCCTCGGCGAAGCTCGCCTCGACCTTGACGATGCGCGGATCGACGGCGTGCCCGGCGCGGCTCGCGGCCTCGAGGATGGCGCGCTTCGCGGCCCCCGGCTGGTCGAGCGAGACGTCGGGCAGATCGTACCTGTGCGGCACCCCGCGGCGCGTGACGGCGACCGGCGCGACCGCGCGGCCGCCGCTCGCGATCTGCGCCGCGGTGCGCGCGCAGCGGAGCATCTGCTCCTCCTCGAGCTCCTCGCAGTACGCGTAGCCGGTCGCGTCGCCGCGCTGCACGCGCACGCCGAGGCCCATCGAGACGCCGCGCGAGACGCTCTTCAGCAGCCCCTCCTCGAACCCGAACCCGCCGCCCGCGCGGTACTCGAAGAACAGGTCCGCGTAGGTGCCGCCCGTCTCGAGCGCGGCCGAGAGGAGGCGGTCGCACGTCGCCGCGTCGATCGGGCGCGACCCGCCGGGGCCGAAGGGGGCCTGGTACAGCTTCGAGCCGAGCGCGCTCATGCTCGGCGGACGCTAGCACGCCGCGGTGCGGCGAGAGAGCGTCACGGCGCGGAGCTTGTCGGGGTTGCTGATGACCGAGACCGCGAAGACGCGCGCGCCGTCGGTCTCGAGGATGACCACGCTCTCGACCCCTCCGTCGCGCGACAGCACCGCGGCGGGCCAGCCGTTCAGCTCGCAGACGAGCACGCCGAGGCCGGCGGCGTCGCTCTTCTTCGCGACCCCGATGAAGAACCTCGCGAGGGCGTCGGCGCCGTGGAGCACGTTGCGCGCGGCCCGCGCCTTGCCGCCGCTGTCGGTCGTCGCCCGCGCGTCGCAGGCGAGCATCGCCGTCAGCGCGGCCACGTCGCCCTGCGCGCAGGCGAGCAAGAACGCCGACAGCAGCCGCGCGTGCGCCTCGCGCTCGCTCCGTCACGCCGCGCCCGCGCGCGAGCGACGATCCGATGTCGACGCAGAAGCGACAGCCGACGAGCGTCGCGACCTTCACGCTGGCGAGCTCCTTCAAGCGTCCGGGGCACGCGCTCGCGCGCTCGAACGCGAGCTCGAAGCCTCCGACGGCGGAGAGCACGCTCGGGCTGTAGGCCATCGCGGTCACGGGGCCTGGCAGGCGCCCGAGCTTGCGCCGCGCGAACCAGTAGGCGAGCCGCACGAGCAAGCCGCGCGGGGGGTGGGGGGCGAGGTGTGCCATGCCCTTAGGACGAAGCAGCGCGCCCCCGTGTGACCGCCGCGGAGAAGAGATGCGACCGTCACCGAGACGGGTCGCGCAGCGTCTCCTTCAGGAACACGAGCAACGCGCGCCGCTCGTCGGCCGACAGCTTCAGCGGCCGGACGTCCGGGTCTTGCTGCTCCCGCGTCACGCCCGCGACGCCCAGGCCGACGCCGCCGCCGCGATCGTAGAAGTCGACGACGGCCTCGAGCGTCGCGAACGCGCCGTTGTGAAAGTAAGGCGCCGTCGCCGCGGCGTCGCGGACCGTGGGCGTCTTGAACGCGTGGCGATCGACGTCTCTGCCCGTCACGGCGGCGCGACCGAGATCGGGATCGAGCGCGCGCGATCCCTCCCGCGCCGGCACGCCGAGCACCGCGAAGACGGGCACCTGGAACTCGCGCGGGCGCGATCCGCCGAACGACGGCGGCACGTGGCAGCGGGAGCAACGGCCCTTCCCGACGAAGACGTCGAAGCCCGCGCGCTCGTCGGCGGACAGCGCGAGCTCGCCCCGCGCGGCGCGGTCGATCCGGGCGTCGCCGCGCGCGAGCGCCTCGACGTACCCCGCGATCGCGAGCGAGACGTTCTTCGCGGTCACGCCGTCGGGGAACGCGGCCTTCATCGCGTCACGCGCGTCGGGGTCGGCCTCGACCACGCGGACGATCTCGTCGGACGTCACGCCCATCTCGCTCGAGGTGTGCAGCACGGAGAGCGCCTGGTCCTCCGGCGCGATGACGCGGCCGTCCCAGCGCTGCGCCGCGGAGAGGTAGCCGTACGTGAGCGACGGCGTGTTGCGCGAGATCGGGGTCGCGTCGAGCGACGGCGGGGTGCGCAGGCCGTCGGCGAACGCCCTCGTGGGCAGGTGGCACCCGGCGCACGCGCGCCGCGATCCGCGCGACAGGCGGCGATCGGCGAACAGGCGCGCGCCGACGGCGGCGACCTCGGGGCGGACGCGGGCCCGCGGCCTCGGCAGCGTGAGCGCGGAGACGGCCGTGTCCGACTCGACGAGCGGTGCCACCGGGGGCCGCACCCGCGTGCCCCGCGCGCCGGCGAGGACGCGCAGCGCGAGGCCGACCTGACCCGTCGCGCGCGCGAGCGCGAACCGATCCGCGAGCGCCCCCGCCGCGGCCGCGTCGAGCGCGCGCGAGATCGGGCCGAGCGCGGCCAGCACCGGCGCGGGATCGCCGAGCGCGGCGGCGCCGAGCTCGATCGCGCGAACGGTGCCGCGCGCATCCGCGATCGCGCACGTCGTCGTGGACGGGGAGGCCGCCGACGCCTCGAGCAGCTGCAGGCCGAGCTCGTACGCCGCGTCGGACAGCAGCTCCGCGCCTCGATCGAGCGTCGCCTTCGCGTCCTCGAGCTCGACGGCGGCGAGCCTGAGCGCCTGGCGGACCCTGCCGAGCTCCGCCGTCGCCTGCGCGGCGTCCCCGGCGTCGAGCGCGGCGTCGAGCGAGGCCATCGCGCCCGCGCCCTCGCCGGGACGCGCTGGGCCGAGCAGCACC
The DNA here is from genome assembly GCA_020849655.1 of Polyangiaceae bacterium. Taxonomy (GTDB): domain Bacteria; phylum Myxococcota_A; class Polyangia; order Polyangiales; family Polyangiaceae; genus JADLFU01. Next base: position 19,476 of record JADLFU010000009.1, on the reverse strand, counting down.
TCCGACGCGGCGGACGCCCAGACCCGGACGAAGGGCGCGGCCGTCGCGACGCGCTCGCGCAGCAGCCGATGCGCCGGGCCGTCGATCTTCGGCGTCGCCTCTCGTGCGAGGGAGTCGGCGGCGGCGAGCGCCTCGCGGGCAGCACGCGCGCCGATCTCGGCGAGAGGCGCGCCGTCGAGCCTCGGGCGCGCGCGCGCGGGCGCCGCGCTCGCCGACGTGGCCGCGTGAGGCTGAGGGCGTTCGCGACGGCACCCGCCCGTGAGGCCGCAAGCGAGCGCGAGCGCGAGCGGCGTAAGTCGCAGAGCGCCTTGCACGCGTCGAGCTTCGCCTGGTCGACGGCGGGGATCGGGATGGCGGGCGGCGTCAGCTGCGGCGGCGACGCGAAATCGAACATGTCGATCGGGATGCGCGCGTTCGCGTCCCGCGCCGTGAGCGCCGGCAGCGTGAAGCGCGCCTCGAGGAACCGCGTGATCGACGTGTGATCGTAGACCTCGTGCGACACGAAGCCCTTCTTCACGTACGGCGACACGACCAGGAGCGGCACGCGGATGCCCAGCTGGTCGAACCCGACCTTCGGCGACGCACCGGGATCCGTCAGCTCGTCCGGCGGGCAGGCCTTCGGCGGTACGACGTGATCGTAGAACCCGCCGTGCTCGTCGTACGTGATGAACATCGCCGAGCGCTTCCACTGCGGGCTCTTCGTCAGCGCGTCGACGACCTGGCCGATCCAGCGCTGGCCGACCTCCATGATCGCGGGCGGGTGCTCGTCGTTCTGCGCGTAGCCCTCCCGCCCGATGCCCGGATCGACGAACGACACCTGCGGCAGCGTGCCGGCTGCGGCGTCCGCGAAGTAGTCGTCGATGTCGAAGACGTTCGTCTCGCGGTACTTGAGGAAGGTGTCGAGGAACACCGCGAAGCCCGGCGTCGTGCTCTTGTAGACCTTCCAGGAGACGCCGCGCGTGGTCAGGTGGTCGAAGATCGTCGTCTTCTCCCCGTTAGGAAAATCGTTGGACGTCTTGCCGAACGACGTCGCCGCGTACAGGTACATGCGGTTCGGCCACGTCGGGCCGAGCAGGCTGCAGTGGTAGTGGTCGGCGACGGAGAAGTTGCGCGCGAGGAAGTACATCAGCGGCACGTCCGCCTCCTCGTAGTAGCTCATCGCGCGATCGCCCTTCAGGCCCGAGAGCGGCCCGCAGGCGAGGTGCTCCGAGTCCCCTGCGTTCGTCGTGACGAAGCCGTCCATCTTGCCGCCGTTCGCCTGCCCGTGCACCGCGCTCCAGCCGTGCGCCGGATCGGCGATGCAGTACGTCTTGTCGCGGAAGATCGGGACGGGCTTGCCCATCGGATCGAGGTTGGAGAAGCCGTCGGGCGCGACCTCGACCGGGATGCCGGCGCCCGGCGCCTTCTGGAAGTAGTGGTCGAACGAGCGGTTCTCCATCATCGCGATGACCACGTTGTCGATCGGGATGTCGGCGCCCGTCGGGATGGACGCGCCGAGCGTCTCCTTCGGCAGGGCCCCGACCTTGAAGCCGCACGCGTCCCGCTGGGTCGCGGCGTCGGCGTCGGAGGGCGCCGTCACCGCGCGGTCCCACTCCTTCGGCGCCGTGCTCACCGCGCCGCCGGCGCCCGCCGCGCCGCCTGCCCCCGCGGCCGCGCCAGGGGCCGCCGCCGGAGGAGCGCTGTCGGAGGACGAGCACCCGAGGAGCAGCGCGGGCGCGACGATCGACGCGAGGAGAGCCAGGCGCGAGAGCGGCTTCGACATGCGTGCGAGCCTCGCCCATCCGCTCGCGCCGCGCAACGCCCGTGCCGGCCGTCAGATCGCGCGCAGGACCTTCTTCACGCCGCGCACGACGTCGGCCACGTCGCGCTTCGAGTACGTCGTCGAGAGCCCGAGGAACACCGTGCGCGCGACGAGGTCCTGCGTCCGCGGGCAGAGCGGCTCCGGGTCGAGGCGGACGCTGCGGATCGCCGGCTGCTGGTAGATGGGCTTGCCGCCGTACTGCGAGAGCACGCGGATGCCCTCGGCGTTCAGCGCCTTGATCACCCTCGCGGCGCGCTCGGCCGACTCGACCGCGAACGTCACCGCGACGCCCGCGTCGCCCTCCGGGTCGGGCACCTTCGACAGCTCGAGCCCCGCGACGCCGGCCAGCTCGCCGACGATCTGTCGCTTCGTCGTGCGCAGCCGGCCGAGGATCTCGTCGACCCGGCCGAGCTGCGCGAGCAGCACCGCGGCCGACAGCTCGCCGAGGCGGAGCCCCTCGCCGATCATGTTGGCCGTCGGCTCGTCGCCCTCGCGATCGTTGCCGTGATCGTGCAGGCGCACCGCGCGCTCGTGCACCTCCGCGCGCGACGTGACGACGGCGCCGCCCTCGCCGGCCGTGATGATCTTGTTGAGCTGGAAGGAGTAGATGCCGACGTCGCCGATCTGCCCGACCGACCGGCCGCGGTAGTTGGCGCCGAGCGACTGCGCGCAGTCCTCGAGCACCGGCACGCCGAGCGGGCGCGTGACGGCGAGGATGGCGTCCATGTCCGCCGGCACGCCGAAGAGGTGCACGACGCACACCGCCTTCACGCCCGCGTGGAGCTTCTTCGCGAGATCGATCGGGCACAGCGTCATCGTCTGATCGATCTCGACGAACACCGGCCGCGCGCCGAGCGACAGCACGACGTCGGCGGTCGCGACGTAGCTGTACGCCGGCACCAGCACCTCGTCGCCGGGCCCGACGCCGAGCGCGAAGAGCGCGCATTTCAGCGCCGACGTGCCCGAGTTCACCGCGAGCGCGTGCTTCGTGCCGACGCGCGCGGCGAGCCGGCGCTCGAGCTCGCGGCATTTGCCGAGCACCTCGGGGCCGTAGTAGCGGAAGAGCCCCCTCGAGCGCAGCACCTCGAGCACCTCGCGCTCCTCCTCCTTGCCCATCAGGAGCGCGCCCGGGTACGGCCCGGGCAGCGGCTCGGTGCGCACTGGCTTGCCGCCGTCGACGGCGAGGCGATCCTCCGAGGCGGCGCGCGGGGCGTCGCTCGGCACGAGGGTCAGCTTGTTCTCGGACTTGGGGCTCATCGCGACTCCATCTCTTGTGCCAGCCTGCGCGCTCTGTCGAGGTCCTCGGGCGTGTCGATCTCCATGCAGGAGAGGCCGCTCACGTCGGCGACGCGGAACCCCTGCCCCGCCGCCATCAGCTCCTCGAAGGCCTTCTCGTAGAACACGTCGGTGCGGCCCTCTGCCACCTGCGCGCCGAGCTGGGCAAACAAGCGGCGCCCGGTCTCGACGCCGAACCGCGCGATGCCGATCGCCTCGCCGACCGCGGCCGCGGGGTCGACCTGCTTGTTGACGGCGGCGACCGTGCCGTCCGGGTGGAGGAGCACCTTCATCTCCTCGTCGCCGAGCGTCTTGCGCCTCTCGACCGCGATCACGGCGTCGCCGTCGGCGACGAGTGTGCGTCGCAGCACCTCCGGCTCGAACAGCAGATCGCCGTCGAGCAGCACGAACGTCTCCGTCATCAGCGCGCGCGCGCACCAGAGCGAGACGGCGTTGTTCGTGGTCGCGTAGTCGGGGTTGAACACCGTGCGCACCCTGAGCCTCGACGCGCGCCGCGCCAGGAACTCCTCTATCCGGTCGGCGCGGTAGCCCGTGACGAGCACGGCCTCGCCGATGCCGGCCTGCTCGATGGAGGTGAGCGCGCGCTCGAGCAGGGGTCGATCGCCGACCTGGACGAGGCACTTCGGGAGGTCGGCGGTGTGGGGGCGGAGGCGCGTGCCTTCGCCCGCTGCGAGCACGATCGCTTGGGCATTCATGGGGGAGAAGGGCGCGGAAGCAAGCGCGAGGCGTGCCCGGAGTCAAACGAGAGCGGCGCGCGACGGCATTTTGCGGGGCGGTGGCGCGCGCTTCGTCGTCCTCGTGCGCCCTACGCGTGATAATGCGCGTGCCGTCGTGAGCCCCGTCGGCCCCCCCTCGCCGCCCCCGTTCGTCGTCGTCGGCGAGGGCGAGGCGTACGGCCTCCGGTGCGGAGGCGTCGTCGTGCTCGAGCGGGCCCTCCGCGCGCTCGCGAAGCAGGGCCACGCGCGGGCGACGGTCGCGGCGCCCGAGCTCTCGCTCCGCGCCGATCTGCCGATCTCGGTCGACTGGGTCGCGCGCGACACGCCGCCGCCCGACGGCGCCGAGGTCGTCCGGGGCGACGAGGTCGCGGGCGTGCGCGTCATCGACCGCGCGACCTGCGAGCAGGCCGAGTGGGAGCTGTGCCTCGGCCTGTCGAAGTCGCACCAGGGGCTCATCGACGGCCTGATCAACTGGCGCTTCTCGGTGCGCATCACGCGCCTCCTCTCGTCGACGCGCGTCACGCCGAACCAGATCACGGCCGTGTCGTTCGTCACCGGGCTCGCGGGCTCGGCGCTCCTGCTCGGGGGCTCCCACCTCTCGCTTGCCATGGGCGGCGTGCTCATCCAGGCGCAGTCGATCCTCGACTCGTGCGACGGCGAGCTCGCGCGCCTGCGGTTCCAGGGGTCGAAGCTCGGCCAGTGGCTCGACAACGTCACCGACGACGTGCTCGATCTCACCTTCATCTGCTGCGCCGCGATCGCCGCCGGCGGCGCGTGGACGGCCCCGACGCTCGCGTTCGCGGCCGTGCGCGCCGTCGCGCAGGTCTTCGTCTACCACGAGGTGTACCGGCGGACCGGCACCGGCGATCTGTACGCTTTTCGCATCTGGTTCGACAGCGCGAAGGAGACGGTGGACGAGGTCTACGACAAGGCCTCGCTCGGCATCTGGATCCGCTCGCTCGGCCGCCGCGACACCTACGTGTTCTGCTGGATGCTCCTCTGCATCGCGAACCAGGTGCAGGTGGTGGCGCTGTGGGGGATCATCCTCGGCGTGCTGATCGGCGGGCTGATGTCGTTCCACCTCGTGCTGCGCCAGAAGCTCCCGCCGAGGCCCGCGTGAGCGGCTACAAGCGCGCCGATCACTTCACGAAGAGCGCGCGCGCCGGCGGCTTCCCCGCGCGCAGCGTGTTCAAGCTCGAGGAGATCGACAGGAAGATGCGCCTGCTCCGGCCGGGCCAGCGCGTGCTCGATCTCGGCGCGGCGCCCGGCTCGTGGTCGCTGTACGCCTCGACGCGCATCGGGCCGACGGGCGCGCTCTTCGCCGTCGATCTGTCGCCGCTCGCGCAGGCGCTGCCGAAGAATTGCACCTTCATCCAGGGCGACGCGCTCGCGCTCTCGTTCGACGTGCTCGCGGCGGCGGGGCCCTTCGACGTCGTGCTCTCCGACATGGCCCCCGCGACGTCGGGCACGCCGTCGGCCGACCAGGCGCGCAGCTTTCGCCTGTTCTCGTTCGCGGTCGACGTCGCCGAGCGGCTCGGCAAGCCGCGCTCGTCGTTCGTCGGCAAGATCTTCATGGGGCCCGAGTTCGAGGCCGCGCGCGCCCGCCTCCGCGCGCTCTACGCGAAGGTGGACGTCGAGCGCCCGCCGGCCGTGCGCAAGCAGAGCTTCGAGTGCTTCCTCGTTGGGCGCGACCGCCGCGCCGCCTAGCGCCTGCCGAGCAGCTTGCCCGAGAGGTGCTCGCCCAGCTCCGCGTGCATCAGCCGCTCGACCTCGCGCTCGACGGCGACGCGCTCGTCGTCGCTCTTGTACACGAACCTGATCCCCATGCCGGCGGGCTTGTCGGCGGTCGCGTCGGCGGTCGTCGTCACCCACTGCACGCGCCCGACGAGGCGCACGGGCTCGCCGAGCTGCGGGACGGACAGCGCGAACACGAACTCGGTGCCGAGCTCGAGCGGCTTGTCGGTGCGGATGAACGTGCCGCCGCGGCTGATGTTGCGCGTGTAGTCGGCGAAGAACGTGTTCAGTCGCTTGTACTCGACCTTCAGCTCGATCGGGTCGCGAGGGGTGTCGCGGCGGTCGTCGGCGACGTCGCTCATCGTGCGACCCATGTACCAGGCGCCGGGCCGGAGCGCCCACTCCTCTGCGAAGCGTGCTAAGGCGGCGCCGTGCGTGACCCGTACGAGGTCCTGGGTGTCGCGAGGGGAGCGACGGACGACGAGCTGAAGTCCGCGTTCCGCAAGCTCGCCGCGAAGCACCACCCCGATCGCAACCCCGACGATCCGGGCGCGCAGGAGCGGTTCAAGGAGATCAACGCCGCGTACCAGCTGCTCTCCGACCCGCAGCGCCGCGCGGCCTTCGACAGGTTCGGCGCGGGCGGCGGCGGGGGGTTCCCGGGGGGGTTCCCCGGCGGCGGCGCGCCCTTCGACTTCCAGAACTTCGCCGACGTCCTGCCGGGCGACGGCCTCTTCGGCGATCTGCTCGAGAAGCTCGGCCTGAAGACCGGCGACCGCGGCGACCTGCAGCGCGAGCTCACGGTCACGCTCGAGGAGGCCTCCGCGGGGGTCGACAAGGAGCTCACCTACGATCGGGCCGAGGCCTGCTCGACGTGCGCGGGCAGCGGCGCGAAGCCCGGCTCCGAGCTCCGCACGTGCGCGGGGTGCAACGGGCGCGGCAAGGTGCGCCTGCAGCAGCCGCTCCTGCCGATCCCGATCGAGCGCCCGTGCTCGCGGTGCGCGGGGCGCGGCCGCGTCGTCGTCACGCCGTGCGGCCCGTGCCGGGGCACCGGGGTCATCACGAAGAAGCGCACGATCATCGTCACCGTGCCGCCCGGCGTCGAGCACGGCGCGACCCGCCTCGTCGAGCGCGGGGGCAGCGCGCTCCGCGCCGACCGCGGGCCGGGCGACCTCGAGATCGTCATCAAGATCGCGCCGCACGAGGTGTTCAAGCGCCTCGGCGACGACGTGGTCTGCCAGGTCGCCGTGTCGTTCGCCGACGCGTGCCTCGGCGCCGAGGTCTCCGTGCCGACGCTCGACGGCAGCGGTCGCGTGCGCGTACCGCGCGGCACCCAGCCTGGCACGATCCTGCGCGTGCGGGGCAAGGGCATGCCCCGGCGCGTGGTCGGCGGCCGCGGCGACCAGCTCGTCGAGGTGCAGGTGTTCGTGCCGAAGCGCCTCACCCCGCGCGCGGAGGAGCTGGTCGCCGAGCTCGCGAAGGAGCTCGGCCAGCACGTGCCCGCGAGGGTCGAGCCCGAGCACCAGACCGACCGGGGGTTCCTCGACAAGCTGAAGGACTTCTTCGGCGGATGACGCTCGCGGTCACGTTCGATTTCGGCCAGGTGCTGGCCGAGCTCGATCCCGGGTTCCTCGCGGTGAAGCTCGCCGAGCGCGGCGTCACGGCGTCGCCCGCGCGGCTCGATCGCGCGACGGGCGCCGGCTGGGTCGCGTACGGCGCCGCGCTCCGGGCGGGCGGGCACGGCGCGGGCGCGTGGAAGACCTTCATGTCGACGGTGCTGACCGAGGCGGGCGCGGGCGCCGCCGCGACGGCGGAGACGCTCGATTTCCTGTTCGACGACCAGCGGGTCCGCAACCTCTGGCGGCGCCCGGTGCCGGGCATGATCGAGCTCGCGCGGTCGCTGCGTGCCCGCGGCGTCCCCGTCGGCGTCGTGTCGAACTCGGAGGGCGCGCTCCTCGCGCTCATCGCCGAGCTCGGCTGGAGCGACGCGTTCCTGTGCGTCGCCGACTCCGGCGCGCTCGGCCTCGAGAAGCCCGGCCGCGCCATCTTCGACTGGGCCGCCGCGCGCCTCGGGACGACGTCGCGGTCGCTCGTGCACGTCGGCGACTCGTACGCGGCCGACGTCGAGGGCGCGCTCGGCGCCGGCGCGCGCGCGGTCTGGTTCGCGCAGGCCGACGATCGCCCGCTCGACCCGGCCCGCGTGCGCGCCGCGCGTGACGCCGATGAGGCGCGCGCCGCGCTGCTAGCCTTCGGGGTGCCCGCATGATCTCCAGGTTCATCGACGTCATCAGCGACTCGACCGGCGAGACGGCCGAGAAGGTCGTCCGCGCCGCGCTCTTGCAGTTCCCCCAGCCCGGCATCTCCATCCGCCTGCACACGCGCGTGCGCTCGGCCGAGTCGATCGCGCCGATCCTCGAGCGGGCCGCGCGCGAGGGGTCGCTCGTCGTGTTCACGGCCGTCAGCCCCGAGCTGCGCGAGCTCATCCACACGCGCAGCCAGGAGCTCCGCATCGACGCCGTCGACGTCATCGGCTCGCTCATCGGCAAGCTGTCGCACGTGCTCGAGCGCCAGCCGCTGAACACCCCGAGCGGCATGCTGCCGCTCAGCGAGGAGTACTACCGCCGCATCGAGGCGATGGAGTTCGCCGTGAAGAGCGACGACGGCAAGGAGCCGCGCAACTTCCGCAAGGCCGATCTCGTCCTCGTCGGCGTCTCGCGCACCTCGAAGACCCCGCTGTCGATGCTGCTCGCGCACCGCGGCCTCAAGGTCGCGAACCTCCCCATCGTGCCGGGCGTCGCGCTGCCCGAGGAGCTGCTCGAGGCCTCGCAGGACCGCATCGTCGCCTTGACGATCGGCGTGGAGCACCTGTGCGAGATCCGCCAGGCGCGCCTGCGGCAGCTCGGCATCCCCGCGGACTCGAGCTACGGGCTGCGCGATCACGTGCGCGACGAGCTCGCGCGCGCGGCGGAATTGTTCTCGAAGCACCGCTGGCCCGTCGTCGACGTGACCGGGCGCGCGATCGAGGAGACGGCCGTGGTCATCCTGGAGACGCTGAAGGCCGACACCGACCGCGCGAAGGCGACGCGCGCCGCGATCGTGTGAGCGCGCAGGGGGGCGTGGTAGGCGCGCCGTCATGAAGGATCGCACCGTGGGGTTCCTGGGCGCGGGCAACATGGCCGGCGCGCTCATCGAGGGGTCGCTGCGCGCGGGCGCCATCGCGAAGGAGGCCCTCTGGGCGAGCGACGTGCGCGACGCGCGCCTCGCCGAGCTCGCCCGCGCGCACGGCGTGAGGACGACGCGCGACAACGTCGAGCTGCTCGCCGCGTGCGACGTCGTGGTGCTCGCGGTCAAGCCGCAGGTGGTCGACCGCGTGCTGCCGGTGCTCGAGGCGAAGCTGCGCGACGACGCCGTGCTCGTCTCGGTCGCCGCGGGCGTGCCTGTCTCCGCGCTCGAGGCGCGCCTGCGCGCTGGGGCGCGCGTCGTTCGCACGATGCCCAACACGGCCTCCATCGCGGGCGCGGGCGCGACGGCCATCGCGCGGGGCACGCACGCGACCGACGCCGACATGCAGGTGGCGCGCGCGCTCTTCGAGGCGACCGGCCGCGTCGTCACGCTCGACGAGTCGCTGCTCGACGCCGTGACGGGCCTCTCGGGCAGCGGCCCGGCGTACGTGATGCTCATCATCGAGGCGCTCGCCGACGGCGGGGTGAAGGTCGGCCTGCACCGCGACACCGCGCTGTTGCTCGCCGCGCAGACGGTGTTCGGCTCGGCGAAGCTCCTGCTCGACACCGGCATGCACCCCGGCGCGCTGAAGGACATGGTGACGAGCCCTGGCGGCACCGCGATCGCGGGGCTGCACACCCTCGAGGCGGGCGGCCTCCGCCGCACGCTGATGGACGCCGTCGAGGCCGCGACGCGACGCGCCGACGAGCTGGGCACACAGATGGCGCAGAAGCTCGGCCGCTGAGCCGCCCGCCGGCGGTGATATGTTGCCGCGCATGAGAACGCGCGCGCTCGCTCCTCTCTCTCTCGGCGCCGCGTGCGCCCTCGCGGCCGCCGCAGCGTGTGGCGGCGGCGGAGGCGGCGAGGCCCCCACCGAGGACGCCCCGTCCGTCTCGGTCGCCGGCGCGAGCGGCGCCGCGGGCAAGGCGGGCGGCGCGAGCGCCGGAGCCGCGGGCAAGGCGGGCAACGGCGGCAAGGGCGGGGGGTTCCAGCAGACGCCCGACACCGTCGGCATCGTCATCGAGCCCGCGGCCGCCACGATCACGGTCGTCGACGGCGTCGCGAAGCCGCTCGCGCTGGTCGCGAAGGCGAAGCTCGCCGACGGCTCGATCGGCGCGCCCGTCGCGCCGACGTGGGAGATCGATCTCGGCGACGTCGCGGCCGTCGACAAGAACGGGAGCGTCGCGGCGACGGGCGCGAGGGGCGGCGTCGCCACCGTGAAGGCGACCCTGGGCCCGCACGGCGCGACGTCGACCGTCACTGTGAAGCTCTCGATCACGCTCGACCCCGGCAAGCTCTCGGCGGGCGACAAGGCCAAGCTCGCCGCGGCGACCGACGCCGACCCCGCGGTGTCGCTGATGTATCCGTATGACGGCACCGTGTTCCCGCGGGGGCTCGCGCCGCCCCGGCTGATGTGGAAGCCCGCGCCCGCGGCCCCGATGATGCTCACGCTGAAGGCCGGCCTCGCGGAGGTGACGACGACGTTCGTCCCCACCGGCGCGGCGCTCGACCCCGATCCTGCCGCCTGGACGAAGCTCGTCGAGTCGGGCAACGGCGGCCCCGTGGAGGTCACGCTGGCGAGGCTCACGGGCGGGCAGGCGAAGCTCGTCACGAAGCAGACCTGGCGCGTCGCCTCCGGCAGCCTGAAGGGCACCGTCTACTACTGGGCCAACAGCCTCGGCGCCGTCGTGCGCATCAAGCCCGGCGCGAGCGCGCCCGACAACTTCTTGAAGGCGGCGGGCGTCACCGACGGGTGCACGACCTGCCACGCCGTCTCCGCGAACGGCAACGTCCTCACGCTGGGCGGCGGCGGCCCCGCCGAGGACTCGAAGGCGTCCGTGTTCGATCTCGTCTCGGGCAAGCTCGTCGCGTCGAACCGCGGCCGCGCCTGGGCCATGCTGGCGCTGACCCCCGACGGCAAGATCGCCGCGCTGAACAACGCGCCGCTCCCCGGCAGCCCCGGCCTCGACGGAGGGTTCTACGACGTCGCGACCGGCGCGAAGCTGACGGGCAGCGGCTTCGACAAGGAGCTGTTCGACATGCCCGCGTTCGCGCCCGACGGGTCGAAGCTGGTGTACGTCGACCACGCGACGAAGGCGCTCGTCTCGCTCGGGTACTCCGACGCGACCGGCAAGCCCGTCGCCAGCGGCAAGGTGTCGCTCGTCCCCGGCGGGGCGTCGCCGATCGCCTTCCCGGTCGTGTCGCCCGACGCCAAGTGGGCCGTCTACCACCGCGGCCCGCTCGACACCCGCGACGGGCCCGCGGACCTCGTCGCCGCGAGCGCGCTCGCGCCGGGCGCCGAGGTGCCGCTCGACGCGACGAACGGCAAGACGTACCCGTTCGCCGCCGGCGACCGCGATCGCCACCTCAACTACGAGCCGGCGTTCCTCCCTGTCGCGAGCGGCGGCTACTTCTGGCTGGTGTTCACCTCGCGCCGCACGCTCGGCAACGATCCCAACCTGACGGGCGCGAGCGGGCAGGTGAAGCAGCTCTGGGTCGCCGCCTTCGACCAGCACCCCCAGCCGGGCAAGGATCCGAGCCACCCGGCGTTCTGGCTGTCGGGCCAGGACGCCAAGACGCTCAACATGCGCGCCTACTGGGCGCTCGATCCGTGCAAGGCCGACGGGCAGACCTGCAGCGTCGGCTCGGAGTGCTGCGGCGGGTCGTGCCTCTCGGGCGACGGCGGGATGGTCTGCGGCAAGCCGCCCGGCCAGAGCTGCTCGCCGTCCGGCGGCGCCTGCAAGTCTGCGGCGGACTGCTGCGGCAAGGGGTTCACTTGTATCAATTCACACTGCGCGGAGCCTGATCCAGAATGAAACTTCACACTTCTTTCCTCCTCCTCTCCTTCACTTGTGTCACCGCCGTCGCGTGCGGCGGCTCCGACGATGATGCGGCGCCCGGCGCGTCCCCTGCCGCAGGGGCTGCCGGCGCAGGCGGCGGATCGTCCGGCGCCGCTGGCAACAAGTCGGGCGCGGGGGGCGCCGCGCAGGCTGGCGCGGGCGGCAAGGCACAGGCTGGCGCCGGCGGCAAGGCACAGGCTGGCGCGGGCGGCGCCGCGACCGCGGGCAGCGGCGGCGCGACCGCGGGCAGCGCCGGCGCGCCTGGTGGGAGCGGGGGCGCATCGGCTGGCGGCGCTGGCGCGCCTGGGGGGAGCGGAGGCGCGTCGGCTGGCAGCGCCGGCGCCCCCGCCGGGAGCGGAGGCGCGTCGGCTGGCAGCGCTGGCGCGCCGGGCGGCGCGGGCGGTGGGCGCGGCGGGGGCGACACGCCGGACTGCTCGCCCGCAGCGGGCGCCGTGCCGACGCTCAAGCTCACGCCCGTCATCACCCAGGGGATCGGCAAGCCCGTCCTGGTGACGCACGCGCCCGGCGACCCGGCCCGCCTGTACATCGTGCAGAAGACTGGCATCGTCCGCGTCGCACAGGGCGGGAAGCTCACCGGGGTGTTCGTCGACCTCAGCTCGAAGCTCACGTCGTCGGGCAACGAGCAGGGCCTGCTCGGCCTCGCGTTCCACCCGCAGTTCGCGCAGAACGGCCGGGTGTTCGTCCACTTCTCGTCGAAGGCGAGCCAGAACCCCGGCACCCAGGACGGCGACACGGTCATCGCGGAGCTGCACGGCACGCCCGACGCTGGTGATCTCGCCACGCTGAAGACGCTGATGACCGTCGCGCAGCCCGACGCCAACCACAACGGGGGCAGCGTCGAGTTCTCTCCCAAGGATGGCTTCCTGTACATCGCGCTCGGCGACGGCGGCGGCGGCGGCGACAAGCACGGCCCAATCGGCAACGGCCAGAAGCTCGACACCATGCTGGCGAAGCTGCTGCGCGTCGACACGTCGACGGTCGGGCAGCTCGCGGTGCCCGCGACGAACCCCAAGATCCAGGGCGCGAACCCTGAGATCTGGTCGTACGGCCTGCGCAACCCGTACCGCATCTCCTTCGACATGTGCTCTGGCGATCGCTACATCGCCGACGTCGGCCAGGGCGAGCACGAGGAGGTCGACGTCGAGCCCGCGGCGTCGCCCGGCGGCCTCAACTATGGCTGGCGCATCATGGAAGGGATGGAGTGTTACAACGCCGCGAGCTGCGACAAGACGGGCCTGACGCTCCCCGTCACCACCTACGATCACTCTCAAGGCAACTGCTCGGTGACCGGCGGGTACGTGTACCGGGGCGCGGCCATCCCGGGCCTGCGGGGGCGCTACCTCTACGGAGACTACTGCTCGGGGCGCGTCTGGAGCTTCGCCTACGTGGGCGGCGTGGCGACCGCGCCGCTCGAGCACACGACCGAGCTCGGCACCGCCGGCATGCCCATCTCCGGCTTCGGCCAGGACGCGAACGGCGAGGTGTACCTCCTCTCGTACGGCGGGGCTGTCTACCGCATCGACCAGTGAGCGGCGGGCCCCGCGCGCGATGAGCCAGCCTCCGTGGGGGCCGCCTGGGCAGCCCGAGCCCGAGCGCATCTTGAGCGCCGGGCTGCCCCCCGGCTACGATCCCGACCAGCAGCAGCAGGCGTCGGCGCCCTCCGCGGTGACGTACATGCGGGCGTACGGCGGGATCGTCGGGGTGCTCTACCTCGCGCTCGGCGCGCTCTTCGTGGGCCTGATGGTCAAGGAGGCCCTCTCGAAGCCCGGGGGGGACTCCGTGGGCGGGCTCGTCGGCGCGGCCCTCCTCGGGACGCTGCTCGGCTCGCTCGCCGCGCTGCACCTCGCGGTGCTCGTCGGCGGCCGCCGGCCGTGGGTGCACACGGTCGCCACGATCGCGGTCGCCCTCGACCTGACGAGCGCCTGCTGCTGGCTGCCGGGGATCCCGCTCTTGATCCTGTGGCTGCGCCCCGACGTGCGGGCGTTCTACGCGGACCCGCCGCGCTGATCCTCGCCGCCCACGTTGACGCGCTGGGCCGTCGACACTACCGGCGCTCTCGCCCGATCATGGGCAGGAGGTAGCCACGTGAAGATCCTCGTCCCGCTGAAGCGCGTCGCCGACCCGGACAACGCGAACAAGATCAAGATCCCCGCGGGTGGTGCCACGATCGACACCACCGGCCTCGAGTGGAAGCCGAACCCGTTCGACGAGTACGCGCTCGAGGCGGCGCTCCGCCTGACCGAGAACGGCGCGACGCCGAAGGCTCGAGGCGGCGAGGTCATCGTGGTGACGTTCGGCCCGAAGGAGACCGAGACGACGCTCCGCGCCGCGCTGGCGACCGGCGCCGACCGCGCCATCCGCGTCGACGCGAAGGACGAGGAGCTCGACGGCTCGATCGTGGCGAAGGCGCTCCGCGCGATCGTCGACAAGGAGAAGCCCGACGCGGTCGTGATGGGCAAGCAGGCGGTCGACGGCGACTCGAACCAGATCGGCCAGATGCTCGCGCAGCACCTCGGCTGGCCGCAGGCGACGTTCGCCGCGACGATCGAGGAGGAGGACGGCGCGCTGCTCGTCGGGCGCGAGGTCGACGGCGGCGTCATCACGCTCCGCGTGAAGCTCCCCGCGCTCGTCACGGTCGATCTGCGCATCGTCGCGCCGAGCAGCGTCTACTCGAAGCAGACGAAGCGAGACTTCAAGTACAACGACGGCGTGCGCTTCGCGGCGCTGCCCGCGATCATGGCCGCGAAGAAGAAGCCCCTCGCCGAGCTGAAGCTCTCGGAGCTCGTGTCGGACACCTCGCTGAAGGTGCAGTACTCGAGGTTCGAGGCCCCGCCGGCGCGCAAGGCGGGCATCAAGGTGAAGGACGTGGCGGAGCTCGTCACGCGCCTGAAGAACGAAGCCAAGGTCCTCTGAGGAGCACGAGAGAAGCCATGTCCGACACCCTCATCGTCGCCGAGCTCGCAGACGGCAAGATCAAGAAGACCACCCACAGCGCGATCACGTTCGCGAGGCAGGCCGGCCAGCCGTTCTCGATCCTCGTGATCGGCGCGGGCGCGAAGGCCGCGGCCGCCGAGCTCACCGGCTTCGGCGCGAAGGCCGTGCTCGTCGCGGACGACGCGTCGCTCGCGAGCTACGTCGCCGAGCGCTTCGCCCCCACGGTCGTCGAGGTCGCCCGGTCGGGCGGGTTCGGCGTCGTCGTCGCGACCGCGTCGTCGTTCGGCAAGGATCTGATGCCGCGCGTGGCCGCCGCGCTCGACGCCGGCTACGCGGGCGACATCTCGGCCGTCTCGGCCGACGGCGGGAAGCTCTCGTACAAGCGCCCGATGTTCGCGGGGAACGCGTACGGCCACTGCACCATCTCGACGGCGACGCAGATCGTCTCGGTGCGCCAGAGCGAGTTCACCGCGGCCGAGCCGTCGGGCGGCGCGTCCGATGTGAAGGACGTCGCCGTCGCCCCCGCGGGCCCCGGCGCCGACCGTGTCGAGTTCGTGAAGTTCGACCAGGTGAAGAGCGCGCGCCCCGCCCTCGGCGAGGCGAAGGTCATCGTCGCCGGCGGACGCGCGCTGAAGGAGCGGTTCAACGAGGTGCTCGAGCCCCTCGCCGACGCGCTCGGCGCGGGCGTCGGGGCGAGCCGCGCCGCGTGCGACGCCGGCTACGCGCCGAGCGACTACCAGGTCGGGCAGACGGGCAAGATCGTCGCCCCCGCGCTCTACTTCGCGATCGGCATCTCCGGCGCGATCCAGCACCTCGCCGGGATGAAGGGCTCGAAGGTCATCGTCGCGGTCAACAAGGACGGCGACGCGCCGATCTTCCAGGTCGCCGACTACGGCCTCGTCGCCGATCTCTTCGGCGTGGTGCCGGAGCTGACGTCCGCGGTCATCGCGGCGAAGGGCTGAGCCGAGCGCGCTCGCGGGCACGCGAGGACGAAGAGGGTCGATCCCACCGCGGGGTCGGCCCTTTTCTCTTGACGATCGACGTGTCTCGCGCGAGATTGCGCCCCCGCTTCGGGCAGCAGTCTCTGCCGTTCGTGGCGACTCGGGGCGTAGCGCAGCCTGGTAGCGCACCTGGTTCGGGACCAGGGAGTCGGAGGTTCAAATCCTCTCGCCCCGACTCTTTTCGGATCGCAGCGAGCCTCGCGGGGGAGCGAGGCGTTGCAGGTCGACGGGCGCGACCACGCGCTAGCCGCTTGCTCCGACCGCCCTGGCCCCTCGGGCCCCCGCGCACGCGGCCAGCAGCGCGAACAGCGGCGTGAGGAACACATGGTACCGGTCCTCCCCGAAGAACACCGCGTGGGTCGCGCACATCGCGAGCACGCACGCGCCCACGTAGCGCGCGAGCGGAGGGCGCGAGGACGGCGCGGCGAGCCACGGCAGCGTCGGCGCGAGCACCGCGAGCCACCACAGCGGGCGAGGCTCGCCCCGCGTGAACACCCACCCGAGCGTCGCGAGCGCCAACGCAGCGGCGGCCAGCGAGACGCGCCGTCGCGAGCTCGACCACCCGAGCGCGCCCGCCGTCGCCAGCGCGAGGAGCGCCGCGTGCGCCGCGCCGAGCCACCTCCGCCCCTTCTCCTTGGTGGCCTCGTCGAAGCGCCCAGGATCGCTCTCTCCGAGGTACCCCATCGGGAAGGACGCGTGGTCGAACGTGTGCGAGAGCTTCTTCGGCACGAGCGAGAGCCAGCGCAGCGGCGCCTCGCGGATCTGGCGCGCGCCGACGCCCGCCCAGCAGCGGTCCTGCTGCACCTGGCCGGTGACGACCGGGCAGCCGTCGGTCGCGCGCAGCGTGTCGAAGCGACCGGTGGCGCGCGGCGACGATCCGATCGCGAGGTTCCATCCGGCGTTCGTGCTGACGAACGCGCAGCCGTCCATCACGCGGCAGTTGCGCGCCGTCCACGGCGCGACCACGAGCAGCGACGCACCGACGGCGATCGCTGCCGTCCACGCGGCGCGACGCCACGACGCGCGCGCCCGGCCGAGATCGAGCTCGAGCAGCCCGAGCAGCGGGACACACAGGATCACCTGAGGGCGGACGAGCACGCCCAGCCCCGCGACGGCGCCCGCCGCGAGCGCGCGGACGACGAGGCGGGAGCGGGATGACAGGATCACGAGCGCCGCCGCGACGGGCGCCAGCGACGAGAGCGGCTCTGTCATCAGCAGCGCCGAGTACGCGATGAGCTCGGGCGAGGACGCGACGAGCAGGCCGGCGAGCAGGCCGCGCGCGTGCCCCAGCGCGCGGTCGCCCAGCAGGTAGGTCAGCGACGTGAGCGACGCGCCGACGACGGCGTTCGCGACGACCGCGACCTTGGGGCCCGCGCCGAAGACGACGTAGGCGATCGCGAGAAACCCGCTGTACCCGACCGGGTAGTGGCACCACGGGTGCCAGCGCGCCTCGCCGCCGACGAGGACGTCGTCGGAGTAGCCGAGCCCCGCGGCGATGCGGCGAGCGCCGAAATCGTAGTAGTGGCCGTCCCAGACTGGCTCCTTCGCCCACGCGATGGCGACGTAGAGGCGGGGCAGGAGCGCGCCGACGAACAGCGCCCACGCTGTCAGCCACCGCCGCTCGGCGTGGCGCGCGTCGCGGGGCTCGCGGGTCATCTCGAGGTCGGTGCTACTTCAGCGCCCGGCCGCCGACACGCGCGGTGTTCACCGATCGCGCAGCAGGTCTTCGACGGACGAGGCGGTGACGGCCCCGCGCAACCACCGCTCGAGGGTGGCCGCGTCGCGACACGAGGAGATGAGGTCGCGCTGCGCGTCGGTGAGCGCCAGTCCTCGAGCCTCGAGGACCGACAGCACGGCTTCAACCTTCCCGCGCTCGGCGCCCTCACGGCGGCCTTCGGCGAGGACGTCCTCGAGGGACTCGTAGCCCCTTCGCTGCAAGAGATTGCGGAGCGTCGCGCTGTGGGCGGCGTCGCGATCGAAGAGGGCGGCGACGGGCACAGGGTTCTGCAGGACACCCGGGGCCGACAGGACGCCGTCTGCGCCGACGACGCGCGGCGCGGCGCCCGGCTCGTGGATCTCGACGCGCCGCGGGCCCGAGAGGCGCACCACCCACACGTGGCGGGTGCCGTGGGCGAGCAGATCGGCGATCTTGTCGGCGAGGGTCTGCTCGTCCTGGCCGAGGTCGGCGTACTCGACCGCGAGCGGCGGCACGCCCGTGATCCAGCCCGGCGCGTCGGGGACGTTGCCAACTGAGACATCTGGAGCGCGGAGGGTGCCCGGCTCGGGCGCGAAACCGGCGTCGACGCCGGCCTCGTAGACGGCGGGATCGGAGTCGAGCACGGCGGCGCCTGTGAGGTTCGTGCGAGCGCCGCGCGCGCCGGTGGGGAGGCAGAGGACGGGGTGACCGCTGGAGAGCTCGTAGGGATCCTTCGAGCGGAGCTGGTCCGCGTGGAAGGGACCAGGCGCGAGCATGCGGTCGCCGGACATCGCGTCGACGCTACCACGCGCCGCGCGGCCGAGCAGGCCCTACGGATCGCGCAGCAAGTCTTCGACGGACGAGGCGGTGACGCCCCCGCGCAGCCAGCGCTCGTCGCCCGAGACCCTGCGCTCCCAGAGAGAGGCCACCGCCTCAACGATGCTCGTCGCGCACTCAGGGTCCCTTCGGGCCTCAGGGGTGCCCGTCGCGCCGCGTGAGAGCCGACGGGCCCGTGGGCGCGGAGCGCGGCGCCTGACAAGGCGCACGAGCGGGACGGCGGCTCTCCGAGGACCACGCTCTCCCGCCCAGCCGCACACAGGCACCAGCTAAGTCACCAGACCGAGCAGTCACCTCCGACCTCCGGGTAAATCGCGGCATCCCGGCCGCGATTTCGGGAGGTTGGGGAGGGGGTTGGCCGCTGGCCGGGGTGTCCAGAGTGTCCAGAGGGGAGGCCCCCAACACCTAGCGCCTCCACGCGCCCCAGCCGGCACAGCCATGTGACAAAGGCCCAGCGCCAGCGCCCCCCCGCCGCTCCACCGGAGAGGCCCCGCTGGCCCAGGCGTGGCGGGCTTGGCCCCCAACCAAGCGCGCGCCCACGCGCAAGCGTGGCCCTGCCATCCATGCAACATGCCAGCGTCCCCCCGGCACAGGCATGTGACAAGAGCCCAGCGCCAGCGCCCCCCCGGCACAGCCAGGTGACAAGGGCCCAGCGCCAGCGCCCCACGACACAGCCAGGTGACAAAAGCCCAGCGTCCGCCGCCCCGAGATCGCGGTAGAGAGACGCTGGACTCCCCCGGTGTTCCTCGCGTACCGCCTGTTCAAGCTCCTCTCGGTCGCCGCAGCGCTCGGCGGGACGCTCGCCGTCTGCGCCGTGGAGCGACACGAGGAGGCGCGGCGCATCGGGCTCCGCGTGGCCGTACCGGGCCTGTGCGCGGCGTGGGTGTTCGGGTTCCTGCTCGCGTACGAGACGAGCGCGTCGCTCTTGTCGACGTGGATCCTCTCGTCGCTCGCGACCTCGTTCTTCGCGCTGCAGGCGCTCCTCTTCTCGCTCGGACGCGCGGAGCGGCGCCGGACAGGGTCGATCGTCGCGCTCACGCTCCTGCTCGTCACGCTCGCGTTGATGGTGTGGAGGCCTGCGTGACGCCGTCTCGAGCGATCGCCGCGCTGGCGCTCGTCGCCGCGGGGTGCGGCTCGTACCGGCCGCCGCGCTTCGCGGACGCGCCCGTCGTGACCGAGCTCGCCGACCGCCAGCCCATCTCCGTACCGGAGGCGCACGATCCCAGCGAGATCGCGCGCCTGACGGAGTCGCTCGTCCGTCGTCCGGTGCAGAGCGCGCTCGACCCCAGGCGCGGACCGCCCGCCGCCGACGTGAACGCGCTCGACGAGGTCGTGGTGTCGTCGTGGATGCGCGCGGCGGGCGACCTGCGCTCGCCGGTCG